>JAMCWO010000257.1 GCA_023481165.1 Planctomycetota bacterium | reverse complement strand
GCCAGAACGATGAGAAACTCGCCGAGGCGCTGGAGTTCGCCAGGATGGCGGCAGCGGTTCAGAAACATGAAGGGGACTCCCAACGCGATCTATTGCGTGTGGGAAGGGCTCCCACCGGCGAAACAAAGCCGGTGGGGACCCGAACCCGGACCCGGGGAAGGCACCGATGGAACTCTATAGGCATCTGGGCCTGGTGAATGAAGCATGGGGGGAAGGGGAGAAGGCTCTGGACGCTTATCGTCGCGCGCTGGAAGTGGGGGAGACCGCCATGTCCGAGGCCGCCCCGCGGCGGATCAAGGCGGCCGTCGAGCGGCTGATGCCGTAGGGTGACGATCGGAGAGCAACATGATCAAGGGCAACGCGGCGGCCGCCGGCAGGATGCCGAGAGCACCGGGGACGAAAGGAGCTTCCGAGCCCGCAGCGCCGCTGCGCCTCGGGGACGTCCTGACGCCGAGGGAGGCCTTGGGCATGTTGCGGCGACATCTCTGGCTCATTGTTTTCGTGACCGTCATCGGTAGTACGATGGGAACGGGCGGCTGGTACCTGGTCCGGCGCTACCTGCCCCTCTATCGGGCCGAGACCATGATCGAGGTCCTGCCTCCAATCGCCACGGACCCGATGGATATCGGCGTCGCCCCGGCGCAGCAGGATGTCCGCTACCGCCATCGTGCCGCGCTGGCCAACCAGATGAAGAGCCCGAGCACGCTCCAGCAACTCCTGCAGAGGGAGGAGATTCGCCGGACGAAATGGTACCGCGAAAAGACCAACGGCGGAGTGGATATCGCCCGAGCGATCCAGTGCCTGGATCGGCATCTGACTGCTTTGGCGCACCGCGAGGCGGAACACATCGTGGTCTCGATGACGTGCGCCAGCCCCGGCGAGGCCGCCCTGATCGTCAATCAAATAGTCAACCTGTTCCTCCGCCAGCACCGCCAGATCGAAGGGGCGGATGTCCGGCAGAAGCTCGCCGACGCGACCCAGCGGCAAAGCGGCGTGGAGCAGGAAATCCGGCAAAGCGAGGCGGACCTGCAGAATGTGACCCGGCGCAGCGGGACCACCGACCTGGAGCGGCCGACCGGACCCTATCTCCAGCATACGATCACGCTGCGCCTGGATGATCTCGAGAGCCAGGAGAGCAATCTGAGCCTGGACATCAAGCAGCTTCAAGCAGACATCGGCAACCTGCGGCAGTTGGCCGAAGGCCCGCTCACGGAACAGATCCAGCACGCCCTCGAGGGCGACCCGGTGCTGGTCACCCTGGCCCAACAGTTGGCCGTGCTCGAGGCCCAATTGTCGGGCCAGTTGACGAAGTTCGGCGAGACCCATCGAGTGGTCCGCCAGACGCAAGAGCAAATCGACGAGATCAGGAAAAAGACAGAAGAACGCCGGCTGGTGATCACCGAGCAGACCCGGCGGGCCTACCTCCAGGATGCCCACGCCAACCTCCAGAACGCACGCGACAAACTGCGGGTTTTGGAGGAGCGGCTCGCGGAACTGCAGAAGCAGCGCACCGCCGCCTTGGAAGAGCAGAAGAAGCGGTACGCTGCCGCCCTGGAGGAACAGAAGCGGCTGGACGAGACCCGCCGCGAATACGAGCGGATTCAGAAGGTGCGGGAGGAGCGCATCGAGACCCTCAACCAGATCCGGACGCAAATCGAGAAGTACCGCATCCTGTTGGAGAACCCTCAGACGCCCAAGGTGCAATCGCTCGGCCCGGCGCCGGAGCCCCTGGAGATGGTGCTCTCGCGCAGCATCTTCCTTTGGGCGCCGGGCGGGACCCTGCTCGGCTGGATCCTCGGATTCTCCCTGGCGCTGCTCGTCGAGATGCTCAACGACTTCGTGCGGACGCCGCGGGATGTGCAGCGACTCCTTCACGTTCCTCTGCTGGGGGTTATCCCGGAGGCCTGTGAAGACCGCGCGGTAGCCGATATCGACTTGTGCGATGTGGTGCGCGAAGCGCCCTATTCGCTGTTGGGAGAAAGCTACCGCCGGTGCCGGACCAACCTGGAATTGTCGGCCGGCGGACCTTTCACCACCCTGCTGGTCGCCAGCGGCCAGCCCGGGGACGGCAAGACCTCCTTGGCCTGCAATCTGGCCGCGGCGTTTGCGGCCAAGTACGAGCGGGTGCTGCTGATCGACGCGAATCTGCGGCAGCCCAGCCTGCACCTCGTCTTCCCGCCGGACCCGTCGCGCCAGGATCGAGGGGTCGGACTGACGGATCTCCTGATGGGAAAGTGCACGTACCAGGAAGCCATGCGGCCCAGCGCCGTGGCCGGTTTGGACCTCATCGACGCCGGCTCGCCGGTGCCGAACCCGGCGGAGCTGCTGGCCGGCCCGCGCCTGGAGGAATTGGTCGAGACCGTTGCCGAGCGATATGACCGCGTGATCATCGACAGCCCGCCCGTTCTGCTGGTCAGCGACGTGAAGATGCTGGCGCGGCTGGCTGATGCGACGCTCCTGGTGTTCCACGCCACCCTGACCCGCTGGGGGATGGCCCGGCGGACCATCTTCGAGTTCGAAGAAGTGGGTGCCCGGATCGTGGGCTGTGTCCTGTTCGGCGCCGAGGCCATGAAGGGCGGCTATTTCCGCCAGCAGTTCCGCGCCTACCGCCGCTATCTCAAGCCGCAGCGAGCGTAGGGAGATTTACTATTTACTATTTGCGCATTAGGTTTTAGGATCGCTGCCACGCCGCGACCGAAAGCGGTCTATCGTAAATGGCAAATTCCGAGGGCTTTTGCATGGAACGATTTCTGGTAACGGGGGGAGCCGGATTCATCGGCTCGAATATCTGCCGGCGGCTGGTGAGCGAGGGATGCTTCGTTCGGGTCGTCGATAACCTGCTGACGGGCAAACGTGCCAATCTCGCGCCGATCCTGGACCAGATCGAGTTCGTCGAGGCCGACATGGGCGTGCCGGAGGTGGCCCGCTCCGTCGTCCAGGGGATCGACGTTGTCCTGCACGAAGGGGCGCTGCCGTCGGTGCCGCGGAGCGTGGACGATCCCGCGGCTACTCATCAGCACTGCGTCGATGCCACCTTCACGCTGCTGTTGGCCGCGCGGGACGCCCGGGTGAAGCGCTTTGTCTATGCGGCCAGTTCTTCCGCCTACGGCGATACGCCCACCTTGCCCAAGGTCGAAGCGATGGCCCCCAACCCTTTGTCGCCCTACGCCGTCGGTAAGCTCGTCGGCGAGTACTATTGCTCCGTGTTCTCGAAAGTCTTCGGTTTGCAGACGATCGCTCTGCGCTATTTCAACGTCTTCGGACCGCATCAGGACCCCGCCAGTCAATATGCGGCCGCCATCCCCGCCTTCGTGACGGCCCTCCTGCGGGACCAGCCGCCCACCATCTACGGCGACGGCGAGCAGAGCCGCGACTTCACTTATGTGGACAACGTGGTGCAGGCCAACCTGCTGGCCGCCCGGGCCCAGGAGACGCACGGCGAGGTCATCAACATCGCCTGCGGCGAGGCTGTGACGGTCAACGCCATTATCGGCATGATCAATCGCCTTTTGGGCAGGAACGTCAAGCCCGTCTACGCGCCCGCCCGCCCCGGCGATGTCAAGCACTCCCTCGCCGACATCACCGCCGCCAGGAAGCTGATCGGTTTTGAGCCCGTCACGCTCTTTCGCGAGGGCCTGGAGAAATCCATCGACTGGTACCGCCGCAATCTCGGTTGACGCAGTAATTCTCACTACCGCTCGAGCTGGCTCCGCAGGGACTCGCCGTTCTCGATGAGCTGCTCGCGCGTAGGGTACTCCTGGGGCGCCAGGGCGAAGGTCCACTCGTAGGCGTTGACAATCCGGCCGGGGTAGAGGACTTCGGTGATGAAGTCGAACGGGAAGTAGTCGTGGAGAGGGGCCCTGAGTTTGCGGTGGGTGTTGAGCATCTCGTAGCCGTTCTTGCTGGCGCGGACCCAGTAGTCGCCGTACCAGTTGAAGGAGACCGTCACGGGCGAAGTGCCGATCTCCTGGTCGTTCAAGACAACCATCGCCCCCGGAGGCTCGGTGTTGATGGTCAGTCTCCGCTCCACGCAACCCGTAAGGACAATCGCCATAAAGCCGATGATGGCATAAGCAATCCCTGACTTCCTGGCCATATTCAGCAATCTCCTTCCCCGATCCGTCAATCCGCCGGGATGCACCGGCCTTTGGCTCAGCGGCGCAGGGCCGCGACCTTCTCCGCCATCGTCGCCGACAGCGGGGGTGAGCCCTGCAAGGCTCACTGGATTAGAGGCTTAGATGGCCATATCATTGCTGCGGCCCGATCAGCTCGACGGTGTTACCGTCCGGATCTTTGACGAGGACCAGGTAACTGTTGCCGCCGAGTTGGTAGGGCTCTTTGACGGGCGCGACACCGTTCTTCTTGAGCCGTGCCATCGTCTGCGTCAGGTTGGCGACATTGATCGTCAGATACCGGAAGCCCAAGCTCGAGCCGATGTACTGGTTGTCCACCTTCTTCGAGTTGGCGCCGGGAATGGTCATGATCTTGAGCCTCGTGGCGGCCGGCTCATCGCCCAGCACGAACACGCGGACTTTGAAGGGCCGATTGTCGGTCAGGCCGGTATCATTGGCCATTTGGGCCGAGACATCGAAGCCGCTCAACTCTTTGAAGCCTATGGCTTCGGTGTAGAACTTCGCCGTCTTCTCGACATCGCTGACGACCATACCCAGATCGATCGTGGTGCGCGAGAACTCCGCTTTCCCGCCGGTCTGCTTCGCTGCGGCCATGATGATGCAACCTCCTACCATCCCTGCCACGATCAACATGTGCATTCGATACTTCTTCATTGGTGTCCTCCTTTGACTCATTATGCTTTCTGGGTGACTTGGCGTTCCGCCTTCGCGAGCCAGTCTTTGCTGATGGTTACGCCCCAGCCGGGCCCGCTTGGGATGGGGACCTTGCCATCTGTTACTTTCAGCGCCGGCTCGAAGAGGTCATCGGTCCAACGGGTAGGCTCGATGGAGAACTCGACATGGGGTCCCGCATTCTTGATCGCCCCCTGCAGGTGCAGCGTGAAGACCGTCACCAGCGAGAGATTGGCCGAATGTGGCACGCTGGGAAGACCCGCCTGCGCTGCCATGTCCGCCACGCGCAGCGCCCGAGTCAGGCCTCCGACATAACAGATGTCCGGCTGCACAATATCCACCGCGTGCATCGCGATCATGCGTCGCCATTGGGCCAGATCGTTGTCCTGCTCCCCGCCGGCGACCGGGACATCGAGAGCCGCCGCCACCTGCGCGGTCCACTCCAACTCCCAGTACGGGCAAGGTTCCTCGAAATGGCAGACCCCATTCTGCCCCAGCATCTTTCCCACTTCGATGGCTTTGGGGGCCGTATAGCAACTGTTGCCGTCGGCCAGCAGGGCGATCTCATTGCCGATGGCTTTGCGAACGGTCGGTACCAGTTCTTCGGTCCGCCCCGGCCACTGGTCCTCATCGTGGCCGCAGACCTTGCCCACGCGGATCTTGAACGCGCGAAATCCCTTCTCATCGCGCAGACGTGCGAGTCGCGCGGCCTCGTCCACCGGTTTGATGTCGCGGCTCATACTGGACCCGTAGACCGGCAGAGGTCGAGGCCGGCCGCCCAATAGCTCGCAGACGCTCTTGCCCGCGGTCTTGCCGTGCAGGTCCCAGAGAGCGGTGTCCAGTCCGGCGAGAGCCCGGCAGATGAACGACCACGGGAACTTGTAGTTATCCTCGATGCACCGATCGGAAATGGCATCGAGCGCCGCGGGATCCTTGCCCAGGACCTTCGGGGCGACCATGCGATGCAGGACCGTTGCCGAAATGTCGGCGTTGAACGGCGCGATCTGGCCGTAGCCTTCCTGGCCGCTGTCGGTGCGGACCCGGACAATGCTCAGCGCGCCGCTCGTGAACGTCTCGATGCTCTTGATCTTGCTGCCGGTGGACCGAATCGGCAGGCGTCCGCCGGTTGGCGTGGCGCGGGCATCTTGCCCGCGCCGGGGCGTCCCCAGCACCGGGGTCGCCGAGACCCCGAGAGCCATCTTCAGGAACTCGCGTCGCGGTTGCATCATAGCATGATCTCCAGAGTGAAGCGCCCGCCGGCGTCCGCGGCCGGACCGTTTCCTGTCAGCCAGGCCGCCGTCGGTCCATTCTCTTGTTCGAGGTGTCAGCTTACCGCCCGTCGCCCCGCTTGGCAAGCAGCGGCCTTCGGCCGAGTTTGAGGTGTAGACTGTGTAGGGGCGGCCCCCCGTGGCCGCCCTCCGGATGGGCAGGCACGGGGGCCTGCCCCTACAGCCTCCAAACTTGAAACTCTTTCCCCAATCGGCTTTGTTTGACGCAACAGGCTCCGCCCACGCGCCATCCCCCAGATACCCCAGCTCGCCCAACTTTGGTTTTGTTTGGCATAATCGCACGCTCGCCCTCGTCCCTCAGGCCACGTCCCGCTGGAGATTGGGTTTGTTTCGCACACTCGGGTCCAGCGAATTGGGTTCGTTTTGCATAATCGGCCCCGGCTTTGGCCGGAGCGCGGAATTGGCTTTGTTTGTACGACCTGCCCCCAGCCGCTCGCCGCCCGAGAATGGCTTTGTTCTACACTTCACACTTCACACCTCGAACTTCAAACTTCTCCAGAATTGGGTTCGTTTGGCACGATTGGCCCACGGCTTCCGCCGCGCAAATTGGCTTTGTTCTGCCGGGGCTGATCGAATGTGCTATTCACCATAACTCCTTTCCCGTAAAGCACTTGCCCTTCTTCTCGCTCCGGCGGAAATTGGCTTTGTTTGTACAGCATCTCACGCCCCACGCCCCCCGGCCCCGCCGGGCAAATTGGGTTCGTTTCGCGCATTTGCCTCTCGTCGCCCGTCCCACGGAGCCCCGGCGGGACACCGCCTCGGTGCCCCGCTTCGGGCAATTGGGTTCGTTTTGCGCATTTGCCCCTCGCTGCCAAGCCTCGTCGCCCCGATGTAGCCGGGAATTGGCTTTGCCTCGCACAATATACAATCCGCAATCGGCAATCGGAGAATTGGGTTTGTTTGACGCGCCCGACAAAAGTCGGGACCAGCCGAAGCGATCCTTGATATTCGCCCGGCAACGCAGGTCGGAATCCGACTTGGGGACTTTTGTCGTGGGCGTCTTGTTTGGCATAATCCGCAATCCCAAATCCGCAATCCGCAATCGAGAGATTGGCTTTGTTTGTGCGGGGGCTATCGAATGTTCTATTCACCATAACTCCTGTCCCACGACGCACTTACCCTTTCTGTCACGCCGCCGGAAATTGGCTTTGTTTCGCACCATTGGTCCGCCCGGGCACCGGTCGAGCTGCCCCGAATTGGGTTTGTTTCGCATGATCGGCCCCGGGTTTGGCCGGAGCGCGGAATTGGCTTTGTTTGTACGACCTGCCCCCAGCCGCTCGCCCCCGAGATTGGCTTTGTTTTGCACTTCACGCCTCAAACTTCTCTCAATTGGGTTCGTTTGTACAACAGGTTCGCGCAGGCGCGGTACGGCAGGTCGCAGGCGGGACGGTCCCGCTGCAACTCTGTCTTCAATCCGCAACCCGCAATTCAACTCATCCGCGTCCTCACATCTCTTCCTTCCGCTTCCAAATGATAAGTCCGAGGGGCCCCGCCTCGGGGCAGACTGTCCCTCTATATAGGGGCCGTGTTGCACGAATCGTGCCGGAATTCTGTGCGCAGACAACACCCGAAAATCGCGCAACTCCTTGCTCCCAAATGAATAACGAAGTTTTCGCACGCAGGATGTTTTGCCTTTTCAACTGTTGCACAAACGGTGCGCGCAAGGCCGGGAATGGAGGCGGTAGGCTGGAGGCCGGAGGATACGCCGGGAACTGCCTTTCAACCGCGAAATACGCGAAAGACGCGACCGGAACGTGTAGGACAACCATACAGCCTCCCTGCTGCGCACACGACGATAGTTCCCTCACACTTCCAGGCCCTCCCGCCCCCCTGTCCACAAGGGCGGTTCAGGGGAGTACACGCTACGCACGTACCCACCGCCAGTCCAGGATCCCATGAACGTCGCGTCCACTGCCGGGGTTCTCCGGAGGCGGTTCATGGGCCGAACCCCTTTTGAAGACGGCCCACAGGCGGACTCCTGCGGAAGCAGTCTCGATCTGCGGCTGGGCCTTCTTGATTCCGGCCTCGTCCGCTTGTGCCCGGTCTGTTCTCCTTCCGGGCACGTGTGATCTTACTCACGGACGGACCGACGCATCCGACTCAGCCGCTCCCTGTGCCGGAAAAGGCCCCAACATTCCCGCACCCTGAACCGCCTCTTCTCTTTCCGGAGAATTGTAGGTGTCGGGTAGGGGGGAATCGGGGGACAGCATACTCAATTTGGGACCGTAGGAAGTAAGGTGCCCCCGGAATTCCCCCCCCAGCGGACGTGACAACACGGGGAGAAGAAGGTGCCTGCCTGGCCTCGACCGTGAGTTCCCACGGACAAAGGGCCGTGCCCCACGCGGGAGAAGAGAAGAGGCGGTTCAGGGGGCGGGACTGGTGGGGCCTTTCCATGCACAGGGAGCCGCTGAATCGGACGTGTCGGTCTGTCTGTGAGTAAGATCACGCGTGCCCGGAACCAGAAGAGACCGGGCACAAGCGGAGGCGGAGAGAATCTGGAAGGCGAAGCCGCCCATGAGACTCCTTCCGGAGGCATCCGCCCATGGGCCGTCTTCCACAGGGGTTCGGCCCATGAACCGCCTCCGGCAAACGTCGGCAGTGGACGCGAGGTTGTTGGGATGCTGGACTGGCGGCGGGTCCGCGCGTAGCGTGTACTCTCCTGAACCGCCGTCTTCAGGGTTCTCGGTGGACGTGGGAACATCGTTCGGGAATGGTCCATCATCAATTCCTATGCTCCGCCGGCCCTGGTGCGCGCCACGGTGAACTGGGCCCGGGAGCCGGCCGGGATGGTCAGGGGTTCCCTGAACTGCATGCTGCCATAATCCCGCAGGGCAAACTGCGATAACGTCAACTGGCCGTGCAGGACCGCCAGCTCGATGCTCATGCCGCGGCGGGTCCCCTTCAGGGAGCAGCTTCCCCAGGCGTAGCCGTTGGACCAGAAGTACGTGCCCGCCTTTGGCGCGAAGGTCATGGCCTTGTCCACGCCGGAATACTGGAAGCCGGTCAGGGCCAGGACCGCCGCCCAACTGGCCATCGCCCGGGCATAGTGGTGGCCGCACTCCGCCTCGTCGAAGGGGCTGCGCTTCTGACCATCGTAGCGGTCGCGGACGTTCTTGATGCACTTAAGGCCCGGCTTGGTCTGGCCCTCGTACAACATGCCCACGGCGGCGGTATACTCGAACCCGGTCATGACCTCGCTGAAGTAGGGGAACGGATTCTTCGGCCGGTCCTTGGGATAGTCGGCCATGAGCAGCACCGCCTCATCGCCCAAGGCGAAGCTGCGCATGCAGTTGAAGTGGCCGTAGAGATTGGCCCGGTAATTGTACTTCATGATACTGTCGAGCGTGGTCCGCACGTGGCTCTGGTCCACGAGGTAGCCCAGGCTGCAGACGTGGGCCATATACTGGCCCACAAGCTGGTCCACCAGACAGCCCGCCCCGAGCTGATAGTCCGGGTGGGTCGGGTCCTTGGCGCCCATCCCGACCAACAGACTGGCGGCGATCTGCGACTCATCCTTGGGCGGGCGAATCTGATGCTCGTAATACTCGCCGTTGAACAGGTTGGCGTCGATCCACTGGCGGCCGCGCTCGAAGAGGTCCTTGCAGGTCGAGGCGAATTCGTTGTCCCCGACCCGACGGGCCATCTCCTCGGCGGCGCGGAGCGCCCCCAGGTACCAGAGGCCCATCTGCGGGTTCGGGCCGTAATACTCCACGTCCATCGTGTTGTGCTGGCAGCCCTCCATGACACCGTCTTTGTCCGCGTCCCAGCCGCCCGGAATCCAGCTGACGCTCCAAGCCTTCTTCACGTGCGGCCACAGCGTCTTGAGCATCT
The DNA here is from genome assembly GCA_023481165.1 of Planctomycetota bacterium. GTDB lineage: Bacteria > Planctomycetota > Phycisphaerae > Sedimentisphaerales > Anaerobacaceae > PLanc-01. The sequence continues at coordinate 3,540 of JAMCWO010000257.1, read as the reverse complement.
CGTCGTCGCCGGAAAGCTGCCAGTCGCGGTACATCTTCATGATGCAGCCCATCTGGCCGTCGGCGGCGGCTTTGTGGAACTCCTTCGCCCGCTCCAGCGGCAGATTCACGCGAAAGCTCATCAGCCCCTCATCGTCCGTGGCTTGGGCGAACTCCACCTCCCGCATCATTCGGGCCAGGCCGCCGAAAAGGAATGCGGTCGCCTGCTCATAGTTCCACACGTGCGTGCACGAGCCGTGACAGCAGCCGCCCTTGTTGCCGCAGCCTTCGAAACCGTAGAACCGACCATCCTCCGTGCGGAAACAGGTTTGGGTCCGCAGCGTGCTGAGATTGAAAAGGGCGGCCTCCTTCACCACGTCGGGCAGACTGCTGTTGCAGAAGGGCACCACGAAGCCGAGCGTCTTTCGCTCCAATTCGCCGAGTTGCGGCGCGACCTTTTCAGCGACGTCCCAGGCGTCCTTGTACTCGGTCGTGTAGTAGTTGCCGATCCGGTCCTGGTCGTTGTTCTTGGGCGTCCAGGTGATCCGGTTGGGGAAGTGCCAGGTGAGGAGAAATACCACCGGTACCGCCTGCTTCGCCGGCACCTGTACTGTCACCGCCAGCGAGGCCATCGGCATGTCCTCTTTGACGGGCTCGCGCTCGTCGAGCCTGCCGTCGGCGCTGAAATCGTCCCAGAAATCCAATCCGGAGCTGCCCCAGCCGCCGGGAAGCCAGGCGATCCGGTGCGTGATCCCGGACGTCGCGGTGGTCGTCAGGGCGATGGTGCCCCATTGCGGGGCTCTTTGCTCAACGCCCTGCGAGGACATGAAAATGCCGTTAACGGCCTTGCCCTGGCGGTACTCGTTGCGATTGGCCTTGCCGCCGGCGGCCACGAGGTTGCCTTTATGGTCCCGGGTCTGCCCGGAGCCGTCGTTGCCGATGAAATTGGGGATGGTCCCGCAGATCGACACCTCCAAGGGCTGGTTGGTCCTATTCCGTACGGCATACCTGAGGATGGCCACCGGGATCCCGCTCGTCTCCGGATCGCACGGCACCAGCGGATTGAAGGCTTGGAGCGTCACGTCCACCGGCACATCCGGGTCGGAAAGCATGACCTGCCCGAGCGGATACGCCGCCGCGAAGGTGCACCGCCGAAAGCGCGGCAGACCATGGTTCGTCGCCGCACTGCCACTCGCGTCCTCATAGAGGGAAAGGTCAATCGGCCCCTCCAGGCCGCGTGCCTGTGTCCCTCCCTTTGCGTCTTTCACGAAGATAGCGAAGAACGGCCCAAACGATCCCCGCATCGGGGTGAACCCTTTGGCGGGCCGGTTCATGATCTCCCAGTCCCGGAGGTCGCCGCGGCCGCCCAGGGACACGGTCCCGGTCCCGATCCCGCCCAGCGGCAGGGCGATCTTGGCCAGATGCTCCTCATCATACTTCTTTAGAATCGGCCAGTCCGTGGTCTTGCCCGCCGGCTCCGCCACCTGCTGAACCGTCACTTGAACCTCCGCGGATGGTTTCGCCCCCAAGCAGACGATGCTCAGCCCCAGAACCAGTCCCGTGGATGCCAGAAGCGCCTTCCTCATCTCAGTCTCCCTTCAGTGTCGCGACGTTCGACCATGGTTTCACGTACCGGCCATCCCATTGGCCCAGGTACGTGCGGCCAGCATACCGCATCAGCCCCACCCTGTGAACCCCCAGACCGCGGGCAGATGCGCATCCGTAATTTTTGCCGCGGAGATACAAGGAGCAGGGAGAAACATCGCTTCTGGGTACTCCGCCCCCGGATACCTTGTTGATTCTGTTGTGTCAGCGGATGTGGCGTGCTATCTTCTCGGCGTCAGGCGAAAAGGAGAAGAAAGAGATGGGACTTGATATCTACGTCGGCTCGTTGACGCGATACCACGCGGGCGATTGGGAGACGATCCTACAACGCACCGCACGTGAAACCGACATGAGGGTGCAGATAGTCCGCGCTAATCCGGATCCAGCCGACAAGATCACCGACGAAGCGGTCATCAACCAGGCAGTTCGCCAATGGATGCAGGGATTGTCGATTGGACTGGCAAAGCACATGAACGCCCCACTCGAATGGGACGAAAGGGCAGAGTCGCCCTACTTTACAGACAAGCCCGATTGGGTAGGATACGCAGGTGTCGTTCTTCATGCCGCTTGTCACGAGCATCCGACGCTTCCGCGTCCGGAGAAAGCGACATCCCATTGGGACACAGATCCCGCGTGGCAGGCGAGTACAGCGCCCGATTTTCGTTCCCGATTTGGACAGCTTCTCACGCCCGAGTATTGGCTTCCCGTGGCTTTCCCATTTACGTTCAAGGCGGTCGATGTAGTTGGCAACGAAGTGACCTTTGGCTCCAGTACGACCCTTCTGCAACAATTGGTCACGCTCAATACTGAAACATTCCAGGGCACCGACGACGACCTTGCTCGATGGAAATACGAAGGTGCCGGTAATCAGGGTTCTTTTGAGAAGTCGGCTCAGTTCGGACTGGCCATGTTCATACATCACGCAGGGCTGTCGGTTCAACACAAGCTGCCAATGAAACTGGACTATTAGAGCACGTGGTGGCGTCGGGTGCGTTTTCCCGGACCAGATGGAAACCGAACGACGCGGGGCAACGGGTCTCCACCTGCGGCGGAGACGTCGTGCTTCGGATCTTCTGGCACCGGGTTGTCCGCGATTATTCGATTCCCAGGACATCGGCCATGGAGTAGAGGGCGGGGGGCTTGCCCAGGATCCATTCGGCGGCGCGGAGGGCGCCGCGGACGAGGGTGTCCCGGCTGTGGGCGGTGTGGTTCAGGGTGATCGTCTCGCCCAGCGCGCTGTAAAGCACGGAGTGGACGCCGGTTATGTCACCGGCCCGGACGGCGTGCATGCCGATTTCACCCTTTTGGCGCAGAGCCTCCTTGCCGCTGCGGCCGTAGATGAGGCTGTCCGGGTAGGGGCGGTTCGTGGCTTTGCAGATGTTCTGGGCCAGGGTCAAGGCACTGCCGCTGGGGGCGTCTTTCTTGAAGCGGTGGTGCTCCTCCACGATTTCAATGTCGTAGTCTTCGCCGAGCAGGGCCGCCACTTTGCCCACGATAGAGAACAGCACGTTCATGCCGACGCTCATATTGGTGCCGTAGAGGATGGGGATTCGCTTGGCGGCGGTCTTGACTGCTTCCTGTTGGGTCGCAGTCAGGCCGGTGGTTCCCAAGACCAGAGCGGCGCCGCGGGCGATGCACTGCTGGAGGGTCCTGTCGGCGGCTTCGGGGAGGGAGAAGTCGATGGCGATGTTCGCCTCGGCGGGCCAAGAGTTGCCCAGCGGGACGTTCAACGAACCGATCCCGGCCGTCAGACCGGCATCTTTGCCAATCTCCGGGTGCCCTTCGTTCTCAATTGCGCCTACAATATCAAATCGGTTCGACTCCGTCGCCAGAGCGACAATCCGTCGGCCCATGCGGCCCGCCGCCCCTATGACCACCAGCTTGGGTTTCATCCGTAGCTCCTAACTGCGAGGGTAATTCATTTTGAGCGAAGGAATATACCCGCGATTGCACGGCA
>JAMCWO010000151.1 GCA_023481165.1 Planctomycetota bacterium | reverse complement strand
GACCTGATCGGTGCCATCACCGAGTACGTCAATGAGCACAATCGCTGCCCCAAGCCCTTCATCTGGACCGCATCCGCGAACGACATCCTCGCCAAGGTCAAACGGGCTCGGGCCAGGCTGAATAAGTCATAAACTGTTAGGCGGAGACCACTAGAGGCCGTGTTGCACGAATCGCGCCGGAATTCTGCGTACAAGCGAGGTCCGAACGTCGCGTAACTCCTTGTGTCCAAAGGAATAAAGAATTTCTCGCACGCGGGGTGTTTTACCTTTTCAACCGTTGCACAAATGTTGACAGTCAGACCGCCAATGGGCAACATAAGTATTGTCATCCCCGCGGAGGCGGGGAACTGTCGTCCCCGCGTCGGCAGAAAATGGGCAACCGTACAAGCATGACCGTGGCCAATAGCGGCGGGACGCGCGCGGAACTTGGGCGCGTCCCTGGTTGTCCGGGCACCGGGTCGCCCGGCCTGTCGCCTTGCCATCTATTTCTTGTTGGTTTCGAAGGTGATTTCGGGATATTCGGGCGAGGGACCATTCAGCAAGGGCGACTTCTTGCCTTCCAGATATTCCCCAAAGAAAGCTTCGACATAGGCTTTTGTGATGGTCAGGGCGCGTGCTGGATCAATCGTTCCCACTAACTCAGCTCTTGCACTCGCCGGGAAAAAGGGTAGCAACCCACCATCCGTCGAAAAACCATGCGTCGAACCCGCCAGAGTCAGCCGATAGGCTGGCTTAGCATCGCGAAATACAACGGCATCTCGATGATAATTCGTTTCACCGGGACGAGGATGATCAAACATAAGAAAAGGCTTCGAGAGGCCGCTGTCGACAACGTCGCCAACCAGCGTGCCGTCCAGATCGAGGGCGGCGCGCACCCGAGGGTCGTCCTTGGCCACCTGAACGCTTGCCGCTCCGCCAAAGGAATGTCCCAATGCGCCTACTCGTATGAAGTTCAGCCGCTCATGAAATTGGCTCTTGGCATCGGCAGCCAGCTTCTCCAATTGATTCAGCGTGAAGATCATGTCACCGGTCCAGTCGGGGAGATGTGAATTGGTATGGGTTGATATAAAGGTGTCTACGACGCGGCCGTTGGAGAATACGTTGTAATGGGTGTAATAGGTAGGAATGGTTCCCGCCACGATGTAGCCGTGACTCGCCAAGTCTTCCATCAGCGTGGTATAAAAAAAGGGAAGCATGCCAAAACCGGGTTCAAATAACAGCACAGGAAATTTCTTTTGACCGTGGAGAATGGGAGCATCCGGATAAGCATGCGTCCGAATCGTACGGATGGGATGGTCCTTGAGCCTTGCCTCAACTTCGGAAAGAAAAGGTCCTGCCGATTTCTGTTTGCTGAGATAGTAGGGCAGGAGAAGCTCACCCCATTTTCCCGGCATCCATTCGGCCGTTGCGGCTCCGTCTTTGGGTGAAGCGGGATACCAAAGCCAAACAACGATCTCGCGATGCCCGCTGGGACTATTGGGGTCCGGGCGCGACGTATCCACCCAGTCAAATTCCGTTCGCCCAACTTTATAGGGGCCGGCAGGCGCGGGCAGCGGGCTTGGCGTGGTTGCGCGCGCGGGGACCGCCGTGCCGAGAGATTTGTCTTCACTTACCTGCGCCGCGCACGGCAATGCCATGGCGCCCATCAGCCCTAGCGCCACGCAAACGGACGGAAGGATCCCGCGTGTGTTGCGAGAGATCAGTTTCATAGGGGCCTCCAGTCGATTTTTCTGCTGCAATTCCCCGAGACTGTCCAGTGACTGTCGATCCATGCCCTTGTTCTCCGGTTCAACCGATTTCGTCACATCTACGATGCACGAGAGTACTATAGGATATAGTAGTTGTCAACAGAAAAAAACCAGGATGACGGAAAATCTTCCCTGGTTGATTCCATCCCGTCAGGCGGATCAACACGCGAGGTGCAGCACGGCGTGACGCTTACGCCCCGAGAAAAAAAGATTTTTGGCACGCGCGGGGTTTCCCCTTTTCCGTTGTCACACCAGCGCGGTCGGCTCGTACCGATTGGCCGCGGATTCCTGTCACCGAGATCGGCACGGAATGCCACCCAATTCCGCCCGCACCCGTGGACTGTGGGTCCAGCTTTGCTCTACTTCGTTCCGTCTCCCGGGGGCTTCGGGGCGGTGGTCGTATCTGCCAGCGTTTGGACGTTGGGGCCTAGGACGCCGTCGTTGCCGTGGCCGGATTTGTCCTTGGCGGCATCGTCGAAGTCCCAATAGGCGACCAGGCCCGGTTCTTTACCGGTCAGGGGCGTGTTCAGCGCCGCCCGGATCTCTTCCGGCGAACGTGCCACGTTCCAGAGGCGAATTTCGTCCAGCACGCCATGGAAGTACTCGCCGGAGCTGAATCCCGGGTCGCCCTGGCCGAGTCTGCCCGGTTCACAGCTCCTCGCGCGGACGCGGAGTGTAGTCGGCTGGGATGTTCGGCTCGAAGAGGTTTTCGTCGAGTTGGGCGTCCCATGCGAAGTTCTCCATGACGTACTTGAGCGGCCGCATCTGGCCCTCTTCCATCCCGACTCTCTCCATTTCGATCCGCACCGGCAGATTGGTTTCTACCTCCACCCGCAGACGCATGACGCTCTCTGCGCCGGCCACCTTCGGTAGCTTGCACTCGACGCCCTCGGCGGCCACGCCATTGATCGTGGAGCGCCCCAGCTTGGTGTATTCACCGGACAGGATCTTCCTGAGCCATGACCTCGGATCGTCCGTTAGGCCTCCCTGGGCCACTTGCTCATCCGAGTAGTCGGTACGCCAGTACTGTTTCCGGTCCGGGCGAATACTGTAGGCCACTTTCTGCCGAGGCAGCCAATAGTGGATCGTGATCAACTGGCCCTCACAATAGATCTCACTATCCTCCGCCTCTGCCGTGTTGTTCAGCAGACCGACCGCCAGGGTCAGCATCGGATCCAGGTACTTCTCATAGATCCGCGCCAACGCCGTGCGGCTGCCCCGCCGGAACTTCCATTTGAGCCATTCATCTTCCAGCATCGTCGCCCTCGGTACTCCCGAAACGGCCGTCTTCCCATGTACCACGTCCGAGAGGCCCCTTTAGTATATCTCAGGCCGACAATTCTCCGCGCAAAAGAAAGGCCGGACCTCCGCCGGCCCGGCCTGCAATTCATCCCATCCCGAGGGTCACTTGTCTGCACTGGGCAGGCTTCTCGGATCGAAGAGGCTCGCCGGGAATTGGGGATCTTCCTGCAGATAGATGTCTCGGGAAAAGGTCTCCGGGATGTCTTGGCCGTTCACGCGGCCGGACTCCGTCTTCTGGAGCCGGCACGGATACCATTGCCCCTTCGGCGTTTGGACGTATTCGAGGATTTCCATCGAGAGGACAATGGTCCCGTCGGAAGAGCGCACAAGCTCATTTTTCTGACATAGGAAATCCTTCGCCGGATTGAGGAACCACCGTTCCACCGTGCCATGGCGTCTTTCGATCATAATCAGATCCTCGCCGTTGCCTCCAGAGACCGAATCGATCCTCCATTGCGGGGGGTCCCCCCAGGAGGGAACGACGATCTGAGGCCAGCCGATCTGCTCCGGAAAGATCTCACTCCCGATCGTTTCCACCGGATGCCATTTGCGTTCGGACCGGATTCGTGCACCGTCGAGAATTTGGAAGTGGTAGAGGGGGTGCCTACCAGCTCGAAAGATATCGGCTGCGACGGGAACCAGGGAGAGGGCTACTTGCCGCGGATTCTGAGAAACCTGTTCTATCGTCGGCGCTCCCTGCGCCTCCGGTGGGAGATAGCCCCGTATCTGGCACCGGTCCTCGCCGTTGCGCCAGATCGCGGAGACCTGGTCATCCTTACTCGTGAAGTACCTTTCCGGCCGGCGCCCCGTGAACGATGTCGGCAATAGCGTTGTGCCCGCCGGCACGGAGATCGCGACGTACCGCGTCAAATGCGTTTTCCTCAGGGTGTCGAGCTTCCGGATCAGTTCGGAGACTTCCGGCGGCAGAAAGAGGGACACAACTTCCGTTCCCGCCGGAACGCCCAAATCGTAAATGCTCCGGGGCCCTTCCGTGGGGTAGTCACACTCCATTGCCATACTCTTGCTCTCATCTGCGCAATTCTCGTATCTGCTGCGGAGCAGGAGGTTCTGGTGAACGTCTCTTTGCACCTCGATGCGCCACAGGACGCCGTCACGTGTGAGTTCCGCCGTGATGACTTCGACCTGCCGTCCATCGAGAAGTCGTATCTGACGGGTGGTACTTGACGCTTCCTCGTCGAGCCAGTGCAGCATCGTTTCCAGAAAAGCGGAGGGAGAGTCGGGAACCGATTCCTGCTCCCGCTCCAAGTCCTCGCTCTGTCGCGCGTAGACCACCTTCTTCTGTGGGTCGAAGGTATATTTGATGCCTTCTTTTCCCTGACGATATGAGAGCTTCCCGTCCTGGAACCTGTAGGCCTGGACGGAGGAACCGCCCAGCCAGTACTCGCGGAGAGTCCCTCCACCCGCCAGCGATGTAACCGTGTAATGCACCCAGGGCATTCGCTGCATCGTCTTGACCATGGCTGCCAGCGTAGTACTCCCGTGCCCGTTTGTCCATCCGAACTCACTGATCGCCACGGCGAGTGCGACAATAGCCGCCGCGGCTGCGGCCAGTTTCGTGACTGGACTTCTCATCACGATACTCCTCAAGCTCAGCCGGGGGGTGGCCGAGGTTTTGTCTGTCGCCTTTTCCTGGGCGGCCAGCACTACGTCCAGCACGGCCTTGTCCGCTTGGGGATTGATGCTGACCGCTGCTTTATCGATGAATCGTTTCATGTCATCCGCCGGTCTCATTTTTCGAGCTCGCTATTCAAAAGGGACCGCAGTTTGGCTATGCCGTACCGGTATCGGCCCTGGATTGTGTTGATCGAGGCGTTCTGCATTGCGGCGATCTGCCGGAACGTCAGGTCGCCCTGCATATAGAGGTTGAGTACCTCCCGCTGCTCGTACGGTATCTGGGCCATCGCCTGGCTGAGCGACTGAAGTTCTTCGTTCAGTATGGCCCACTGCTCCGGCCTGCGAAAGCCGCAGATGAGACTATCCGCACCGTCGAGACCGATCGCCTCGTGCCGTTGTAGATCCCGCCGACGGTTGCGAATCCGATTGGCCGCGCAGGTCACCAGGTACTTTCGCAGATCGCCCGCCAGGCCGATCGTGTCCGCCGATTGGGCGAAGCTCACGAAGACATCCTGAACGACGTCCTCGGCCGTATTGACATCGGTGACCAGAGAGACGGCCAGTTTCAGCAGGTCGTTCTTGTACTTTTCGTAGATTTGCCGCAGAGCCTCTCGGCTGCCGCGTTGGAACTTCCAGAGCAGTATTCGGTCTTCCAGCATTGAACGCATCGAACCACAGCCCGCAGCGTCGCTGCACGTCAGGGAAAGATCTTTCTTCTCTTATAGCACACCAAGCTCTCCGGTTTTCGTATGACGAGAACGGGATTCTCGCCATTGTAAGGCTGTCCGTCCGGCGCGCAAAAGAAAAGGCCGGGCTTTCCTCGGCCCGGCCGTTGTGAAGGTCATTCCGTGTAGTGAGTTGTCTGCTACTACAAGGGATGATAGCCGGCGGGGATTTCCGGCTCGACACCCTCGGCCGACAGGTCCACATTCCACCGGAACTGGTCCAACGTGCCCGTAGTACGGATGCCTCCCTTCATACCCTCGATTTCCACGAGGATGGGGTAGCGGGTCTCCACCGCGACCCATATCCGCCTCGTAGAGTCGTCCGGGCCCTTCGCTTCGATGCCCTCGCAGAGCACACCGTTGATTGTCTTTTGGCCCAATGCCTGGTGTTCGACAGATAGGGCGAGGTTGAGCAGGCCCATGGCCAGGGTCAGCATCGCATCGATGTACTTCTCGTAGACCCGCGCCAGGGCGTCCGGGCTGCCGTGTCGGAGCTTCCATTTGAGCCATTCATCTTCGAGCATTCGCTGTCGCTCACGCCATTAGAAGAATGATCACTCTCGCATAATAGCACGCCGGGCCGCCCGCTTTATTGTGCAGTAACAGCTTTTTTCGTCGAGGAGACGTGGTTGGTAACAGGTTCGCAGGGGCAGGCCCCCGTGCCTGCCCTGCTTCGCGCGTAGTGCCGCCGCGCTTGAGGGAGGGCAACCACAAGGTCGGGTTCCAAAGGCGGATCCATCGCATTTGGGGTCCCGGTTGCCTCTACGGACCTGGAGCGCATCAGGAAGGCCGGGCTCCGCCGGTCCGGCCTTCCGCCGCGATTTGGCCTTCCCGGTACGGGCGAATGATTATTCGCCCCTACGGAGGTGTGACGCGGGTGTCTTGGGGCCCCGCAAGGATGCCGTACTGGGAGAGCCTCTTGGGCTCAATGAACGAGGCGTGGCCGTCGCGGAAGACGGCGTGCGTGCCCTTGCCGGCCTGCAGCAGGGCCTTGTCATAGGCCAGGACCGTGGAGTGGGCGTCGGGGTCGCGCATGCTCTTGCCGGCGCCGAGATACTCGACGTTCTCAACCAGCCACTGGTAATCTTGGCCATGCTTCTCAATGCCGGCCCTCAACTCCTCCAGCGAAGCGGGGTACCTAGCGTTGTGGTGGCACGCGTAACATGTCCGCCGACTGGGCCAACGAAACGAAGACATCGTGTACAATGTCTTCGGCGGCAGAGGCATCATTGAGAAACACCATCGCCACGCTCAGCAGGTAGTTGAGGTACTTCTCGTAGATGCGGCGGAGGGCATCCTCGCGGCCCCGCTTGAACCCCAGCTTCAGTAGTTCATCCTCGATCATCAGCCGCCCCGCACATTCCGGAACGATCATTCTTCCCTATTATCACGAATGGGACCGCCGCTCCAATACAGAAAATCCGGGTCTCCCCTCGGCATTTGTGCCCGCCGACTTTGGGCGCAAGGAATCAGGATCTTCTCCGACCGGGATGCTCTGCGCCGGCCACCTTGCGGCTTGACGGCGGCACATCCGCATGCTATCATTGTGATAGCACACGTATGGAGAGCTTTGTATGGCCCGGATATTGATACGTGACCTCGACGATGAGACGGTGAAACGGCTGAAGGAACGCGCCCGGCGGCACGGTCGCAGTCTCCAGGGGGAAGCCAAGCTGATCCTCACGCACGCGGCAGGCCTGGGCTTCAAGGAGGCCCGAAAACTGGCGCGCCAGTGGCAGAAGAAGCTGGCCGGCCGCGCGTTGCCCGATACCACCGACCTCATCCGCCAGGATCGGCAACGATGAAGACGATCGTGGTGGACGCCAGCGTGGCGGCCAAGTGGTTCTTGCCGGAGCCGGACGCGTCGGCTGCTCTGCGACTGCTGGACGGTCGTTACCGGCTGACCGCTCCGGACCTGATCTATGCCGAGGTGGGCAATGTCGCTTGGAAGCTTCATGCCCGAGGCGTACTCGATGCTCAAGAGGCCTCGGATATGATCGAGCATTTCCTCTCAATGCCCCTGGAAGCGCACGACAGCGTATCCTTGCTGGCTTCCGCCCTGGGCATCGCCATCGCGACCCAGCGCACCGTTTACGATAGCCTGTATCTGGCCTTGGCTGTTGAACTCGACGGCACGGTTGTTACAGCGGACGAGCGGTGGGTGCATACGCTGGCCGGCGGTCTGTTCAGCCGTTTCGTGCGGCTTCTGAGCTGATCCGCACAGAAGGTGATCGGCGGCATGCCGCCTACTGCTTGTCCGGTGCTTGGGACGCGGCCGGAGTCTCGTTTGGCGGCGTTTGCTTCTCGACCTCGGCGGCGGGCTTGTGGGCATTGTCAATGGGCACGATGTAGTACGTCATGCCGTTGAATTCGAATTCCTTCCAGTGCGGCGGCACCTGGCCCGAACCCGGGGCGGGGATGACGAAACCGGGCGCTCGTCGGCCCCCTTTGGGGGCGGGGATAATGAAAGGAGATCCTCGTCTGCCCTCCTTGGGTGCCGGGACAAGCAGATCCTCCTTGAGACGCTCTTCCAGAGCATCGACCCGCTGGCGAAGAGTCTCTACCTCCTTCTTGAGCTGCTTGATCTCGGAAGACTCCGGCGCGGGCACGGGTGCCACGGCCCCCACACTGAGGACTGCCAGACCCACCACGACACCGATGATCAGCAACAAGCCCGCACGTTTCATTCTATTCCCTTTCCTGATTCGATCCTTATGGCCCGGCTCAACGCGTTTTACTCCCGGAGGCCCGATCTTGTTCCCGACGATTTTGGCAAAGATCGGCGCCCATGAGGATTTCCCGTCCTGTTTATTGCGGATCAGGCGGTTGATTCACGATGCTGTCGTAGACACCGGTCAAATCGAGGACGTTCTCTCCATTCAGCACCAGGGGGATTTCTTTTCCTCTCTTGGTCTGGACCGGCAGGCACCAGCAGCAGGGCCGCTGGTTGATCATCACAACCTTGGTGGCGATCCACTTCTTGCCGGCCGGAGTGTTCGCGGAGAGCTGGAGCGACCCTTGGGGCACCAGGGTGAGCAGGTAGACTTCGTCGCCGGTGATCTTGCGGAAGGTCAGGTTCCAGACGACCGAGATCTGGGTATCGCGCACCCGGTCTCTTTGTTGGGCCGGCGCCGCGTTCACGAGGGCGGCGCGAGTCCCGCGATTCCGCTCCAGGCGCTGCACGAATTCCGCCAGCGGATCCTCGTTGAAGACGGCCAACTGCAGTGCGCCCGGAGTCAGATTCGGCATATCCAAGGACAGCTCCAGCCTCCAGAACCCTTCATCCGCAAGTCCCGGCGGCTTTTCTCTCTCCTTCGGGCTGCCCTCGGCCCACAGAACCTGCCTTCCATCGCTAAGGTTCAACCGCCGTGCTTTGAAGGAAAAGGGGCGGCCCTGCACGGTTCGATCGTAGGTGGCCACGATGCGGGCTTTGGCGAGCGCGGGACGGAGATGGTCCAACGGTTCGGTCAGCAGTGTGCCCGGGCCGCTATCATCCGGATCGCGCTCGCCCATCCATCTCGTTTGACCATCCGAGAGGTGGTACTCATACGAGAGCACTCTCCCATCGTGTTGCCCATTCACGGCCAGTTCCACCGCGCCGACCAGTTCCCCCTTGCCCTGCTGCTTCAGCAGGGCCAGTTCCTGGGCATACTTCGCCGCCTGTTCCGCCGTGGTTTCAGGCCCTGCGCCGATCGTGATGGGATCCTGCCCGTTCTCGCTTTGGGTCACATAACCCTGTCCGGGGACTTTGCCCACGACGTGGTACTGTTGTATCTTCATGCCGACGGCGGCCGCGGCGGCCCCGGTACCGAGCAGGGCGATAACCGCCGCCATGCGCCGGATTCCGCCCCGCTTGGACGCGACTTGTCTCCTCTCGATGGCGGCGAGAACCTGTTGGCGCAGCCGCTGCCGGTGGGAATCGGATGGACACCTCGGCGCACGAACACGCTCCAGGTACTGCTCGACTTGTTTTGTGTTTTTGTCCATGATTTTGTCTCCTGTCATTCCGGCAAAACGCCCCGACGCGAGAGGATCTCCTGCAATTGAACCAGTCCGCGATGCAGTTGGGACTTGACCGTACCCTCTCGGGCCCCTGTGATCTCGGCGATCTGGGCCATCGTCTTGTCTTCGAAATAGCGCAGGATAATCACCGTGCGATACTTGAAGCGCAGTTCCAGCAGTGCTCGATGGAGCAGGCGGTACTCCTCAACCGCCGCCGGCCCCTCGTCCGCGGATGGCGCAGAGCCTTCACGCGGCACTTGAAGGTAGGCAATTCGAGTGCCTTTGCGCCGGCGATAGTACATCCGCACTTCGTTCGTGGCGATGCGGTAGAGCCAAGCCCGGAAGGGGACCTGCCGCCAGCGGAAGCGTCCAAGGTGCCGGAAGGCAGCGAGAAAAACGTTCGACGTCAAGTCTTCCGTGGCGGCATGATCCAGAGTGCAGTGATAGACATAGCCAAGGACTTCGCGGTAGTACTTGTCGTAGAGCCTGCCCGCCGCGTCTGTGTCCTGCCGGGTCGCAGAAACCAGGGCCTGATCGTCATCCACGGTCTCGGGCCGAGATTCCAAGTCGTACTCTAACGCGTCGTCCGCCATCGCACTGCTCCGGAGCCGATCTCTATTCATGATAATGCACAGATTCCCTGAAGGTTGCATCTTTTCGCTCCCATTTTTGGTGTTCCCGGCGACGATTGGCGGTCTGGACCGACAGTTATCGTGGACACCGGCGTCGGTGTCCGCCATTGCACGGCTCCGGAGCCGGTCGCTATTCACGATAATGTACAGGTTCGGCGGAGGTTGCATTTTTCCGCCGCAATTCCGAAATCTCCGGCACTGGCGGCCGGTCCGCGCCCGGGCAGCAAATCCGCGATATCCACGGTCTTGCCGACCCGCGCCGGGCGACCGGTGTCGAAGCGCGCGAGAAAAGGGCCGGGCTCGCGCGGAGCCTGGCCCAGAGTGTTCGTAGGTCGTGGACCGGTCGATCAGTCGTCGACCTCCCACCAGTCGTTGTCGAAGAAGTGCCATTGGGGGGTGGTGATGACCATGGAGGTCTCGCTCCTGTATCGGACGCATTCGGCCTGCGCGTGCTGGCCGTCTTCGCTGACCGTTACCGCGCGGACGTACAGCTTGCCGGAGTCGTTGAGGCCGCCACTACTGACGAACCGCTGCCCCAAGTCCTGCGGACTGGCCACATCGCCGAACCCCTTGCGGAGCCGTTCCAGATCGGCCGCAGCGCCGCCGAAGCGCTGCGGATCGTAGGGCTCCTGGCCCTTGACGAGCTTGAGATTGACGCCGAGATCAAACATAACCCGGGCGGGCGTGTGGGGGAGGTTTCTCGCTTTGCGCCAGCAGCATGGCAACAGCGTCCCTGGTTCTCGACTGTGCTCCAGCGGGAGCGTGCGGAAAGCTGGACGAGTCGAAGAACTCTCTTGACATGAGGAGTACTTGGATACACAATTGGATACACGATTTCGTACGCGCTGTAAAGGGCAGAACTATGAGGTTTGTTAGCATTCGCGATTTGCGTGAGAAGTCCGGTGAGATCTGGAAGACGTTGCCGGGGGAAGGCGAGATGGTCATTACCAGCAATGGCCGCCCGATTGCCATTCTTGCGGCGGTCAACGAATCGAACCTGGAGGAATCTCTCTCTGCCTTCCGCCGGGCGCGCGCGGTGGAGGCGGTGGCGAGTCTGCAACGGCGGTCGGCGGAGCAAGGAACCGATCGAATCTCAAAGGAGGAGATCGATGCCGAGATCAAGGAAGTACGCCGGAAGCGATCCCGATGAAGATTGTCCTGGACACGAACGTTCTGGTGGCTGGCCTTCTGTCTCCCTTCGGACCGTGCGCCCAGATCGTGCGCATGGTCTCATCCGGTGCGTTGACGCTGTGTCTCGACGCCCGCATTTTGTCCGAATACGATGAAGTTCTAGGCCGTCCCAAGTTCGGATTCCGGACCGACAAAGTCGCTGCTCTCCTGGATCATATCGAACACAGTGGAACCCTCGTAGCTTCCTCCCCCTTGGCCGATCCGCTGCCGGACCCGGGCGACCAGCCCTTTCTCGAGGTCGCGGTTGCCGGTAAGGCGGCATGCCTCGTTACCGGAAATCGCGTGCATTTCCCCGTTCGGCAATGCCAGGGTACCAAGGTGCTTTCTCCCAGCGAGTTCTTGACCTTCCACCAGAAGCAGGAGAGAACCGACTCTCGATAGACAGCGAGCAATTGTTACTTCTCCCTTGTAGCCTCCTGCCTTATCGACGATAATACGTCTCACAGCGACAGCCCGAGGATATGGCTTTAACCACCAGGCCTATCTCGGCCTATCTGCCAGATGAACCAAAGAACACTGCTCCCGCAGAACCATGCACGAGGTGCAAGTTCGTCGTCTGATGGGAGGGTATCCGTCATGCTGAGAACCGTAAGTGATAGATTCCGCGGTCCGGCGTATGCAAGTCTGTCCTTGCCGTTGTGTATCTTGCTCGCCTCTTGCCACCCTCTATTCACGCTGATCGAGTTGTTGGTTGTTATCAGTATCATAGCTCTTCTGATGGCCATTTTGATGCCGACGCTGGGCAAGGCGCGGAACCAGGCGCGGGCGATGACCTGCCAGTTGAGCCTGCACCAGTGGACCCTGATCTGGTCGCGGACAACATCCCGGTGTTCACCGATTGCTTCTGGTACGACGTCTAGGCCTTCGCGACGGATCAGCCGCCGATGTACGATGGGGCGACCGAGAGCCTGGCGGGCAACAACGAGATGCGGCGGGTCTGCCTCAACCGCCACAGCGGGGCGGTCAATAGCGTGTGTCTGGACTGGTCCGTCCGGCGGGTCGGTTTGAAGGAATTGTGGACCTTGAAGTGGAACCGCACCTTTGACGTCAACGGCGCCTGGACCAGCCGAGGCGGTGTCCGACCGGAAGACTGGCCGCAGTGGATGCGCAGTATGAAGGACTACTGAGCGCCGAACCTTCACCCTCCTCCTCATCGGACAAACCGGCTATGGACTTTCGTCAAAATGTCCCTATGTCGGACCGTACATTCTCAATTCTACTCGGTTTGGCCACTTCTTAGACGTGTGTGTCGTCTGTAGGATGGGGGCGGAATAGCGAACATCGGCGCGTGACGGTGTGTCGACGGCAGGTCAGCGACCGAGCAGATGGGGAGGTGTGTCATGCAGAAGGCGGTGGCCTGGGAGAACTCGCGCAGTTCTTCCTATGATGCGGCGCGCAAGGCCTTCACCGCGCCGGTCCAGTTGCAGCCGGGCAAGGAATACCTCTTTGGCCTCAAGGTGGAGAAGTTCCTGGGCTTTTGCGGCGAAGAGGGCATTCCCCTGGCCTCTGTCGTGGTTCGCTTCAAGACGAAACAATGACGTGGTGCCACCCAGCGACCAGAGACCCGACGGGCCACAATCTTGTCGCGCACCACAAGCCCGACGCGCGGTTTCTGTCTGGCGGAGGAGCGGGAATGTGGTAGACTGTGCCACTTTGATTTGTCTGTTTCGGCACAGGAGCAAAGGATTGGATGGCCAGGATTGTTTATGCGGTGGCGGGGGAGGGGTTCGGGCATGCGAGCCGGACGCACCTGATCGGGCAGCGGTTTCTGGACGCCGGCCATGAGGTGATCTTCGCCGCCTCGCTGCGGGCGCTGCAATACCTGCGGCCCTACTTTGGCGACCGGGTCAAAGAGATCTTCGGCCTGTCGTATGACTACCACAAGGGCTACGTCGCGCCGGCGGCTACCCTCTGGAAGAATCTGTCGCGCTTTCCCCAGGGCCATCGCGTCAATCGGGAATTCTTCACGCGGGTGTGCGCGCCGTTCGGGCCGGACCTGGTCGTCACGGACTTCGAGCCGTTCAGCGCCTGGTGGGCCCGGCGCCACCGGGTCCCTTTTATCAGTATCGATAATGAGCACCTGCTGATTCTGTGCCGGCTCGATCAGCAGTTCCGGGACCTCTGGGGGCGGTTCAGTGCCGGCGTGGTGGTGCGCTGCCACTACTTCGGCGCGCAAGCGTACGTCATCACCAGCTTCTTTCAGGCGCCGGCGCGGAGCCCCAAGGCCGTGCTGGCTCCACCCATTGTGCGTCCCGCCATCGCCCGGCTCCAGCCCTCGGACGCCGGTCATGTCGTGGTCTACGCGACCACGGGCACCCACGAGGACCAGTGGCGCGAGGTGCTCGGCCGCCTCACGCCGCAGAAGTTTGTGCTCTACGGCTTCAATAAGAACCTCGAATGGAAGAATTGCGTTTTCAAGGAGGCTTCGACGGAGGGGTTTGCCACGGACCTGGCGTCGGCGCGGGGCGTGATCGCCTCGGCCGGATACTCGCTAATCAGCGAGTGCCTGTACCTGCGCAAAAAGATGCTGCTGCTGCCCCTGGTCGGGCAGTATGAGCAGCTTATCAACGCCCGGTACATCGAGAAGCTCGGGCTGGGTGTCTGGTCGAAAGAGGTGGACGAGGCGATGGTGTCGCGCTTTCTGGAGCGGATCGCCGAGCTGCTGCCGCCGGACGGCCGCATCCTCTGGCCCGACAACGAGAAGTTCTTCGAGACTCTTCAGGGCGTGCTGGCGCGACTTGATCTGCGCACGCCAATCAGGATCTGACATAGGTCCAGTGGGAGCGATCTCAGCCGCGCCCACTCTCACTTCGCTCCGGTGGCGGCATGGCCGACGTAGCCGGCCTCGACGCACAACTTCAGGATCTCGCAGGCTAAGGGGCCGGCGTCGCCGCCGCCGCGTTGACCGCCCTCGACGACCACGGCAAAGGCGATCTTGGCTCCCTCCCGGTCCGCGGCGAATCCCGCGAACCAGGCATGGTAGGGCCGTTCGGTCGATCCGGTCTTCCCGTAAACCGTTACCCCTTGCTGGGTCAGGCCGCTGCCGGCGAACACATGGTAGGCCGAGCCGCCGCGCTCGTTGACCACGGCGCTCATTCCGTCATAGACAACGTCCAGGGTCGCGTGCGAGATGGGCAAGTCGACCGGCTCGGTCGCCGGGGCCGATGGCGGGCTCAGAAACAGGCGGGGCGGCAGATACCGGCCGCGCCGGGCCAGCGTCGCAAAGGCATTGGCCACCTGCAGCGGCGTGACCCGAAAATTGCCTTGTCCGATGCCGAACATCTTGCGATCCCGGTCCAGCAGGCGCGGGAGCTGGTCGACCGAATTGGCGTCCGCGGCGCCGGCCGCCAGGGTGCTGCCGATCTCGCCGGGCGCCTGCCGGAGGCCACGGGGAATCGAACCGACGGATAGCGACGCGGGACAGGATAGAGGAAGCTCCCGCCCGTACCCGAATCGGAAGAACCACTCCTGCAGCACGCGTCCGTCGACGCGATCGGCCAAGTGGGAAAAGTAGACATTGCAGCTTCCCTTCACGGCATTGCGGGCCTTATTGACCCACATTTGATCGTGCCCGGTCTTGGACTCGCGGTAGATCAAGCACTTGGGCCAGCCGGTGGGCGGCTCCGCCGCCGGACAGGAGATGGAATCCTCCGGCGTGATAACGCCGGACTCCAGGCCGGCGATGAGGACGACAGGCTTGGCCACCGAGCCCGGCGGGTACAGCCGGCACAGCGCGCGATTCGTCATCGGCCGGTTGGGGTCGGCCAACAGCTTGTTGTAGTCCTGCCGGATGGAGTTCAGATCGTAACTGGGCAGCGACACTAGGGCCAGCACGTCGCCCGAACGGACATCGATGATGGCTCCCGCCATGGCGGCCCGGGCGTAGGCCGGGTTGACTTTCGGGTCCGTCAGGCGCTGCTCGATCCGCTCTTGCAGGCGGATGTCGAGAGTGAGCTGGACATCCTGGCCCAATTCGGTGTCGGTCTGGCGGACGAGCTGGCGGTCGATATCGTAGACGACCTCACCGCGCCGGCCCCGCAGAAGGCCCTCGCAGGCGTACTCGACGCCGTCCTCGCGGCCGCAGACCTCGCCCTTGAGGTAGCTGGCCAGCGGATCGCCCGCGAACGCCTGCAAATCGCGCGACTGGGTCGCCGGGCCGACCCAGCCGATGGTCTGGGCCGCCGTCCGGCGGTAGGGGTAATAACGGCGCCCCGTCGGCAGAATCTGGACATCCTCCGTATCCAGGCACTCCAACTGCTGGGCGGCGAAGACCTCGTCCTCGCTCTTGAGCTCCACGAGCGGCAGGTCCTGGCTCATCTCGGGAATGTCGGTCACCTCGGCGATGCGCTGGTTCCGCACGGCGGGGTCGGGATATTGCCGCGCCAGGCTGGCGAGAGCCTCGGAGAGCGGGACATGATTGAGGTCTTTGTACTTGGCGATCACGTTGGGATCGGGGCTGCCCCGCGCCCAGCAGTAGAAACTCCGCAGGTTCCAGACGGCGTTATTCAAGGTCTGGATCCGCTCTTCCATCTGCCGGCGGCTCAGTCCGAAGAGGCGGCACTGGTCGATGAGCTGTTCGAGATCCTGCTGCTTGTCCGCGATCTCTTTCTCTTGGCGGATCTCGGGGGCGGAGAGAGAGGTGTTCTCGGTCCTGGCGGCCGCGCGTTTCGCGCCGGTGACGCGGTCGTCCCGAAAACAGCTCAGGCGGTAGTTGAGGCAGATTTGGAACTGAGGCATGTCCGCCGCGAGAATCTCGCCTTGGCGGTCGAGAATCTTGCCGCGCAGGGTCTGGAACTGCTTCGACAGGCTGCGCGCCTCCATGAGCCCGGCGATCTCGCCCGGGAGGGCATCGTCCGCGCCCAACTGCATCTGGGCGAGCCGCAGCAGGCAGATCAGCAGCACCGCCAGGCACAGGCCGATGAATACCTTGACGCGTCTCTCGTACATCCGGACTCAGGCCTCGTCATTCCAGAGAACAACCGCACAGGCCACACCAACCTGTGCGGCCGACGTCACCCCCAGAGCTTAGCGCCGCGACAGCGCCCCGCGGGGATAACTCCGGCGGCCCTTTCCCTCCATCGGCATGCCCCAGCCGATCGGCAAGAACAAGAGCGGCCCGAGGACCGCCGAATAGAGAGGCTGCCAGAAGCATCCGGCCGCCATGTTCGCCGGGGCGCTGCCGGTGCGCAGGAACATCAGGAGATAGCTCAGGCCGGCGGTCAGGCAGCCCATCAGAAAGATCGTGATGGCCTGGTAGACGATGCGCCGGGGCGAGAGGGTGCCGCTGACGTCGGACAGCAGCGTGCCGAACAGGCCAAAGCTGATGATCCGGGGACCCATGAGCCGCCCGGCGATGGGGTTGCTCAGGTCGGCCGCGAAGCCGATCGCGAAGGCGGCGATGATGGCATCCGTCGAACGGCAGCGCAGCGCGAAGAAGACCAGCAGGATCAGCAGCAGGTCCGGCTTGAAATCCGCCCGCAGAACCGCCAGCGCGCCCACCAGGCCGGTTTGCAGAAGGGAAGCGACCAGCACCAGCACGGCAAACCGAAACCAACGCATTGGACGCTCCCGACAATACCGGACTCCATCCTGGTGCCCCGGCACGAACCTCAGCCGCTACGGCGCCGACGCCGCCTTCAGCACCACTACGTCGTTGAGATCCGCGAGATCGCAGACGGGACGCACGGTAATATCCCACATGGTGGGATAGTCCGGGTCCCTTTTGCACTGCGAGATCTCGGCCACGATCACGGAGACGTCGAGTTGGCCCCGCTTCGCCTGGGCGTACACCGCATCGCGGACATGAATCGTATGGTCGCGGGGGACCTGACGGGCGATTTGGGCGACACCGTCGCCCCGGCCCTCCATGACCTTGCCTACATTGAGGCCGGCAATGCGCACCGGCAGGCGGGAGGACGCATCGCTAAAGAGTCTGACTTTCGCGCCCTTGGCCGAGACGGCGCTGATCACTCCGATCACGCACTGGTCGTCGATCCGGTCCTCGGTGAGGCTCAGCACGTATTGGCCGACGGCCACGCCGCTGTCCTGGCCCCGGCTGATCGTCATCTCGTCCTGCACTTGCGCGTCGACTTTTGCCGGAATGATCTGCATGTGCTCCAGACCGGATTTGGCCTTCAGCTTGGTGAGCAGTTCAATCTGGTGCTTCGCTTCCTCGAGCTCTTTTTCGACATTGGCGGACCGGTTGCGAAGCTGTTGGCAGGCTTTGAGCAGATCCTGGTATTCCTGGGGGCTGATGCTGCGCGTTGAAGTCGTGGCCTGTGTGCGCACGACGCGGCCCATCGCCAGCGGCCAGCGGAACACGTGCGCATAGGCGAGTTGCAGACGACCGGCCGCTTCGCGCGGGACCAGGAACAGGAAGATCACTCCCATCAGCAGCCCGCAGGCGAAGACCATTCCCTTGGATATGCCGACCCACTTGCGTGTCATAACCGTTGGCCAAAACCGCGGCGACCGCTTCGGCCGCCGGAACCCCCGAGCGTCCTGCCGGCGCCGTTAATCATACGCGCGCTCGCTGTGATCCATCGTATCCTTCCACAACTCCAGGTTCTCGAGGTACACGCTGGTGCCGCGGGCGACGCAGCTCAGCGGATCCTCGGCCCGGAAGACTTTCAGCCCGGTCGCGTTGGCGAGCATCTTGTCCATACCCCGCAGCAGGGAGCCGCCGCCGCAGATGCAAATGCCGTTGTCGATCAGGTCGGCCGCGAGTTCCGGCTCGGCCCGCTCCAGGGTCGAGGTGACGGCCTCGATGATCTGCGAGACGGGATCTTTCAAAGCCTCGCGGATCTCTTCGCTGGTGACGACGATCTTGCGGGGCAGACCGGAGATGGTGTCGCGTCCGGCGACTTCCATCGTCAGCTCTTCGTCCAACGGGGCGGCGGACCCGATCTGGATCTTGACCTTTTCCGCCCGCGCCTCGCCGATCAGGAGGTTGTAGGTGCGCTTGAGGTGATTGATCACGGCCTCGTCCATATCGTCGCCGCCCACGCGGATGGAGGTGGCGGTGGCGATATCGGCGAGCGACATGATGGCGACTTCCGTCGTGCCGCCGCCGGTGTCGCAGATCATGGAGGCGGTCGGCTCGGTGATGGGCAGACCTGCCCCGATTCCCGCCGCCATGGGCTCATCGACGAGATAGACCCGGCGGGCCCCGGCGCGCTCGGCGCTGTCGATCACGGCCCGGCGCTCCACCGCCGTGATGCCGCTGGGCACCGCAATCACGACACGCGGCCGCACCAGCCCGCCCCGGCCGTGGACCTTGCGGATGAAGTAACTGAGCATCTTCTCGGTGACTTCGAAGTCGCTGATGACCCCGTCCTTCATGGGACGAATGGCGCTGATCGAGCCGGGGGTCTTACCGAGCATCTCGCGCGCGACCAAGCCAACGGCCTCGCCATCATTCAGGACAACATTAGTCCCTTTTCGGACGGCGACGACGGATGGCTCGTTCAGGACAATTCCTTTGTCGCGAACACAAACCAGCGTGGTACAGGTACCGAGATCGATCCCCATATCCATGCTGAAAAAGCCAAGGATTGCGTCCAACAGCACAGGCGACTCCTTTCTGAGACTGCCATTGGATTATTGTGCGGGCGGACGGGGGCGACCGTCAAGGAGAATTTCGCTACGGCATGCCAAAAATCGTCTCGTAACGTGTGTAGCAGACGAAAGTAACGTACACGATGGCCGCTAACAGGACCGCGTTCGCGACGGCCAGGATGGCCGTGTACAGGTTGCTGGGAGGGGAAACCTTTCCCCCGCGTGGCTGAGGCATCGGACTCATAGACGAACAACCTCCTGACGGCGCGGCCGCGTGGGGCGGCCCGCTGCTCTCGGCGTCTTACAGATTCGTGGATACCTTGTCGCCCGCCTGCGGCTGCAAGCCCGCTTGGACGATATCGAGGATGCCGACCGCGCGATCCGGCCAGACCTCCATGATCAGGATATCCGCGACGAACCGGTCGCCCCGGACGACATGGAAGGTCATCTCCTTCCGGACGCCGGCGGCGGTCCCGATCGAGATCTCCAGCAGACGGCTGCGGAGGTCCACCGCCGTAACCTGGCCGTTAAGCGCGATATTCCGGGTCGGCGCCACGACAGCGGCGATCGGCTGTACCGGCTGGACGCCCGGACTACCCTGGGCGACGGTGGTCGGCGGCCGGGTGGCCATCTGGCCGGACTTCGTCAACTGCTGATTCACCCGGCCGTTGAGATCTTGATTCTCTTGCGTCAACTGGCGGATCTTGTTGTCCAGATCGGAGATGAGGGCCAGCTTCTCCAGCAGCATCTGGTTGGTCTCTTTGAGCTCCGCTTCGCGCTGGATCTGGTCGCCCTTGAGACGCTCGACTTCCTTCTGGGCCGCCACGAACAGGGCCCGCTGCTGCTGCTCGCCGGTGGTGGCGGTCTGTACGGCGGCCATCATGCCCGCGTGCTCCGTGTCCAACGCGTTCTTCGTCCGCTTGAGACCGTCCAACTCCTCGCGCACTGCCAGGAGATCTTTGGTCATCCGGTTCTTTTCCTCTTCCAGCTTGGCCACAAGGACGTCGGAAGCTTTCTTCTCATCGATCTGCTGCTGCTGCGCGTTGTTCTGTGCCGCCCTGGCAGCGCCCAGTTGGCTCTGGGTGTCGTTGAACTTCCCACGGAAGTTGTCCTGGTTGGCGACGAAGGTCACGACGATACCGCTGAGGAAGAGGGAGAAGACGGTCAGCAAGACAATCAGAACCTTGGTCAGCGTGCTCAAAACAGGCTCCTTTCACCAATCTGCGTGTCTTAGCAGTTCCTGAACACCCTTTCATATCGGACGTTGGGCCAGCGCCGAGAAAGGAACCGCGAAAGGGCCTCATGCCGGCGGAGGACTCTGCGTTCTTACCCAAGTCCCGATATTACATCTGCATAGCATAATTCTACGCTTTCAGTCCCTCAAGGTCAAGTCATTTTTCCTAAATCCCCCAAACAGAGAAGATCATAACTGCGGGGGACTCCTCGTGAAGAGAGGGGATTTGCTGTCACGGGGAAATCTGGAGGGCGCGACAAGGATCGGACGGATGAAGAATCCGCAATTCGAAGCACCAAATCCCAGGTCAGGTCTCTGACGTAAGTCTTTAATCTACAACGGCTTATGTGCGATCCGAAGCGCTAGGGCTTCTTCATCGCACGGCGCAGGACGGCCTTGGCGGCCGCCAGGCGCACGACTTTTGAAGGATCTTGCAGCAGTTGAGGCAGGTATTTCGCGGGACGCTCCGCCGCGACCTCCCCGATCGCCAGGGCCGCCAGCGTTTTGATACGCTGCTGACCCTGGGTGTCCATGTCCGCCGGCAGATTCTTCTCAAAAACCGCCAGCACTTCCGCCTCGCCCCCGAAGTCGCCCAGTTTGCCAAGCTGCTCGGCGGCGGTCACACGAACCTCGGGGACGGGGTCGTCGAGCATCGTGATGATGGCACTCTTGGCCTCATCCGTGCCCAGGGCGCCCATGGCCCGGACGCTGATGACCCGGTCGTCGGCATACTTGCTGATCAGTCCCGTCCAGAGCTTGCGATAGATGCGCGGATCGCCCAACATGGCGATGGACTCGGCGGCCTGCAAAACGACCATGTCGGAGGAGTCGTCCCGCTGCAAGGTCCAATACAGGAAGCGAATCCCATCCTTGTTTCCGCTTTTGCCGAGCAGCAGGGCGGCGTTGGCTCGTACCGTCTGGTCGTTGCTGGCCACTGCTTTGCAGATTTCCTGGTAGAGTTCCGGCTGGCCCAACTTGCTGATCGCGTAAAACGCGGCGAGCTGGACATTCGGATTCGGATCGTTCAGCAGGGGACCGACCTCGTCCTTGGCCGGCGCATATGCCAGGTCGCCGATCGCGACGGCCGCCGCGAATCGGACGGGCACGACCTTGTCGGTCAGAAGCTTCTGCACCTTGGGCATCAGCCCCAGCTCACGGGTCGAGGCCACGACCTCGATGGCATTGGCCCGAATTTGCGGGTCGGCGTCGGTCAGTCCATTGAGGATGATTTGCCGGGCCTGGGCCGGCAAGTCCTCGCTGAGCGGCGTGGTTGCAGATGAGGCCGACGATTGCAGCGGCCGGGCCGACGGCTGGCATCCGAGCATTGAGAGGATTGCCAAGCCGAGAATCGCTGCGCGGCTCAATGGATGCGGTGGACGATGTGCCGTCCTCATGTCGTCCATGCCGTTCAAGAAGTCCATCATGCCCTTGCTCAAGAACTTGTCAGGCTTTCGCACGCCGGGTGACCAGCCGGGCCCCGAGCGGCCACACAAGGACCGCCACGAACAGGACCGCGCAACTATCGGCAAACCATTCGCCGTGGCGGCTGTAGAAAGTCACCCGTTTATCTATCGGCAGGCGGTCGAGGAACCATCCAGCCATAGCGGTCCGCTCCATCGCCCGGCGGGGGAAATTGTCGCTGGCGGCCAGGTAACCGTCCCGGATTCGGCCGGTGGACTCGACCAGGCAACTGATCCCGGTGTTGACGCTGCGCACGATGGGCAGACGGTTCTCCACAGCGCGAAAGGCGCAAATCGCCGCATGTTGCGGCAGTTCCGTGCTGGGGATCACCCGGGCCGGATCGTTCTCGAAGCGGACGAACCAGCCGTCGTTGCTGATATTGACCAGCCAGTCGACGCGCTTGCGGCCCTGCGGGTCCAGGGCGAAATTTCGCCCGACGTACGGAATCGTGTCCTCGTAGCAGATGATGACGGCGAAATGATACGGAGTTTGAAGTTTGAAGTTTGAAGTCTGAAGCTCAGAATCACTACTTGAAACTTGAGACTTCAAACTTGAGACTCTCTTCGTGGCCATCTCGAAGATCGTGTAGCGCGTACCGCGGTCAAGCGAATAGTCAGGGTTCCAGCCCTTCGGAAAGAAGACCTTGAGCCGCTCGAAGAGCCAGGGGAACGACCTCTTGAACGGGTTGTACTCGCTGAGAAAGACAGGGTGAATCTTGTCGTAGCGCGCCGGGTCCCGCGTTCCATCCGGGCGATAGAAGTAGGCGGAATTGTAGTTGCCCACATAGAGCTGGCCGCGCTGGTCCCTCCGTATCTCCGCCCCAGGGGCCCCGACGAGCACGTAAGCGTTGCCTTTGGCGTGTTCGCACAGGGCATTGTGAAAGGCCTTGTCTTGGTCGAACTCCCCCTCCTCTTCCTTGAGGCACGACCAGAGGTACGGATCGAGCAGGCCCTGGACCATCGTCTCGGGCCAGACGATCAAGTCGGCCCCGGCGGCTGCCGCAGCCTTGCTCCTATCCATCAGCTCGTCAAAGATCTCCACGCTCTTCTGATGGCTGCGTTTGACGGAGATGGGCACATTCGACTGGAGCGAAGCCACCAGCGGCCCCTCGGTCACGTATCGCGTGCTCTGGCCGAGCCGCCACTGGCCGTAAAGCACGGTGCTTATAACGACCACGATTGTTGCGGCGAAGCCCACGATGATGATCCGGCCGGAAGGATGACGCGGGCCGGCGACTCCGTAGGGTGGGCTGTGCCCACCAACTTGTTCCGAGCCGGGCGGTTCCTGGTGGGCACAGCCCACCCTACGGCGCCAGAAGAAAAGGACGAGATCCACGAGCAGGCCGTTGACCATCGCCACGACAAAAGAGATGCCCGCGGCACCGAGAATGTCGGCGATCTGAATCAGCGCGAGGTTTTGATACTGGCTGTGGCCGAGAAAACGCCAGAAGAATCCGCCCATCGGGAAGCCCTGCAATCGCTCCCACCCAGCCACTAGAATCGGCAGGGCGATGAACAGCGGCAAGCCCTTCGCCCGGGCAAACCGCACGGCCAGCGCCGGCAGCACCCAGAAGAGAGCCAGATAGAGGCACATCGCCAGCCAGCCGATGATCGTGATCGGCACGATCCAGTAGACGTTGCCGAGCCAATAAAGATACCCGACGACCAGGGCCGCGAAAGCAAGCGTGCGCGGCTTCACCTGCGGCGCGCAGGCGAGGGCGAACGGCACCAAGGCCACCCACGCCAGGAACGACCAGCCGAGCGGTGCCTGAATGACGGTCAGCAGGATGCCGCTGAGGACAAAGAGGGACAGTACGATGACGAGAGGCTTCCTATTCCTCAAGCGATGATGCCTCCATTCGGCGCCTGCGCGTGATATCGAGCGGGCTGAGCTTGCTTCCCAGCAGGTTCAGCCGGTCGCTGACTTCCTTGAGGGTGTAGGGCCGTTTCTTCTGCAGTCGCCCATTGAGTTTCTTCGTGAATAGAGACAGGAGCGATCGATTCGCACAAAGATGCCGGACCGGAATCTTGTTCTCGCTGTAGAGCCACTTGAGTTCGGCATCCGCATGCTCGGGCCAATCGGTGGAGCCGTTGCCCTCGACCGGAAGACCCTCGGAGTCCGCGATCCTCTTTCGCGCCGCCTGGACGTACGTCTCGGAAATGTCGATGCTCGTGTAGGCGCGATTGAGCTTGTGGGCGACGGTCGCGGTCGTACCGGAGCCGCAGAAGGGGTCGAGCACCCAATCCTTCTCATTCGAGCTGACGCGAATAATCCGCGCGAGGAGGCTTTCCGGCATCTGGCAGGGAAAGCCGGTTCGCTCGACGAAGGTGCCGCAGACACGCGGGTATTCGTTCCACACATCGTCCGGCATCTTGCCGGCGGGATTCGCCCGCTTGTCGCTGTATTTCTTCTGCCGATCCGAGATCACGCGCACGGCCTCATCGTGGAAAACAAAATTCTTCGCGTCCTTTACGAAATAGAAGATATGCGTGTGCGAGCGGGCGAACTTCCTTTTCAGTTGCTGGCCGAAGGAATAATGCCAGATGATCCAGTTGCGCATGACCAGTTTGTGCTCGTCGGCGACGAGCTTGATATTGGCCGCGTATTCGTCCCCGATGGCGATGTAGAACGACCCGTGCGGGTGAAGCACGCCGACGCATGCCCCCATCCAGTCCCGCGTCCAGGCGAGGTACTTCTCGCTGGCTTTCTTGTCCTGGTACTGGTCGTATTTATACCCGATATTGAACGGCGGATCGGCAAAGATCAGGTCAGCGAACGGCGTGCCATCGGATCGCAGAATCTCCACGCAATCCCCGCACAGTATCTGGTTTCTTAGCTCCTGCATGGGTGTATTCTATAGCCCGCGGCGCGCTTGGCAAGCCCCACATATGTTTCCACCAAGCTCGCCCGCCACGCTGTTCCAGACAGTCCCGCAGGGACGACCGACCCTAGCCCACCGTTTCAACAGTGGGTACTCGGGCTCCGTCCGTCCCAAGCCCCGGAGGGGCGACACAAACCCAATGCCGAAGCGAGGGCGTTCTTTCGTCCCGGGCGGGACTTGTTTTGCCTGGGGCCTCTGGCACCCAGCGATGAATCGCTGGGCTATGATCTTTCGCCCTCCGGGCTTGCTTCGGATTTTGCCGCGGTTTCGGATTTCGAGCTTCGGATTTGGAATCTCAACGGGTAAACTGATGGTTCGACAGCCAATCGCGCTGTGCTCGTAAGCCCGGGACGTACACAATCGGAGGTTGATATGGATCGGTCGGCAGGAAATCCGGAGATCGGGCATTTGTCGTCTTGTTGCTGCGGCCACGCGGCGGAAGGGGGCCAACTACAGGGTCTGAGCCGGCGCGAGTTCATTTCGGCGGCCGGGGCGGCGACGGCCGTGGGTCTGGGTCTGCCTGCCTTGATGACAGGGGCGTTGGCGCCCTCAGGCGGTCCGGAGCATCGGCCGCCGGCCCCTCGGCCGCTGAAGGTCCTGCCGGTCTTCAACTGTGAGATCTATCCGCGCAAGGAGGCGACAAGCTGGCGCGTGACCGGGGCGATTCAGGATGAGCAGCAGCTTCACGAAGAGGAGCGGCACATTCAGGCGGACCTCAAGCAGATGGCCGCCGCCGTGGATTTTCCGTTGGAGATCAAGCCGCTGGTCACCGTGCGCGACGTGGACCAGGCCGCCGCGGCCACGAAGCAGGACTATGATGTCCTTATCATGTATGCGGCCCGGCGCAATGCCAAGCTCCTGGAAGTTCTGGCCGTGCCGGACAAGTGGAATATGATGTTCGTACGGCATCGCTCGGGGCCTCTGTACTACATGTACGTCGGCGCCCCCACCCACTTTCTGCGGAAGAGGCGCGATGAATTCAGCCAGCCCGGCATGGATGTCCACGACATCGTGGTCGACGATCACGCGGAGCTTCTATGGCGGCTGCGGGCCTGCTACGGCCTGAAGAACCTCCTCGGCAAGCGCATCGTGGCCATCGGCGACGCCGGGGGATGGGGGGCGGATGGCAGTGGGGCGCCCGACCGGGCTCGGGCCACCTGGAAGCTGGACATTGTCCCGGTTTCTTATGAAGAGTTGGGCAAGCGGATTCGGGGGGCCCAACAGAACGAGCCTTTCCTGCGGCGATGCCACGCCCAGGCTCAGCAGTATCTCCAGGGGGCGGGAGTGTCGCTGGAGACTCCAAGGCCGTTTGTCGAGAAGGCGTTTGTCCTGTGCGAGATCTTCCGCGATCTGCTGGCCGAGGCCCAGACGGATGCGATCACGGTCAACAATTGCATGTCCACGATCATGCCGCTATCACAGACCACGGCTTGTCTGCCCCTGACCCTCCTGAACGATGAGGGTTATCTGGCTTTCTGTGAGTCCGATTTCGTCGTTATTCCCTCGGGCATTCTGCTGCACCATATCTCGGGCCGGCCGGTATTCTTCTGCAACCCGTCCATCCCGCACCAGGGCGTTATCACCTTTTCCCACTGCACCGCGCCCCGCCGGATGAACGGCAAGGAACTCGAACCGGTTCGAATTGTCACCCACTACGAGTCCGACTTCGGCGCTGCGCCCAAGGTGGAAATGCACAAGGGGCAGGAGGTCACCGTATTGAATCCGGATTTCGCGGGCCGGCGCTGGCTGGGCTTTGAGGGGACGATTCGCGATACGCCCTTCTTTGAAATGTGCCGCACGCAACTGGACATTGCCATCCAAGGCGATGACATGCGTCTGGCCGAAGAGATGCGGGGTTTTCACTGCATGATCGCCTATGGGACGCATCTGCGCGAAGTGGGATATGCGCTGAAGAAGGCCGGTCTCGATTGGCTGCGCTTGGCGTAGTATCATATAATTTGAGCGTGGGGAGTACTGAAAACGTGGTCGAATCGATGCAACGGAGACCATGAATGTTTGGTGCTTATGCATATTCCGAGGGGAGCTTCCGGCTGGAGCGGTTGTCGAACGGGTGGCAGGTGGGCCGCTTTGCCGTTCTGGAGGGGCTCGGCCTCGCGCATTTCGTGACCACCCGGCAGGGGCCGGATGTACAACAGATCCGCCATGATCCGGCGGCGGCGGGGCGCCGGATGGCCCAGATCCTGGGCCTGGAGGATGCCGCTTATCTCGAACAGGTGCATGGGGGCGACGTTGTCGTGTGCGAGAAGGGCGGCTGCGCCGGGTTCGCGGATGGGCTGGTGACGGCCACGAAGGGCCTGGCGCTGCTCGGCAAGAGCGGCGATTGTCCCATCATCCTGATCGCGGACCGGCGCGGGCACGCGCTCGGATTTGCGCATGCCTCGTGGCGGGCGACCGTGGCCGGCATCACGACGGCCGTCGTACGCCGCATGACCGCCCTGGGCTGTGATCCGGGCGACCTGGTCGCGTGCATCTGCCCCTCCGCGGGACCCTGCTGCTACGAAGTGGGCGAGGAAGTGCGGGCGGCCGCGCTCGGCGGGATCGGCCCCCACGCGATGTCCTTCTTCCGCCTGGGGAAACGGCAGAGATCGTCGCGGGGTGGGTCGACCACGGCGGTCTGCTCGGCCCCTCATCATCTCGACTTGTGGCGTGCCAATGCCTGCGCGTTGGCGCGGGCCGGCCTGCCCGCCCGATCCATCCATGTGGCCGGGATCTGCACGATCTGCTGCAGCGACTTCTTCCCCAGCCACCGGCGCGAGGGCGACGCCGCCGGACGCTTTGCGGCGGTCCTCGGCTGGGCCGCGTCCGCCTCGTCGGCCCGCGCCCAAGAGCCGGTCGGGCCGCCATGACAAGCAGGGAAAATCCCGCGCCGGCCCCAAATCGCTGCCATCGACACGTCCCGTCGAACGTCTCTCTCCGGGCGTTCGGTCGCCCCGTCCGTGCCGGGCCTGCCGGGGCGGAGGCGCGCCGGGAAACCCTGCGAAAAAAATGTCGTGGCGGGCTCTTTTGCCGGGCCGGAAGGGTTGCCGCGGACGTAGACAGCAGATAGAATGGGCCTGTCCATGGGGTGACTCGCAGAAAGGATTGCGTCCGATGAGACTGTTAATTGTATCGAACCGGCTCCCCATCGTGACGGTGGAGGAACAGGGCCAACTGCAGTTCCGCGAGAGCGCGGGGGGCCTGGTCTCCGGCATCAGTGCCTACCTGGATTCCCTCAGAGGCTCCTCCTTCCGGGGGGCCGCGGCCCCCGCCGGCGTGCCCGGGGCGTCTGCCCCGGCCCGGTCCCGCTGGATCGGCTGGCCGGGCGTCACGGTCGAGGATCCCGCCAAGCAGGCCCGGGTGACCGAGGCTCTCGCCGGCTTCGATGCGCACCCCGTGTTCCTCTCGGACCGCTCCATGGACAAGTTCTACCACGGCTTCTGTAACAAGACAATCTGGCCCTTGTTCCATTATTTTCCCTCGTACGTGGTCTGCGAGGAGAGCCTCTACGCGCACTACCGGTGCGTGAACCGTATTTTCTGCGAAGCGGTCGCCCGGCTGGTGCAACCCGACGATGTGGTGTGGATTCATGACTACCACCTGATGCTGCTGCCGCAATTGCTGCGGCAGCAGAAGCCGGAGGCCACCATCGGCTTCTTCCTGCACATCCCCTTTCCGTCTTTCGAGATCTTCCGGCTGCTGCCCCAGACCTGGCGTGCGGAGATCCTGGAGGGCCTGTTGGGCGCCGACCTGATCGGATTTCACACGTACGACTACGCGCAGCATTTCCTGCGCAGCGTGCTGCGCGTCCTCGGCCACGAGCATACGATGGGCAAGATCCTGCTGCCCAACCACCTGGTCCAGGTCGACACGTTCCCGATGGGCGTGGACTTTCAGAAGTTCCAGGCGGCCGCCCGCCGCGTGCCCGGGCCGCAGGACCTTTCCGGGGAGACGTTCAAGGACTTCAAGGTGGTCCTGTCCGTGGATCGGCTCGACTACACGAAGGGCATCCTCAACCGGCTCCAGGGCTATGAGCTGTTCCTCGAACGCAATCCCCAGTGGCAGAAGAAGGTGGTGCTGGTGCTGGTGGTCGTGCCTTCGCGGATCGGCGTCGAGCAATACCAGGAGATCAAGCGGCAGATCGACGCGTTCGTCGGCCAGATCAACGGCAAATTCGGCAGCGTCGGCTGGACCCCCGTGCTGTATCAGTACCGGTACCTGCCGTTTGAGCCTCTGGTTTCCCTGTATGCGAGCAGCCACGTGGCGCTGGTGACCCCCTTGCGGGACGGCATGAACCTGGTCGCCAAGGAATACCTGGCCAGTCGGACGGATCGGACCGGTGTCCTGATCGTCAGCGAGATGACGGGGGCCTCCAAGGAATTGGGGGAAGCGATCAGCATCAATCCGAACAACGTCGGCGAAATCGCGGCCGCCCTGGAGACGGCCTTGGTCATGCCCGAGGCGGAGCAGATCCGCCGCAACGAGATCATGCAGGACCGCCTCCAGCGGTACGATGTCATCCGCTGGGCCCAGGATTTTCTCGGACGCCTGCAGGAGGTCAAGACCGAACAGAAACGGCTGCGGGCCCGGCTGCTGCGCCGCGAGGCGCGGCGGCAGCTCCTGGAGCAGTTCCGTCAAGCCCCGCACAGCACCATCTTTCTCGACTACGATGGCACGCTGATCTCGTTTGTCGATGACCCCAAGGCCGCCCAGCCTCCCGAGAATCTCCTGCTGCTTCTGCGCACGCTCTCCCAGGGCGCCAACACCGAGGTGGTCCTCATCAGCGGCCGGGACAAGGACACGATGGAGGGCTGGTTTGCGGACCTGGATCTCTCGCTGGTGGCGGAGCACGGGGCGTGGATCAAGGTCAAAGGCCAGCCCTGGCGGCTGGCCAAGCCGCTGGACAACACTTGGAAGTCCGCGCTGCTGCCCATCCTGCAAACCTATGCGGACCGGCTCCCGGGCGCTTTTGTGGAGGAAAAGGAGTATTCCATCGCGTGGCACTATCGTCGCGCCGACCCGGAGCTGGCTTCCACCCGCGTCAAGGAGTTGGTGGACGACCTGGTGAATTTCACGGCCAACATTGATGTCCAGGTTCAGCAGGGGGACAAGGTGGTGGAGGTCCGGTGCGGGGGCATCCACAAAGGCGCCGCCGCGCTGTCCTTCTTGGCCAAGGAGGCCTCGGATTTCCTGCTGGCGATCGGCGATGACTGGACGGACGAGGACCTCTTCCGCGTTCTGCCCGACAGCGCCTGGTCGATTCGCGTCGGCCACCGCCATTCCTGCGCGAAGTTCAACGTCCGCAGTCACACGGAGGTGCTCGAGCTGCTCCGCGAGATCAGCGCGGCGCAGCCGCAGGAGTGCAGCCGATAGCCGCAGGGCCGTCTGCGGCGTCGCGCGCCGGCGCCAGTCTGCGGGCGGGATCCGCCACCCCATGCCGGCTGCACCCGCGCGGGCCGCGGTGTTCTTCCATCGTTGAAACGCACGGAGGTATCTGGTACGCTGTCCTCTCGACGCGCAGCGGCGTTCCTGCGTGCCGTGGGTGGGAGCAGTACCGGGATGAATGAGGATAGACCTGTGGAGAATCTGCGGAAGGATGCGGACGGCGGGCGGGTGCTTTCGATCGATGCGCTGCGCGGTTTTGACATGTTCTGGATCATCGGCGGCGGGGCGATCTTCGAGAGTCTCGCCGAGATCTGGAAGCATCCGATGACGGAGACGATCCGGGTGCAGCTCGATCACGTGCCATGGGAGGGCTTCCACTTCGAGGACCTGATCTTTCCGACGTTCCTGTTCGTGGTGGGCGCGGTGCTGCCGTTCTCGATTTCCCGGCGGGCCGAGCGCGGCGAAAGCGTCCATCGGATTCACCTGCACATCCTGCGCCGGGCGGTGGTGCTCATCCTGCTGGGCCTGATTCTCAACGGCCTGCTGCGCTTCAACTGGCCCGAGATGCGGTGGCCCGGCGTCTTGCAGCGGATCGGGCTGTGCTATTTCTTCGCCGCCTTGATCGTGCTGCACACCAAGTGGCGGACCCAGGCGATCCTGGTTGGCGTCGTTCTGCTGTTGTATTGGGCGGTGACGATGCTGGTCCCCGTGCCGGGCTGTGCGGCGGGCGATATCTCGATGCAACGTTGCCTGTCCTCCTACGTCGATCAGCAGTTGATCCCGGGCCAACTCTACTACAAGTACGGTGATAACGAGGGCATTCTCTCGACATTCCCGGCGATCTGCACGGCCCTCCTGGGCGCTCTGGCCGGTCAGTGGCTGCGCTCGAACCGTTCCGGCGCGCGCAAAGCGGCGGGACTGGCACTGGCCGGCGTCGCGTGCGTGATCGTCGGTTCTCTGTGGGGGATGGTCTTTCCCATCATCAAAATTCTGTGGACGAGTTCCTACGTGTTGTTCGCGGGCGGCTGGAGCCTGCTGCTCTTGGCTTCTTTCTACGGGGTCATCGACGTGCTCGGATTCCGCGCGTGGGCGTACCCGTTCATCGTGATCGGCATGAACGCCATCACGATCTACTTCCTGCAAAACCTCGTCGATTTCGAGCGGATCGGCGCATTCTTTCTCCACGGCGCTGCCCGGCATGTCGGGGTGTATGCAGCGCTGCTCCTGGCACTGGGCGCCTTTGTGGCCCGGTGGCTGTTCCTGTGGTTCCTCTACCGCCGCAGGATCTTCTTCAAAGTCTGAGCTATATCAGCAGAAGAACCACAAAGCATCCGAGCATCCGTGCCAGGCCGAGCGGGACGCCGAGGCGGGCCCATTCATTGCTCTTGATCGCCAGCTTGTTGGCACAGATGATGTTGGGGATGTTGCCGGGAATCAGCATGCCGCCGGCGATCAGCAGTTCGAGCAGGACGGTCGCAATGGTCCGCTCGGACATCGCCGGCGTAATCTCCGCGGCCGTCACCGTGGCGTTGTCGAGGACGGCGGAGACCATATTGATCCAGTAAAGCCCCGCGACCGGGATCCGCGTCAAATAGCGATCGACGATGGGTGTAAAGGCGGTGCCCAGGAACACCAGGGCCAGAATGAACACGTAGACCTTCAGTGCCCGGATCAGGATGTCCCGGATTTGCTCCGGCTTGTCCTCGGTGAGGGCCGGCTCTCGCACTTGCTGCCTGTCCGGTAACAGCATCGTCAACAATCCCAGCCCCAAGACCAGGGGGATCACCCACTTGCCCAGCAGCCACAGGAGGAAGAAGAAATCGGCATGGTGAGGCTCACCCGAGAGTTTGGCGACCGCGATGGTCGAGAGCGGCTCGCCCAAGGGCGTCAGGACAGCCCCCAAGCCGATCGAAAAGCAGGCAAGAATGACCAGCCGGAGCTCGGCCGTCTTGGGCAGCCGCAGGGCACTGACGATCTCCGCCAGGATCAGGGCTGCGATAATGGCGGTAATGAAGCTGGACAGCAGGCCCAGCCCCGCAACGACGAGGAAGAGCAGCGGCGCAAGTCCGATCCGTCGGGCCAGGCGGTTCGTCCAGCCCCCGATCTTCGGCCGGATCAGTCGAAAGAGCAGACCGGCGATCAGGACCGCCAGTGTGATCTTGATCGGGTCCAGCAGGGCTTCCCGCACGAGGTGCCAGCTCCACCCGCCGGAGATGGTTACGGAGAGTACCCCGGTGAAAAAGAGGAAGACCTCAAGCTGCTTCTCCACGCGCTGGGAGAAGAAGGGCAGCGTCAGAACCAGCACCATGATGGTCAGTAGTCCGCCGGTTAGCCAGGGCTCGCCCATGGAAAGGCCCTCGACGATCGCGCAGAATCCAGCCGGGGCGAGGATTCACCGCCGGGATTCTCAACCTTGGACGATTCTATCGACGAACAGGTGGTTCGCGGCATGAGCCATCCCCCACAGGACTACGGCGCACCCCAGCAAGAGCGTCGTGTACCTGGTCCAGTCCGCCATGGAGGCCCGCCCGCCCGTGGCGGTCTGCTCATCGCAGAACCGGATGTCGATGTACCGCATGGAGATCAGCGTGGCGACGGTGATCCAGAAGACCCAGTCGGCAGGATGGAAGAAGCCCCCTTTATTGAAAAGAATGAAGATGAGGGAAAAGGCAGCGAACGTGTTGCCGAAGAACATCCACCAGAATCTCGCCAGAAATCCCAAAGCGGTGCCTTGCTTGTCCATGATTTGGTCGTTATGCCCGGACATAGGCCATCTCCTGAATCGCATCACGATACCGAATTCAGCAGATGGCGGCCCGACCACCCCACGTGCCTGCGAGGCCGCTCTCGACCTCGCACCCTTCAGAAAACACTGTAACAAGGTGGGACGACGACGTCAAGGTGCATATCTAATTACCCGCCATGCGCGTTCGCGAAAGGTGTGCGGTGCACACCACGGTTCTTACGGCGTCATAGGTTCGCAGCCGGCGTTGGCGGCTTGCTGGCCGAGCCTTTGGCGGGCCATGACGCTGTGGTGGCGGCCGTAGAGGAAGTAGATGAACATGCCGCCGGCCATCCAGCCGAACAGCCGCAGCCAGTTCTCAAAGGGCAGGGACAGCATCAAGATCAGGCAGAGAATCACGCCGAGGATGGGAACGACCGGCACCCAGGGGCAGCGGAACGGCCGCTCCGCGGTCGGATGCATGTAACGCATGACCAGCACCGCCAAGCACACGATGACGAACGCTAGCAGCGTGCCGATACTCACCAGCTCGGCCAGAATGCCCAGTGGAATGAGCGAGGCCATCGTTCCAACCATGGCACCCGTCAGGATCGTCGACTTCCAGGGCGTGCGAAAACGCGGATGGATCGCGCCAAAGAAGCTCTCCGGCAGCAGGCCGTCCCGTGCCATCGCCAGGAGCACGCGGGGCTGGCTGAGCATCAGCACCAGCATCACGGACATCATGCCGGCGATAGCACCCAGGCCGATGATGCGTCGAGCCCAGTCCAACCCTACCTGCTCGAACGCCACCGCGACCGGGGCATTGATGTCGAGCTGGTCGTACCGGACCATGCCGGTCAGCACCAGGGTCACGGCGATGTACAGAATCGTGCACAGGATCAGCGAGGCGATAATGCCAAAGGGAACATCTCTTTGGGGCCGGCGCGCCTCCTCGGCATGGGTGGAAACCGAGTCGAAGCCGATGTACGCAAAGAAGATGATGGCGGCCCCGGCGAGCATGCCGACAGGCATACCATCCGGTCCGGCTTGTCCGAAAACCGGCTTGCCGAAGAGGCTTAGGCCGGCCCAACCATAGGGCGCAAACGGCTGCCAGTTCGAGGGGTGGACGTAGAACGCGCCAACGGCGATGACCATCAATACGACGACGACTTTGAGGCCGACCATGAGGTTGTTGAAGCGGGCGCTTTCCTTGATGCCGATCACGAGCACGGTTATCAAAATCGCGACGATGATCAACGCCGGCAGATCGAACAGAGAGCCTGTGGCCACGAAGGCCCCCTGCGTCAAATTGTAGTCGAAGGGCGCAGTAGACACGATCTTCGGTACGTGGACACCGAAGGACCCGATGAAGTTCTGAAAGTAGCTGGACCAGCCATGGGCGACGGTTGCGGAGGCCACCGTATATTCAAGGACAAGGTCCCAGCCGATGATCCAGGCAAACATTTCGCCCAGAGTGACATAGGCGTAGGTATAAGCGGAGCCGGCGACCGGCGTCAGTGACGCGAATTCCGCGTAGCACAAGGCCGAGAAGATGCAGGCCATCCCGGCCACCACAAAGGACAGCATCAGGGCTGGTCCGGCCTTATGGTGCGCCGCCACTCCGGTCAGCACGAAGATACCTGTGCCGATGATGCAGCCGACACCCAAGCTCGTTAACGACCAGGGGCCGAGCACCCGGCGCAGGCGATTATCCCCCTTCATCTCCTCGTGGATCAGGCTCAGCGGCTTGCGCTTGAACAAGTGATGTATCATAGATCCGTTCCCGTGCGGTTTCTCCAAGTTCCGGCGAGGCCATCCTACCGAGGCTCTCAGGCCGCCGAGCCCCGGCCTCGCTGGGGCGTATTATGGCCCACGCCCGGGCCGGACGCAAGCATGAAACCTCTTGGGAAACGGAGGGGATGCAGACGACATCGGGCCCAACGCTGCCCGCGTCGTCGGCAAGCCCCACCCTGCTCACTTGGCACAAACTCTTGCCGTAGCAGGGCGAGGCTTGCCCGTGCGCTCTATCGAACATCCGGAGCAGAGCGCCGCTCCGGTCTCTCGCAGGTGCGAGAAGCGCCCTTGTTATTACTTCTTCTGTGCCGGCTTGTTCGGCTCGACCTTCACCTCTTCCTTGCGGACCTCGTCACTGACGGGCTCGGTCTCCGTGCGGGCTTCCTTGCGCACGCGGACCTCTTCTTTCACCACCGGCCGCTTGCTGACCTCGACCTCCTCTTCCTTCACCGGAATCCGATACTCTTCTTCCTCGAACGCTTTTTCGCTCGCCGCGCTCGCGGTGGTCTCGTCCGCCGGCACACGTTCCACGATTACGTCTTTGTTCTGGACAGGGACCTCCAGGTGTTCTGTCTCGGTGCGGACCTCCTTGCGGATGCCGACCTCGCTCTCCCGGGCCCGTTTTTTCCGCTTCGAGCTCTTCTTCGTGGACGGGGATCCGGGCTTCCTCCGTCTCGCGGCTCTGGCCATACCCGCTTATTTCCTCTTCCCGGCCACGTTCATATTCGCCCATTCCACCGGTCCGGCCCGTGAACTCGGACTCTTCCATCCGTCTTCTTTCGAAGTCCTCGCGCCTCTGCCGCACGATCACCTGGTCCTCGCGGATATCCTCGATGTCGTCGTAGGGGATCGTAAAGTCCTTGTGGAAGAACCAGCCGCGCTCGATCGTGAGGCTGTCTTCGTCGATCCGTTCAACCACGCCCAGCTTCTCGCCATCCAGGCTGTAAGCTGTCATGCCCACCCGGACATCCGGATGCGTCTTCACAAATTCCTCTTTGGTCAACATGGTCATACTCCTTGCGTCTCTGGAGATTGTTCTTCTTGTTTTCAGATGCCCTTGCGCTCCCGTGCCACAGGGATCACCACTCATAGTACGGTACGCCCCCTTTCTCAGGGGGGATGGAACGCCCTTTGCCTAAAGGGGCATACGGTTTTCCCTAACCGAAACTCCGTTCGTGCTGCGTATACTCGACCGTCGAGGGGAGTATGCCTTTTCTGGGGAGGTGCAATCGCATGAGCATAAAACGGGGATATCGGATATTGAAAGCGTCCCTCGCGGATTTCTCCAGCGACGACGCCATGAGCCTGGCAGCCGCGTTAGCGTTCTACGCCGCACTCTCCATGGCCCCTGATCCTGGCCATCGGACTGGTGCTTCTGGTTTCGCTCGGACTGAGCACCGCCTTGAACCTGATGTTCGCCGGGACCGGCAGCGACGTGTGGCAGATCGTCAACGCGGTGGGCATGCTGATCGTCTACACGCTGCTGTTTGCCCTGATCTACAAGATCCTTCCCGATGTGAAGATTTCCTGGAAGGATGTCTGGGCGGGGGCGATCATCACGGGCATCCTGTTTGAAGTCGGGCGGTTCCTGATCGGGATGTACCTAGGCCGCAGCAGCGTGGCGTCGCCCTACGGGGCGGCGGGCTCGCTCGTGCTGATCCTGCTGTGGATCTACTACGCCTCGATCACTTCTTCTTCGGGGCGGAACTGACGCAAGCGTGGGCCACCTTCCACGGCCGGCGGCTGCAACCGGAGCCCTACGCCGAAGAGACCCCTGAGGTGCGCGAGAAGCAGCAGCAGATGCAGGAAGTCGGCCGGTGAAGCGGCAAGGGGGCGAGACGGCGGAAAAACTTTTTTTGGAAGAGGGCTTGACAGGGGGGCCTCGGCAGGCGAGACTACCAGCCGTGACTGAGGCGGACCGCGCCGGCTGAGAGTCGTGAATACTCCCGGGGGGAACCGGAAGTGAACGAATCAGATGTCGGCGTTGGCCCCGGCAGGCACGAGGTAGAGGCGCCCCGGCCGGGAGTCGATAGGTAGGATTCCCGTGCAAGTGTGTGGAGCGGCGCCGGCAACATGAGTGTTTGATTGAAGGCAATAAGGAGGCCTGAAATGGCTAGCAAGACCCCGAAGAATACCGTTGCGACGAGCACCACTCGGACCGGCGGCGCGACCACCACACTTCGTCCGGTGGGTGCTCAAGCACCCACGGCGACCAAGACGACGCCGAAGCCCACGCGCGAGCAGATTGCACAGCGCGCCCACGAGATCTGGGTGAAGAATGGCTGCAAGCATGGCCAGGACGAGCAGAACTGGCTCGAGGCCGAGCGGCAGTTGAAGGCCGAGATGTCCAGGTGATCTCGCCTTCTTGCGAAGGGACAATCTGAAGGCCGACGAGGGTGGTTCTCGTCGGCCTTCATACTTCCAATCGGGTGTCATTGCCAGTGCAGTGATCGCTCGGCGCCCATGGTGTCACTTCGAGCACCCGTAAGTCCTATAACCACGCGCTCCGCACAGGCGATATTCTCTCGGGTCAGCCGGGAGGACGAAGGGGAGGCTTCTCACGCAGTGGCCTGTTCCAAGGTGGTGATGCGAGTCATGGCCTCGCTAAAGCTCTGTCCGCACACCTCCGGCAGGGGCTGCCAGCCGGCGCAGAAAGCAGGCCGCGCGGTCTGGCCGTAGAGGGTGCATTCGTTCCTGTCGTTCAGGTTGGCGCAGCGCGCGCCGGCCGGCTTGCCGTGGGGCATATTCGGGATCGGCGTGGTGATCGATGGTGCGATGCAGCAGGCACCGCATTTCCTGCAGTCCATGGCGGTCCTCTCCCTACTGTGGTGGGCTGCCGCAGCCGTGCGGGGCGGGTCGTTGCCCGTGCGGGATAACTTGGACGAGAATCGTACCGATGCTGCTGGCTGGTTTTCCTTGCGCGGGCCGGTCGGTGGCCTGCACGACAATGGCTGCGGTCATGATCTGGGTGGGTGTCCAGAGGAGCGTATAGGAGTGGACTTTCGGCCGGTTGATGATTTGCACCCCCGGGGGTGCCTTGAGGATCTTGACCTCGGCGGGGTCGCCTTCCGGGTCAGACCAGGTTCGTGTGTGAATCCACTGCCGCCCGAGCTCCACTTGCACGCACGCCAGGAGCTTGCCCACGACAAGGTTCGGATCCACCGCGAACGGGCAATCCTCCAGCCTTGGAGGATTCGGCTCCGTCCGTAGAGCCCCACTGCCGACCAGCAGCGGGAGCAGAGTCATTGTGCTCGCGAGCCAACGCACCATCCGGTCCTGACATCCTTTGCACGGCAAAACAGACGAGGAACATGTGGTACCCCCGCCCCCGGGGGTGATCCGTTGGGAGTACCGGCGTTACCGGGGCAAGAATAACCCGGACCGCCTGAAGGCGGTACTCCAAACCTGCTCTCTGTTCTCCGGTAGTCTACCGGCTTGCACGTTTCAAGACAAGTCGTCGCCTATGCTTGCGAGCGAAGGCAAGCACGCGTGGAATGGATTTCGCTCGAATATCGCCGTTGGCACTGGGTTTGCAAGAGAGCACAACCGATAGCTGCCAGAAGCGAGGTCTGGATTTGGGTGCGGGGATCGTCTCCGAGCCTGGCGTTGGGGCTGCTCCTGCCGGTGGAAGACAACGATGGCTTGCAGCGGCTGGTCCTCTTGACGAAAGACGAACAGGGCGGGCTGCACAAAAAGGACGTGCTACCGGTCCGGTTCGTGCCGATGACCGGCGTCAGCACCACATCCGCAGCGCCTGGGGCAGGACCCGGAAGGTAAAGCTCGTACCTTTGCGATAAAGGTTGCCGTCCAGTTGGGCGTAGCGCTCCCGCTCCATGGTGATGCGGATCTCCCGCGCCTTGCGGTAAACGCCCATCTTGTTCTCGTAGAGAAAGGCGTTGGCCATCCCCCCGACGATCTCGGCCCAACCCGAGTTGATCGCCAGCAGGTGCAGGAAACCATCGTCGAAAACGGCGTTGGGCACGACCTTCATCTTGTACCCGTAGTAGGGGATCTTGGTGACAATGGCCGTGACGGCGTTGGGCACGACCAGCGCCTCCTCGTCGAGCTCGATGGTCATGTCGGTCCGTTCGAGCTCGGTGAAGAACGAGCCGAACGTGGCCATCGCGTAAGCGGGCGGGCCGGTGATGCCGCTCTCGTGCAGCGCCTCGCGGCGCTGGAGGATGTCGGCTTCGAGCCCGACGCTTGCCATGAAGGCCTTACGCGACTCGTCGCACAGGATCAGATCGTACAAGCACAGTTGGCCCTCCTTGATCCGCTTGG
Source organism: Planctomycetota bacterium (assembly GCA_023481165.1). GTDB lineage: Bacteria > Planctomycetota > Phycisphaerae > Sedimentisphaerales > Anaerobacaceae > PLanc-01. The sequence continues at coordinate 10,577 of JAMCWO010000151.1, read as the reverse complement.
CCACCCGCGTAAGCTGCGGCGGCAGGTCCAGCGCGTACTGCAGGGCGCAACCCGAGCCGAACGGCAGGAAGGAGAGCACCGTCTCGCTGTCGAGGGCGTTGATCGCATCGGAGAAGGTGCCGTCGCCGCCGGCGACGATCAGGACCTCGACCTCGCGGGCCAGTTCGGCCGCACAGGCCATGAACTCCTCCCGTGACCGGGTCTCCAGCCCGCGGATCTCGCATTCGCCCAACACGCTCTTGACCACCTCGAGCGTCTGCCTCTTGCGCGCGACGTTCGTCGGGCCGGCTTTCGGGTTGACGATCATTCCAAATTTCACGGGCTTTTCCCATCCGGGAATCTACTATCGCTAATTTACGATTTACTATGGCATCGAATAGTAAATTGTCAGTGGCAAATAGTAAATCCCGAAGGTCTTGGATTGAGCGATGCGCCCGAAATTCTTATCGTTGGCGCAGGCCCGGTCGGTTACTTTGGCTGGCTGGACCCAGTACTCCCCGGCCATCACGAACGCGCAGAAACGCTCCGGGCGAACGGACGGTTGAGGACGCTTCCGAGATGAGGGACGAAAAGGGCAGTGGCCACGGACCGGCAAAATGAAGAGGGCTGCGAGCAGAACTCGCAGCCCTCTTCGCTGGTTCGGAGGAAATCCCACCGTAGGAGGGAGATCCCTCGACTACTTCATCCGAAGTGATTACTTCACCATGTACTGGACGGCGTTCAGGAACATCTGCGCGCCATCCGGAGCCAGATCGTATATGCCGGCCGTTTCCGACGTCTTGCCGTCGGCCTCCCGGCCGCCGGTCAGGAACAGCAGGCGATGACCGCCCAGCACGTTCGTCTTGGCTCCACCATCGTGCGTCAACGTGGCGCCCGCTTGCCATTCGGCGATCACCGTGGCCCCGGCAGGACCCGTCGTGGAGTCCGCCGGCACCGCGGCCAGGATCGTTCCCTCGGCATTCGGCGCGTCGGTCACAATCGAGATGCCACGGCACTTGCTGCCATCCGGATACAGGGCAATACCGGCAAACGAATTGGCCATCGTATCGCCCGTCAGCGCGATCCCGGCGAAGATCGGGTGCGCGGGGTCCTTGACCGTCAGCTTGATGTCCCCGGTGGTGTCCGGGATCGTGCTGCCGGTGTAGAAGCCCATGCGGTTTTTCCGCGCCGTGTAGCCATTCAGGACGATCATGGGAGCGGTCACGCCGTTCCACGTATCGGCCTTGTCGCTCTGGAAACTGCCGCTGTTGACCGAACGGCTGATGACCACCAGGTTCGACGCATTGATCACGGCCAGGTCGGGAGTGCCCGTCTGGAGATAGCGCACCACATTGTAGCCGACGGCCGTCAGCAGATCGGTGTACCCCTTATCGGCCGCGTCCGTGAGACCCGCACCGGCCGCCGCGGTGGAAGCCGCGTCCGACGCATGGAAGGAAACCCAGGTGATGGTTGGGAACGCGGCAGGAAGCGTCCCGGGTGTGCCGAGCAACTCGACCTCCGCGATCTGCATGCTGTTGGCCGCGGCCGGCCGCTTGACGGCTGTGAACATCACCTTGTAGTTCAAGAACGCCAGCTTGTTGGCAAAGCCAATCGGCGTGACGCTCTTCCAACGTCGGGGCCAATCAACCGGCCGAGCGAAGTCATCAATCTTGCCCTTGGAAATCAGCATCCAGGGGCCGTCGATGCTCTTGTTGGAGCCGTAGAGTTCCCAGGCCACCGGATCACGCTCCGCCGCGTCATTGGCCGTCGTGAACGTCAGGCCGGTAACGACAGTCGCGCCCATCGCCGGCGTGACCGCAAACCCGGTGGGCTCGACTTCGCCTCTGAAGTGAAGGAACTTCGTCGTGATGTCGTTATCAATGAGATTCGCCGGTACCTCAGCCGCCGGCCACCCGGACGTATTGCCGCCCGTGTTCACTCCATCATTCGGAAGACCCACGAGCGTATCGCCTTTGACTGTGACATCGACTGCGGCCGGGTCCGGCAGAACGGCCGGCTTGACCACGCGGATGTCGGCGAAGGTCATGACGCCGGAACCATCAGGCTTACCGTCACCCACGCCGATATACAACTTCGCGGCATTCGTCAGATCCACGCCCGCAAAGGCGCTCATCGGAATCCGCCACAGATCCATGACCGTCGTGTTGACCGCGGCAGGATTGGCGTTCGTGACCGCCGCCACCTTACCGGCCTTGTCCTCGATCGCGACATACAGCGGGGCCGGATCGTTCTGGGCCGCATTGATGACGTCCCAGGCGGAGAACGGACCGGCGGGAACCACATTGCCCGTCGTGCTGACGCTGTCAAACGTCCAAATGCGCAGCGCGCCGGCCTTGTGGGACGAGACGGCCAGGCCGATGAAGACCGGATCTGTCATGGTAATGGTCTGGGTCTTGCCTAACTGGACCCACGCGTTGGGATCTGCTGGATCTGCCGTTTCCGACATATAACCCGAGACGTCGTTGCCCTTGCGCACGAGCTTGATGAAGTACGGCGCCTTGATGTAGGTAGCCGGGTTCGGGCCCGCCGCGGCAGATGCTCCGGCCGAGGGCCGCCACTGGAAGGCCGCGCCGTTGCCGCCATCCGCCTTGCCGGTATCACCGGTCAGGGACATGATGGCATAGGCGGCGTTGTTATCCAGACTCTGGCGGATCATGATGCCGCCCTTGCTCCAGGCGTTGGCACCACCCTTATCATCGCCGGTGACGCGGAGCACCATCGTGCCATCGCCCTCGAGGGCCTTGTAGGCATAGGTGAACTGATCGGTCGTGCCCCAGATATCCGTGCCGGCGCCGCCGACCGAGTAGGTCCCGGTCGCCGCATCATAACTGAACGTGCCTTGGGCGGCTGCCTGGCCCTGGAATCTCAAGGCCAAGTCGGTCACGCCACCCCGGGTCAGATCACCTGTCACGTCGTACGTGAGCTGCGTGATGAATGGATCCAGGGTATTATCGTAGTTCAGCGTCTTCTGCAACGTCAAACCCGTGACCCTGGCAGGCTGGACGACGACGAAGTTGGCCGTCGTAAAGCTCCAGACCGAACCTGCCGTGGTCGTGCCATCAGCGGCCATCTCATCGACTCTCCAGTAGTACGTCGTGTTCCAAGCGAGCTTGGGTCCGTAGGTGGTCTGATCGGTGGGAGGCAGCGCGACTGAGGCATCGCCCTTGGTGACCTTGGTCTTGTCGGTGCCAAAGTACATAGTATGCGCCACCGCCTTCGGAGCGGGCGTAAAGCTCAGCACGGCGTTGTCCGGCACGTCCGTCTCGTTCTCTCTGGGAAGCGGCGAAAAGGCGAACTGCGGAATCTTCAGGGCGCCCGCCGGAATGATCTCCTTGGCGATGCCCGGACCGGACCAGCGCAGCCGTGCGGCCGCGCCGCCCGTGGCCTCGTACATCTCCATGACGACAACATACTGTTGGCCCGCTACCAGGTCCAGGTTGGCGCTGGCGTTTTCCGTCTCACCGCGGTTGACCCAGTTCCCGGCGAGCTGCACGCCGTCGAGGAACACTCTGCCACCGTCATCCGAGGCCACGTACAGCTTGTACTTGCCGGAGACGGGGACATTCAACTGGGTCGTATAGCGAGCGGCAAAGTAGTTGGTGTTGATCGCTGGATCGGGCGAGTTTACGCCTTTCACGGTGCCATCCGGCCAACTGAAGTCGACCGATTGCACGGTCGTGACGACGGCCGGCGCGCCCGCCAAGGCAATGGTATTGTTGGGCTGCAGGTTGATGTCGTTCCAGTACTCGGCCACAGCGCCACCGGCCGGGTCAACCGTCGAGAAGCTCCACACCGGGCCGGGGGTTACCTTACCCGCGCTATCCACTTCATCGACACGCCAATAATAGGTCTTCCCTGCCTGCAGCAGAGCCGAGGCATCCAGCTTCGCCTCCGGCACCGTGGCGAGCAGTGCACCGCCATCGCCCGCGGCGACGGCGGCCTTATCTTCGCTGCCGAACACCTTGTGCGAAACCGCGCCCTGTCCGGCCGTCCAACTGACCGTGGTGTTCACGGAGCGCCACATGGCCCCATCCACCGGGCTGGGGTTGTGGGCTTCCAGCGGCTGCACGGTGAAGTTCCAGACATCGCCCGTGATCTTGCCACCGGCGGAATCGACCTCATCCACGCGCCAATAATACTTGGCGCCGGGCGTCAGGCCCGGGATGTGGAAGTACATGTTTGTGGGCCAAGGCCCCATGAACTCGGCCGGTCCCGGTGTCGGGTTCGTGCCCATGTACACTTCGTGCATGACCGCAGTCTTGCCGGCCGTCCACTGGAACAAAGGACTGGTGACTTCCGTCGCGCCATCGGCCGGATCGGGCTTCCAGGCGGGGAAGGTCGGCTCCGGCGCGCTGCAGTACGTGCCCGAGATGACGACGGTCGCGTCGCCGATGCCGGGGCCAGCCCAGCCGACCGCCAGGTTGTCACCGCCTGTGCCTTCCTTCATCAGGGCCTCCATGTAGTACCTCTGGCCCTTGGTCAGGCTGATCGCGGCGGATTTCTGACCGGATTCCTTGCCCCACTCTTCTGAGTTCGTCCAAGAGGTTACCCTCGCGATGCGCGTCTTGTTGGCCGGGTTGTCGTCGGTGCTCAGCCAAAGCTCGCTGTTGTCATCGCTGGAGATCCAGAAGGTGTAGTTGCCCGTCTCGGGGGCGGTCAGGAATGTCCGGGCCCGAATGCCATAATTGTCCGCCGTGCCGCTCTTGTACGTGTCCTTGAACGAATCGAGGAATTTGTACTCATCGGCGGCCATCGGATAGTTGGGGGCGCTCGTCAAGTTCGAGACCGCGGTGCCGGTAATGTTGAGAAAATACTCGAAGAGCACCTTGCCCGGCTGTTCTGCTCCAACAGTGCCGGTGATGGCCAACGCCAGGCACAGGGCCGTCAAGCAAACGAGTTTCTTAGACATAAAGTCCTCCCTACGAAAAAGGATCGCTATTGGGTTCCCCAGACGGGATTCCCGCCCGCGCGGGAATGACCCCCTGCGTAGGCAAGGGTCGCGTCCGGAGTCTCCCGCTCTTGGTCACACACCAAAAAGCCGCCTCTCCACTGCAAGCCCCAGGCACTTCTGTCCTTGAGGCCCCACTATGTATCATACAGCGCCTTGTGCGCGCCGATCCGCGTCCACCATGTCAACCAGCACTTGAGGTTCGCCAACAGATGTGGCGAGGGCATCCCGCCCTTGCACCCCGCTCGGGAAGCATCCCGACCGCCGAGCGTCATCCGGCATCGAGATCGCAAGGGCTGGCAGCCCTCGCCACTTTCGCGTTTGGGGCCCCTTCAAACTGGGTCTCACAGCCCCGTAGCGCCACAGCGCGTCGGGGTACGGTGGAATGGTGTCGATTACCTCCTTTCTTCCCACAGAACAAGCGTTCGCGAAAATCGGTGGAATGGATCTGGTACGCAAAAAGGAACCGTGTGCTACGCAGGTTCCGATTACAGCAATCTCCCGATGTCTCCAACGATGCCTCCAGTGTCATCCACCTGCCGCCCGCCGCAGAGGATGCCGGCGGGTCCCGCGCCCGGCCCGCAGGCCGCTTCGCAGCCGGATAGGTCAGGCCCGGACTCAACCATAGTACATTATACCCCGTCCATCTAAACGATGCAACCCTATTTTACCTGTTTACCGTATATTCTTATCTTATCGTCACGGGACGCACAAAAGGATCACAGATTACCCTGTTTGTTGCGGCATAGTCCTATAACTGCAACGATAAGGGCAAAAAGTGTCTGGACTGTGAACCAACGATGGGGCTGGCGTTCTTCACTCTATTCTGGGGTTCTCGCCTTTCTCCTTTTGAGCCAGGTAGATCGCGACATGGGGTAGCAGGCGTCGCCCCGAGGCGTCGGCAGGGTACACCCAGTCCGCCCAGACCAGTTCGTGACTGGCGATGCGCACGGCCGGGGCCTTTTCAAGCACGGTCTCCCAGATGTCCACTGTGTCCGGGCGGGACTCGAACAAAAGCGTCCCACTCCAGGCCAACCGCAGTTTGCAGCCCGCAAGGTCAATCCCCACCTCCTCCTGCACTTCCCGCCGTGCTGCCTGCTCCGAGGGCTCGCCCCGATGAACGAAGCCGCCCGGTAGCGAGTAGCAGTTCCGGTAGCTGGTGTGGATCAGAAGCACCTTGCCGTCGTGCCACAGGGCCACGCACGTCCCGTGGGTCGCCGGCCGACGCACAAACCACCATGCCCGCAGCCCCAGATAGGCCAGCCGGTAGCCCCGCCGGATCGTTTTGTCCCATAAACCTCGCATCAACGGAGCAGGAGGGATTCGAACCCCCGCAACCTTGCGGTTGTACGGTTTTCAAGACCGTTGACCAACAGGCCCCAAAGCCTTTCACAATCGGAACTTACGAAAACCGCCAAAAACGACTTGGCGGGAATCTTGGCGCTTTTTCCCGACTTGGCGGCCGTGGCCGAGCTTTGGCCGGGCCTGCCGGAAGACATCCGCAGGACCATCCTGCATGTCGCCCGGGCCTCCGTCAAGGCTCAAGATCGTTGACGCCACGGCGGGATGTGGATAGACTCGCCATTCGCTGGGGTCGCTCCCCAGCGAACAAACTTGCCTGGCGGGGCCGCGGGTCCCACCTACACCCGCGGCCAGCCGGGCGGAAAGTAGGTGAACCATGCCAAACCTCATACGAACGCCGGCCATCCTGGAAGCCTTGCTGCGGCCCCGCCTCGCCCCGCACGATCCGCCGGACCTGTCCCAAGCCCCGCCCGAAAAGGCGCTGCGACTGAAATCCCTCTGCGCAGAAATGGCTGCCCGTATCTTGGAAGAAACGGACGATGCCCGATTCGGCGACATCGATGGCCTGATCGGCGAAGCGGCGGCCCTGGCCTGCGAATTGGGTTTTCCCGAACCGCCCGTGGAGCCAATCAACTATGATCGGACCGCTGACTATGAGCATGCGCCGCGGAAAGCAAGAGTGAGCCCCTACCACGAGGGCCCCCGCGAAACGCCCGCCTCGGCATGTTTCGGCTGGGGCGAAGAACCGACCGACTGGCCCACCTATCGATACAACCGGCCGGAGTTTCTCTATATCTTCGGCTATCGATTCCATGATCCGGACCGGGGCAACGGGCCCATCGAAATGCACCTGAGCGCATGCGTCGAAACCACGGATTCAGACAAGCCCGCATTGCATGACCCTTGGGAGCAGGCGTCCAAGACCGAATATCGATCCGAGGCCGTGAAGTACCTGAGCCGCTGGGTGCGGTTCATCGATTCATCGCTGGCGACGCAAAGACCCGCCACGGGACCTGAGGAGAGCAAAGAACCAAGATCCAAGCCGACGCCGGATGATGGATCGAAACCGACCGATGAACTGGATGGGGAAGCCCATGCGATGGACCCTCTGAGCAACGGTAAAACAGAGACTGCCGCGGGGAGAAGTCGCGACCTGTCGGCGGCGGCGCCAGCAACTAATGAGCAAAGCGATCCATTCCTTCCCGCTTCGGACTTGGCGGTCCGTCTGAAGGTTGACTACGATGCCCTGCGAAGGTGTCTCGAGCGCAGACGCCGTCAAGATGATACCTGCTCAATGGAAGTGAACCTTCGGCGGCGAAATGAACCACAATTCCTCTATCGCTTCAGTGTTGCCAGCGAGATAGCACGGGAAATCCTCGCTCGACAAAAACGGCCAGCGAACGTCCAACGACAAAAAAAACGGTCCTGATTCTTCTCGCTCTTGACCCCATAAGGGCCGATTTCTGATGGACGCCTTGTCCAGCGAACGTCCATTCACAACATCGATCTGGCCCTCCATAGTAGCCTACCGGCATGTTAATCGAAGAATTGACAACGCCGGAGCTAAAGCGAGTGATCCAAGCAACTGAACGGATTGCCGGCAAGGATGCAGTAGCGGTCCGCCTGCTTCGCCGGGAGTTGGAACATCGACACGAGGGGCGGCCGGTTAAAGATCAGCAGGCGCAGGAGGGATCGCGATGAACGTCCCGGTGGAAGTGCCACGCGAGGCCTCGCAGGGAAGTAATCCGCCAACGACCGGGGAAGCCCTGCTTATCGACGCGAAGGCGGTTGCCAAGCTCCTCTCAGTTTCGAAACGTCACGTCGAGGTTCTCAATAGCTCGGGCCGGCTGGGCCCTATGGGGATAAAACTCGGACGCTCGCTTCGATTCCGGGTCGAAGAGATCAAGGCATGGATCGCGGCGGGCGCTCCCGCGAGACCTGCCTGGCTCGCGATGCAGCAAAGGCCCATGTTTAGGATTGCGGGGGGCTCGCGATGAGTCGCCGCCGGAACAAACGCCACCGATGCAATGCCCGCCACGTCTACCGGGGCCATGGCCCCCACCGGGCCTCAGTGACGTTGGCCCAATTCCGCGAGACTGACGCCGAGGCATGGCGAGCCTTCCAGGCCATTCTCAGCTATTGGCTGGATCGAAACCCGAAGGTCGTGCGGTTCATGTCGGCCAACGGGATCGGGCGCGAGGCAACGCACGAGGCGGCCGAAAAGCTGATTGACTCCGGCCTCCTGCGATTCTTCCAAAGCCCGCAAGGCTTCTGGTTCGGGATGTGGGACCCGATCAGGCGGCGATATGTCCCAGCAGGAGCGATGCGATGAGCATCAGGGCCTCAAGCCGCGCGATCAGCGAAGCGGTCCCGAAGATCTGCTATGTTTGGCATATCGTTCGCTTCCGGGAGCGATGGGAGATGTCCGGGGAATACAAGCGAAAGATGGGCCTCGAATACCTGCGGCTGTTCATTGCGGCGGGCGGGCAGAAGTCTACCGAGTCAACGCAATTCCTGGCCCAACTTGCGGAGCTGCGGCACTACTACCCCGAGGACTACTACCATCTGCGGGGCGTTCTGGACGAATTGAGCGCCCTGGCCGGCACGATGGAATGCCGGTACCGGGGATTTCTGTTGAACGCCCGCCTTCAGCCGGCCACGCTCTCCGAACTGGCGGCCCGGCTGGGCCTCAGTCGCGAGCAGATGGCGAAGGCGCTGAAGGCGCTGGCACGGGTCGGGCTGGTCGAACGAATCCCGATGCCGGAGTTTCCGGAGGAGCCGCCCGAGAAGGCGCCAGAGGATGCGCCGCAGGATGCAGACGGACAAAACAAACGGCGCACGAACCGCGGCGCTGGGAAGCGGCGCCCAAGTGCCAAGAATCCCGGGAATACTGGCCGAAAGTGTGCATCTTCGGACAATTCGGAAATGTTTCCGAATCCTCCCGAAGCCTTATATGAAATGACTAATGACCTAAACCAAGAGAGAACTCTTACTGGCCAAATGGCCAAAGGCAAGGCCAAAGCCAAGGGGGGCAAGCCAAGCCCCCACGTCCCCGCCCACCGCCCCGCCAGAGGAAGGCCAGGGGCCAGGGGCCAGGGCCACAAGGCCACAGGATGTCAGCGACGAGGGGCCGAGGCACCAACAGCCTACGGCTGGGGGAAAACCCGCTTACGCCCCTCCCGCTGTTTCCACCGGGCCCAGGATCGTCCCCTTGCGTGGGGACGGAGAGGCACGGCCGATAGCGGACCTGCTGCCGAGGGCCCTGGATGGTTTGGCCCACGGGCAGGCGGTTCGTGCGGATGATTTCGCCCGGGAGATCTTCCATCTGCTCGGGCCGCCCTTCGATGCTGCCAGTCGCGACGGCGCCCGCGAGCTGGGGAACTATCGCGCCGCTTGGCTTGATGCGATCGACGCCGGATTGTCACCGGGCCAAATGGGAGACTTGTGCATCAAGGGCCGGAAGGACGCCGCGGCGATCGGCCAGCATCGGCGGCGGTTCTATCGCGGGGAGGGTAGCCCGGAAGCGTATTGGCGCTTCAGGTTCAACAAACACCTGGCCGCCCGCCGTGGTCTATCTCGGGCAGAGAGGGCCATCGGATGACCGCTGACATGCGAGAGCTGCCCCTGTTCACGCAGACGCAACCGGCCCTGGCCCGCGGGAACGATCCGAACACAAGCCGGGCGGCCTCGGCATGGTTTCGCCGGACTGGGCGATTGGCCCGCCAGCAACGGGCGGTCTATCACGCCTTGTGCGAGCACCCGGGCGCCACGGCCCGCGAGTTGGCTCTCGTGCTGGGTTGCACTGACGTGAACATTCCCGCGAGGCGATTGCCGGTCCTGGAGGAGATGGCCTTTGTGAAGCGTGGCCCAAAGCGGAGGTGTCAGGTGACGCAGATGTACGTGCAGACGTGGTGTCCGGTCGGGCAGGGTTGCGGCACCGTTGCCGGCCAGCCGTCTACGGCCTCGGCTGCAAGGCCAGCCGAGCCGCGGCCTGCCTCTATCCTCACGCCGGAGCAGCGTCGGAAGCTCTTGGAGCAGTTGGCAGACAAAGGGGATGCCGCAGCTATGCGATTGTTGCAGGCCCGCCACGCCGAGGGGGGAGGGGGGGCAAAATGATACACTGTCCATTGCCCGCAGACCGTACGCCCAGCCGCGTATTTTTATTCACGAGTTTTGGGTTTTTGGGGTTTTTTTACCCCGTGGGGGTGAAAGTGACCCCGCCACCGGCCGAACCACGAATCGTCGTCGCACCAGCCCCCCACCACTTTGGGGGCCCCATTTTGGAGGGCTCGGCATGAAGGCCGCCCACAGTACCGCAAGGGCAACG
>JAMCWO010000355.1 GCA_023481165.1 Planctomycetota bacterium | reverse complement strand
TTAGGTGGGAGGCATGTTCGCCGGAGCGCCGCTGATGCGGCTGGCATTCCAGATGCAGGACTTGGGATTGGTGCTGGGCGCTCCGCTGGGGGCGCTCGTGGCGGTGCTGATCGTGCACCGGCTGGCCCGGATGAGGCTGATCGCGAGAATTCTGCCGTGGCTCTTCGTCCGGCCGCGGGCCTGGCGCGGGGCGGTGCGCAGCGAACATGAAAAGGCCGTGCGGGCGTGTATTGAGCAGTGGATCGACTGGGCGGTGCCGATGCTGGCGGTGCTGTGCCTCCACCGGCCGGGTGCGGCCCAGGCAGGGACCGACCGCGACAAGGCCTTGCGCAAGATCGGCAAGCTGATCTATGCCCTGCACCAGACCGGACCGGAGTCGCTGCCGGTCGTGGCCCATGAGCTGATTCAGGAAGCCAAGAACAGCGGCTTCGAGGGGCTGGAGGGCCTGCCGGCGTTCCTGGACAGTGCCCGCCAGGAGAAGCAGGTTCTGACCTGGAGGCCGGACTTGCAGGGCAAGTACGAGGCTTTCGGGCATATTATCGAGGGCGATGCGGTGGTGGTCGAGCGCGAGGCCGTGATCCTCGGCGGCCAAGTCGTGCAGCGCGGACTCGTGCGAAAGGTTCGAGATCGGACATCGCGGGGACACGTGGAATGAAGGGACGGACTGCGGCTGCAAAGCTCGTTTGTAGTGACGCCGTGAGGCGTTTCTTCTTTTATGCCCTTACGGGCACACTACAAGCGGGAACGAGCCGCGCAACCCTTTGACGATAGACGAGCAACATGGAAACCCGGAACATACTGGCGATCGACTTCGGGACGACGAACACGTACTTCTGCAAGTGTCCGGCGGACCAGATTTCGCCGGTTGGCGTCGATTTCGGCACCGGGCGGGATGGCCTGCCGACCGCGATCCTCTATCGCGGTAATCGCGAGCCGCTCGTCGGGGAACCGGCTTTGCACGAGTACGGCGAGGCCGCGCCGCAGGAGCGCGAGGGCTATCGGCTGCACACGCAGTTCAAGCCGGACATCGTGGAAAGTGAAGAAGCCGCCCGCGCGGCAACGGACTTCCTGAAGTGCGTGGTCCTCCAAGCCCAGCGGCAGCACATCGCCCTGGACCCGGCCCAGTACGATGTCATCTTCGGGGTGCCGAGCGAGGCGCAGGCCCAGTTCCGTGCGAAGCTGTCGCAAATTGCCAAAGCCGCCGGCTATGGTGAGGTGCGGCTGATGGATGAGCCCAAGGGGGCCCTGCTCCATCACCTCTGGCACAAGGACTTCTCGCCCGAAGAGGCCCGGCGGGGCATTCTCGTCATCGACTTCGGCGGCGGGACCTGCGACTTCGCCTTTCTCCAGAGCCTGCAAGTCAGCCACTCCTGGGGCGATATGGAGCTGGGCGGCCGGCTGTTCGACGATCTGTTCTTCCAGTGGTTCCTGGAAGAGAACCCGGGAGCCCTCAAGGCGATGGAGAAAGCGGGCGACACGTACTACGTGCATTCGTACGTGTGCCGGGAGGTCAAGGAGTTCTTCTCGCTGACGATGGCGCGGGACCGCTTCGAGAAGGTCAGCAAATCGGTCGGCCGCTATGGCAGCCTGCGCGGCATGGACTGGCCGAGCTTCCTCGACCGCGCCCAACGCTATACGCCCAGCCCGACCTTCATCCGGCACTTGGAGGATATGGGATTGCGGGCAGCGGAGGACGGAGAAGGAAGGACGGAAGGCGGCAGATCGCGGCGACTCGAATCCGCGATCCGCAATCCGCAATCCGCAATTGACTTGATTGACTGGTTTCGGACGACGCTCTCGCACGGTTTGACCGAACAGGGTGTCGACGCGAAGACGATCAGCCGGGTGATCCTCGCGGGCGGGAGCAGCCAGTGGCCTTTTGTCGCCGATGTGGTGACCGACACGCTCGGGGTCGAGCGGTCGCGCCTGATGCGGAGCGACCGGCCTTACGCCGTGATCGCCCAGGGCTTGTCCATTCTGCCGGCCTTGCAGAAGCAGTTCGAGGAGACGCGGGAGGAACTGCGTCGGGATGTGGGACGCTTCTGCCGGACGCAGGTGCGGCCTTTGGTCGAGAAGGTCACGGACAGCTATATAGCCGGCGTGGCGGCGGACATGACGACGGAGTTGTTCGACAAGATCATTCGCCCGATCCTGGAAGAGTTCCGGCAGAAGGGCGGATCGGTGAAGAGCCTGCGGGAGACCATCTCCGCGCAGGTCAAGGCGAGCGAGGTCAAGATCACGGAGATCATCGAGGCGCGGATGCGGACGCTGCGGCTGGGCCTGCCTGGCGAGCTCAACGAGCTGCTGCGGGATTGGTTCGGGTCGTACGGGCTGAGCGTGGGCGAGAAGCCGCTCGAAGAGGCACAGCAGGCGGGCGCGGGGCAGGAGTTGGTCCAGCCGAGCACGCCGGACTTGTACGGCAGCATCATGGATGTGGTCGGCTGGTTTGTCGTCATGCTGGCGGCCACCGTTGGTGCGGCCATCAGTGGGGGTGGGGGCTTGCACCTGCTGGCCGCCGGACCCGTCGGCTGGATCATCGGTGGCGTCCTGGTGGCGGTCGTCGCGTTCCTCGCCGTCCGCTACGGCACCGCCCGCGCCAAAGAGCTCGCCGACTCGTGGAACGCCCCGGCTTGGGTGGTGAAAAACATCCTGATGCCGTCGCGGATCGTGAGCATGCGGGCGGATTTCCAGACCCGCCTGGAGGAGACCCTCCGCCGCGAGACCGCCTCGTTGCAGGGAGAATTGGAATCCCGCATCCGCACCATCACAGAGAAGCAAGTGGAGAGCCTTTCCGAGATCGCGCAACTGTAATCGCCATGGGCAAAGGAGCCACAGGGCCGAAGCCACGTCATATTCTTTCGATTCCGGCGGCTCCAATAGTGGATATGATATATCCTGTAATGGGGAGCCCCGCGGTGATTGCTCCTCCTCGGCAATTTGTCCAAGCGGATTGGGAGATATGCCGATGCGGACCGCGCGTAGGCACGTGTATCCTGCGCGGCAGACAGCGTAGACATCGGACACTCTAGGAAACCAAGGAGGATGCTATGAAAGCGGTGGTTTATCATGATATCGGCGACATCCGTCTGGAAGACGTTCCGGAGCCGAAGATCGAGGACTCCAACGATGCGGTCGTGCGGATCACGGGCTCGGCCATCTGCGGCACGGACCTGCACATGGTCCGCGGGACGATGCCGGGTATGGAGCCGGGCACGATCCTCGGCCACGAGGGCGTCGGGATCGTGGAAGACAAGGGCCGCAACGTGCGGAACTTCGACGTGGGGGACCGCGTCGTGATCGGCTCGACGATCGGCTGTGGCTACTGTTCCTACTGCCGGGCGGGCTACTTCTCCCAGTGCGACAACGCCAATCCGAACGGGCCGCAGGCGGGCACCGCCTTCTTCGGCGGGCCGAAGGCGACCGGCTCGTTCCATGGCTTGCAGGCGGAGATGGCGCGGGTGCCGTTCGCCAACGTCGGCATGGTCAAGATAGCGGACTCCGTTACGGATGAGCAGGCGTTGATGTTGTCGGACATTTTCCCGACCGGGTACTTCGGGGCAGACCTGGCCCACATCCACCCTGGCAGCACGGTGTCGGTCTTTGGCTGCGGACCGGTGGGGCAGTTCGCCATCATCAGTTCGTTGCTGATGGGTGCGGGCCGAGTGCTCGCGGTGGATTGTATCGACTCCCGCCTGCAGAAGGCCCGCGAGAACGGCGCTGAGACCATCAACTTCGAAGAGGAAGATGTGGTCGAGGCGATCCAGGAACTGACCGGCGGCATCGGCACGGACCGCGCGATCGACGCCGTGGGGATCGACGCCATTCACCCGCACAGCGCGCCGGCGGTGGCACTCTCGCCGCAGGAGATCGAGGAATTCGATCTGGAACTGCAGTGGGCTGCTCCCGAGTTGCTCTCTCACAAAGACCAGGCCCAGCGCTGGCAACCGGGCGATGCGCCGTCGCAGGCCCTGCAGTGGGCGGTGCAATCGGTGGCGAAACGCGGGAGCATCGCCGTGATCGGCGTCTACCCCGAAAGCATGCGGTTCTTCCCGTTGGGCAAGGCCATGATGAAGAACCTTACGATTCGCTCGGGCAACTGCAACCATCGCAAGTACATTCCCACCTTGATGCAGATCGTCTCCGCTGGGTCGATCAAGCCGGAGCGGGTTATCACCCAGCAGCAGCCGATCGTCTCGGCGATCGACGCCTACCGGATGTTCGCCGAGAAGAAGGCCGGCTGGATGAAGATCGAATTGAGGCCATAGACAATTGTGGATCTCAAATGGATGATTCCGGATTTCCACGGGTGGCAGCCCCAAGGCCAAGGGCTTCAAGGTTGCCACCCGGAGATTGACGTTGAAGGCGCGGCAATCAGACGTCCATTTCTTGGGCGTACGCTTTCATCCGGGCGAGTCGGGCAGTGAACGCGTGGTACAGGCCATCGGAGCTTTCACGCAGCGTCCGCTGGGAGTTCGTGTGCCGGTTCAGGGACGTGGCATAATCCACCTGCTTGACCACGTCCGCCGGAATGGAGGCGCCGCCCGAGAGGGCCCCGGTGATCCCGCCCGCCACGGCGGCGAGGCAGTCGGTGTCTCGGCCCATGTTGATCCCGGCTTTGATGGCCTCCCAGGTGTTGCCTTGGGTCATCCGCAGGACACAGATCGCCTTCGTGACAATCTCGTTGGCGTAGCTCTGGGCGTAGACGAGCCCCGTGCCGCTGTAGACCGAGTCGAACTTGCGCCGCATGTCGCGGACGTCGGCGCAATTCGCCGTGAGCTTCAGGGCCCGCTCGAGCTCGCCGCGGATGCCGGCCGGCCGGAAGAACCGCGTGTCCACCTTGTCGCAGTTGTCGAAGACCGCGCCGAGCACGCTGTCGACCGTGGCGCCGGGCTTGGTGGCGGCGGCGATCGCGACGACCGTGACCTCCGCCCACAGGATGCCCCGGCTGTTGGCGGTGTTGTAGAGCTGGCCGACCTGGCGGAGGTCGTCGATGGCCCCGCGTACATCCCCCGCGTTGATCAGGCCGATGGGATGGCAGGAGCGCGAGAGCGAGACCAGGCCGGAGTAGTCGCAGTACTTGCCGATGTCCGCCGCCGGGATGTGCGTCTTGGCCAGCGCCAGCAGCGGCCCCTCGAACGGCTCCGAGACCAGTCCGGCGGCGTTGGGATTCATGTGGTCCACCCAGGCCCGCCGCAGGTCCTCGGCATTGATCCGGTCCTGCTTTTCGATAATGGCGGTGATCATGAGCTTCTGCCGCTCGACGCCATCTTCGGTCGTGCCGGGCTCCCGCACCCAGTCCCTTTTTCCATAGGCTGTGTAGGACAGGGGCTTGTCGAGCAGACCATACTCGCGTTCGATCCTCTCGTAGGCCCAGCCTTCGACCGGCGCTCCCATCGCCGAGCCGATGTGGCAGCCGGCGATGCAGCCGAAGAACTTCTCCCGCAGGGGGATGGCGCCGGGGGTCTGGGGGTTCGTAGTGGCGCCGTGAGGCGTTTCTTGGGATGCCCTTACGGGCACACTACCAACGGCCGCCGCGGCCAACGTACCACCGAGAAACGAACGACGCGCCATTCTATCGGGACTCTCTCTCATGCTTTGCCTCCTTTGAGGGGCCAGAACTTCGATTCGGTTCGGGCCGTGGTCAAATACTTCTCGATCCGCGCCACCACATCGGGATGCTGGTCGGCGATATCGTGGGCCTCGCCATTATCCGTCTGCAGGTCGTACAGTTCCAATCGTTGGCCGAAGGGCCGGACCGCCTTCCAGCGGCCCATGCGCACCGCTTGGGCCGAGCCGCCTTCGTGGAATTCCCAATATAGAAAATCGTGTTGTCTCTGTTGTTCGGATCTGCCGAGCAGCGTGGGCAGCAGGGAAATGCCGTCCGTGCCGGCGGGGCATGGAGCGCCGGCCAGCTCGGCCAGCGTGGGCAGGAAATCCCAGAAGGCGGACACGTGATCGCTCACTACGCCAGCCTTGATCCGGCCGGGCCAGCGCGCGAGCAGCGGCACACGGATGCCGCCTTCGTACAGGTCGCGCTTGATCCCGCGGAACGGGCCGCTGCTGTGGAAGAACTCCGGGTTGGCCCCGCCCTCGCGGTGCGGACCGTTGTCGCTGGCGAAGAAGACCAGTGTATTGTTGTCGATGCCGAGCTCTTTGAGCTTCTGCATGACCCGGCCCACGCCGCGATCCAGCCGCGAGATCATGGCGGCGCGGCCCTTGTCCGGCTCGGGCCAGTCTTTGTCGGCGTAGATGCCGTAGTCCGGCACCTCCATGCCATTCTTGCCGCCCTCGTTGTTGGCGTGCGGCAGTGTCACGGCCAGATACAGAAAGAACGAACCTTTCCAGTTTTGCTCGACGAACCGGAGGGCTTCCCGCTCCATCAGATCGTAGGAGTACTCGACCTTCTCCGTCGCCACGCCCGCGCCGTCGGGGCGCCCGCCGGCGACCTTGTTCTTGAGCAGTATCCGCTGGTCGTTGCGGAACAGAAACTCCGGGTAGTAGTTGTGGGCGTGCCGTTGGCACAGGTAGCCGAAGAAGTAATCAAAGCCCTGCCGGTTCGGTGTCCCGGTGCTGTCGGGCCCGCCCAGGCCCCACTTGCCGATCAGGGCCGTTGTATACCCTGCCTTCCTGAGCACCTTCGGCAGCGTCGCCGTATCCAGCGGCAGCGGCAACTGGCCCATCGGCTGGACCTCGTGATTGCCGCGCACGTACGTATGGCCGGTGTGCAGGCCGGTCATCAGGGAACAGCGCGACGGCGCGCACACGGTGGTGCCGGCGTAGTGGTCCGTGAAGCGCATCCCCTCGGCGGCCAGGCGGTCGAGGTTCGGCGTCTGGATCTGCTTCTGGCCGTAGCAGCCGAGGTCGCCATAGCCCAGGTCGTCCGCCAGGATGAAAATGATATTCGGCTTGCCCGCCGGCTCCCCGGCCTCGACCCGGCTCCGCAGCCCCGTACGTTCGGCGAGCGTCACGGCCGCCAGACCGGCGCTGGCCGACTTGAGGAAACCCCGTCTGCTTAGACTACGAATCATCCCAATCTGTCTCCAACGACAACCAGACTTCTATCGACCGACGACGGTATTCTACCCTTCCTCGGATGGATCTGCCATCGTGACATTGTTCACCGGAGGTGATCCAGGCGGCAATGCCAGGCACGCGAACAGGCGCGGCCGGAACAAGGGGCTCCACAGACCGACAAGGACGAAGAAAAGAGAAACCAGAAAGACGCACACTCCCGAGATCGCGCCGGCGAGAAGAAATACCCCCAATGCGGGAAGGAGATGGTTTGGCCAGTTGGCGGTCATTACAGACCCCAACAAGAACCACAGAGGCATACCTCCCGTACAGAGCGCCACTGACCAAGCGGCCAGCAGGAGAAGAAATCTGGCTGGGCGATGCGTGCGGCGTGACATCCACCTGGCCCCGGCGTACGCCAGGACCATCACAGGCGCCAGGACGCCCACCAGGCCGAACTTGGGGCACTGTAATACCAATGCCAGTAGTAGAGGACCGACTCTCCTGTAGCGGGGCCGAGAGTGCCAAGGTCGCAGGAGGCGACGATTTGCAGGGGACCGGAGGCTCCAAAAGGTACTCGCCACGAGTACGACCAGGCGCCGCCTCAGCCAGACTTGAAGCGCCCGGCGGCGATCTGCCGTTGGCCCTGGTAGACGGCAAACCGTGGCGCACTGCCGCGTGCGCCTGTAAAGGACGCGGAGCCGGGCTTGGGTCCGTAGGTCAGAACGAGCAGATGGCCCCGATGCTCGACCGTGACTGGTTGGACGAGGAGCTCAAGTCGCTCGGCTTGGACTCCAACCGCAAGGTCAAGACGCTCGAACGGCTCTTCGAGCTGCGGAAGGACGAGGCGAAGCGCGAGATCGCACAGAAATTGCTCGATCGTTATACGGATCGCGGGACGGAGTTTGACTTCCAGCAGGGGCGAGGCCGCATCTACTTCACCGATATCGGCGGGTACAAGCTCAAGGTCGTGCCGGAAGGGTATCTCGCGGCGAAGTGATCGGTCCGAGGTGGCATGGGCTTTGAGCCCATAAATCATCGGCAGAGCCTGCCCCGAGCGCAGTGAGGGGATGCCGATGCCTCAAAACCCTATCCATCCAATAGGACCTATGGGACCGATAGGATGAATGGGACTTATGCGCCGCCATTATGCCACGATCCTGCAAGGACCGTCCGTGGTCAGCCAATTCACCCTGGCTGGAACAGCGCCAGCAGCAGGAGCAAGGCAACACTTACCCGCAGCAGAATGGACTGGATTGCCGTGTATCGCATCGGTACCCCCGGTCAATAAAGACGGATGCGTGAAGCTTCCGCCATTCTAAGTTTATCGCTGCCGGGAAAGAGACAGGTTTTTCCGCAATCGGATGAGGATCACGCCTCAATAGCCGAGGAAAAGCCAAAAGACCGAGAGCGTTATGATTCCCGAGACCAGGAGCATCGCAATTGCATACGTCTTGCGGTCGTCGCTCATGATGCCGATCACGCTCAGCACCAGGGCCAGCGGAGGGCACGTCATTAGGAGGAACCCTTCAAGGGCTCGCCATGCGCTGTTTCAACTCGGGCTCAGCAGGAGCACCAACACCACAGACAATGCCGCTACGGCGAGGAAGGTGGCTGCCATTTTGCCGAATCTCATTGGCCGACCCCTGCAAAAAAGCATCCCCTGAGCCCGTCACTTCAAAAGTCGGGTATAACCCACCCGGCGGGTGACGCCGATCTTGTCAAAGTAGTCCAGGAGCGGAATCGCGTACTTGCGGCTGGTGTCCAGCAGGTACTTGAATTTGACGCTCTCCAGGCCGCCGTTCTGCTGGATATAGGAGACCAGTCGCTCTTTCGCGGTCGCCACCGCCTCCGCGTGAAACAGCAGGTCCTGATCGACCCGGACTAGTTGCTTCTGCTCCGTGAGAATCCGCAGGACACGCTGCACCTGGGGCGGCGGGACCCGCATCTGGTCGGCGACCTCCTGGGGGCCGGGTGGGTCGAACAGATGACTGCGAAACAGCGCTTCCACGTTCTGGAGCAGTTGCTGCTCGGCATTGTTGAATTGCTCCCGATGCTCCGGCAAGGCCAGAAAGCCCTTGCGCTCGACCAGCCGGCCCGCCGGCAGCATCCGCGCCAGCAAAGTCTCGAAGACATCTTTTCTCAGCGACGAGGGCGTCCCTTGGGTCGCGGGCATCTTGCCCGCGTGTGTCGAAGGCGTCTCGCCTTCGAACCGAGGGCGGGACGCCCGCGACACGATGGCTTCGCCACGGGAGAATTCCGTCAGGAGCAGATCGCGACTGATGCCGGGGCTCTCGGGCCTTTTGCTGTGGAACACGCGAACAGTGTCCAACAGATGCTGCTGAACGCGCTCGGCCGTGTCCACATGGATATAGCTCTTGCCGCTGACCGACAGAAGGCGGCCGCCCTGGACCAGTTCCGCCAACAGGGCCGCCAGTTCCTTGGGCGGCATCTTGCTGCGCAGGGAGATCTGCCTCTCATCCGCCGCGAACGCCTCCGCGGTCTTGACGCAATATTCGACAAAATCCCTCGGCCTTGCGACGGCCTGCGCCCGCTCGGCGATTTCCTTGAGAACGTCCGGATGCGTGCGTTTGAGGCGTTTCTCGATGGCCTCGATGATGAGGCCGCCGCCGAGGGTGCGCGTCGGGGAGAGAGAGCGAATGATGAAATGGTCGCGCGGTCCGGCGACGACGGGGTGGTCCAGAAAGAGCTGGACCAGGCATTGCCGGCCAGGCTTGAGGACGCTGTCCTGGAACAGGTAGACGCTGGCGGGCGTTTCCGAGGTGCCGGTGTGGAACTTGACCTGGGCGGCGTTCTTGAGGTCGCTCTTTTCCTGATCCAGCAGCTTCAACTCGCACAGGTACCACTGGTGCGGGGCGAAGTAATCGCTGATCGTGATGACATTGCCGCGCTCGACCGCTTTGGGGTCCCACTGCGGGACATTCAGGGCGGCACACTGGCCGGCCAGTGCCCGCGTGCTGTCCCGGCCGTAGACCTGGACCGACCGCAGACGCCCCTTTGCCATTTGCGGCAAGAGGACCAGCTCCTCGCCCACCTCCACGGCCCCGCAAGCGGGAATTCCCGCCACGATCGTTCCGTAACCTTTGGCGGAGAACGCCCGCTCGACCGGCACGCGGAAGATGCCCTGGGCTGTTTTCGGCGTGATCGCCGCCACCAGGGCTTTGAGGGCCTCGTAGAATTCCTCGAAGCCCTGACCGGTGATGTTGGAGATCGGCAGGATAGGGGCATCCTGTAGGAACGTGCCGGTCAAGAAGCCCCGAATTTCCTGGGTCGCTACCTGGGTGCGTTCCGGCGGGACGGCATCGACCTTGGTCAGCGCCACGATCCCGTGCTCGACGCCCAAAAGCGTGAGGATATCCATGTGCTCGCGGGTCTGCGGCATCACGCCGTCGTCGGCCGCCACGACGAGGATGCACCCATCGATCCCGGTGGCCCCGGCCACCATCGTCTTGACAAAATTCTCGTGGCCGGGGACATCGACGATGCCGACCTCGATCTCGGAAATGACACACGGCGCGAAGCCCAACTCGATGGACATGCCGCGCTCTTTCTCAATCTTGAGCCGGTCCGTCTCGCAGCCGGTCAGAAGCTTGACCAGGGCGGTCTTGCCGTGGTCGATATGCCCCGCGGTGCCGAGGGTCACGTTGTGCTGCTGTACTTCCATAAGACGTATCTTGTCGTAGCATGGGCATCTTGCCCATGCGTCGCAGGGCCTCCTGGCCCTGCTTTCTCCACGGGCGAGACGCCCGTGGGACTCACGGGCAGAACCCGCCCCTGCGCAGGCGGGGGATGCCCGTGCTACTTTAATCGCCAAGGCTCGCTGTCGCTGCCTTGACGACGATCTCATCATCGCCCGGCCGCAGCGTGCGGGGGTCGAGCAGGACTTGGTCATTCTGAATCCGTGCAAAGACCGGAGTCTCGTGAAGCCGCAGGCGCTGGGCCAGCACATCCACGCTGATCTTCTGGGGCGTGATCGTCACCAGGGTCGTCGCCAGGTTCTGCGTCGGCAACGAGCCGCTGCCCATCTCAGAGAAGCCGTTCGCAGTACCTACTGTGGCGGCGACGGTTCCATCGCGAATCTGCGCCGCCAATCGTTCAGCGTGATCGCGGATTTCCTCGGCGCTGCGCCGGAGCATTTGGAGCGTGGGCACCTCGCGCAGGGCGACGCTTTCATCGAGGAACAGCTTCAGCGTCGCCTCTAGGACGGCCAGCGTGAGCTTGCCCACGCGGACGATCCGGGCGAACTGGTTCTTGCGCACGGCGTCAATCAGGGCCTTCTTCCCTAGAATCAGGCCGCCCTGCGAGGCGCCGATCAGTTTGTCGGCGCTGCACGTGACGATGTCCGCGCCCTGCCGGATCGAGTTCGGGAGCATCGGCTCCGGCTCGAATCCGAACTGGGAGAAATCGACCAGCGCGCCCGCGCCCACGTCGTCGATCATCACCAGGTTGTGCTTGTGGGCGATGGCCACCATCTCGTCGGGCGGGACCTCCGCGGCGAACCCCTGAATCTTGTAGTTGCTTGGATGCACACGCAAGAGGGCGGCGGTGTTCTCCGTAATGGCGTTCTCATAGTCGCGCGGGTGGGTTTTATTGGTCGTGCCGACCTCGACCAGTCTGGCCCCGCTGAACGCCATCACTTCCGGCAGGCGAAAAGACCCGCCGATCTCGACGAGTTGGCCCCGCGAGACGATCACTTCCTTGCCTTTGCCCACGGTATTGAGCACAATCGCGGTCGCGGCGGCGTTATTGTTCACGACCGTCGCGGCCTCCGCCCCGGTCAGCCGCCGGAGCAACTCTTCGATTCGCTCATCCCGCCGGGACCGCTTGCCGGTTTCCCGGTCCACCTGGATCAGCGAGTAGCTTTGCAGCGTCTGCTGGATCTGGTCGAGCGCCTTGGCCGGCAGGACCGCCCGTCCCAGGCCGGTATGCAGGATGATTCCCGTGGCATTGACCGCCCGGCGGTAGAACGGCTTCATCACCGCCTCCAGTCGGCTTTTTGCTGCTGCCACGATGCGGCTTTGAATGGCCGGCTCCTCCACGTCAGGCGTGGGCTGGGCCAGAAGCTGTCGGCGGACCTCGTCGATTGCCGCCCGGACCGCCTCCGCCACCGTCTGTCGCCCACATTCGGCCGCCAGGGCTTCCAACTCCGGTGTTCTCAATACCGCGTCCACGGAGGGGACCCGGCGCATCAGTTGTTGGATCTGTACATCCATTGATCAACGTCCAGGGGTTACGCGGCCTTTTCCGTTTGTAGTGACGCCATAAGGTGTTATCTTCTATATGCTCTTACGAGCACACTACAAACGAGCATCGCCACCGCAACCGATTTACGATTCCTACGATGTCGGCAGGCAATCCGTATTGTACCGGCCTAAAATGGGCAAACAAGTCGATTTCTCCACCAGGGCCATTTGCTTGTTGACAGTCCGCTCGCCGGCGCGGTACAAAAAGATCAAACTGTGAGGGATTGAACTATGAAAACAACAGATCAACTGCGTCTGGCCGGGATCGTTGTGCTCGTTCTGCTTCTGGCCTTCCTCTTCCTCCAAAAGCAGAAGCCTCAGTCCACAACCACAGTCCCCGCGCCGGGCGGGGCGCCAGCGGCGTCGCTGTCCCGCACCGATGCGAACGGTGTGTCGTGGTCGCTCGACGCGACCGGCGGAGCCATCGTCTCGACGGAGCCCGGCGGCCCGAAGGCCGGTCCGCCGATCCTCGTGTCGGCCAACGTTCAGCGGGTGGCGGACCGCGAGATGTCGATTGGGCTGGTCCTGCAAGGCCAGGCCGGTGAGCAGTACCGGCCGGTCGTCAAGAAAAACGGAACGCCGATCGCGGCCCCCAAGTTGAGGATCCTCAACGAGGCGGGCCAGGTGGTCACCCAGGGTGATTTCCAGTATGGCTGAGGTGGCGCCTGCCGGTACGCGTGGCGCGTACCCAACGATTTTACGGGCAAGTTCCAGGTCCTGGTCGACGTCAATCTCGGCCCGATCGAGGCCAAACAGGATCAGACTTGGCACTCCCTGTAACGACCGGCGCAGCCGTAGCGGAGGGACCGTATGGCTGTAAGGAAGCCCTATTCGGCTGTCCTGTGCGGGCTTCTTGTCCTTGACGGAGGGACGTGGGGCATCCTCTCGGGCCGTGCGCCCGTGGTCGACAAATTCCAGTATGGTTGAGGTGGCACCTGCCGGTACTCGTGGCGAGTGCCATCGGACTTCAAGGGCAAGTTCCAGGTGCAGATCGAGATCGACCTGGGGCCCTTCGAAGTCAGGCATGAAAGGACGTGGCACTCCCTGGAGTAGAGACTGCACGAATTCAGCGTGTACCGGCGGGTTCAGAGACGACTCTGAACCCGCCTTTTTTGTTGGCCGCATGTGGAGACGAGATTATGAAGAGTGTTCCGGGAATCGGGTTGGCCGATGTACAGGCGGTGTACGGTGGGCCGGAAGGGCGGCTGTGGGAGTTGATCATGGGCGAGCAGATCCATATCGGGGGCTTTGTCTCCTCCGCGGATCTGGCCGAGACTGCCGGTATTGGCGCAGGGACTCAGGGTGTCGATCTGTGCTGTTGCAGCGGGGCGGGTATGCGCTTTCTTGTTCGGTTCCGCAGCGTGGCACGTATGCGCGGTGTGGACGCCACCCAAACGGTCGTCGAACAAGGCCGGCAGCGCTGCCAGCAGGCGGGTCTGACCGACAGAATCCAGTTCACCTTAGGCGACGTGACCAGCAGCGGCTTGGCGAGCGGCAGCGCCGATTTCGTTTGGGGCGAAGACGCCTGGTGCTACGTGGTGGCCAAGGCCAAACTGATCTCCGAGGCAGCGCGGATCGTCAAGCCGGGCGGGACGATCGCGTTCACCGACTGGGTCGAGGGGGACAAGGAGTTTCCGCCCTCGGAGGCCCAGCGATACCTGAGGTTCATGAAGTTCCCGAACATCCTGACCATCGGCGGCTACTGCGACCTGCTGAAGGCCAATGGCTGCGAGGTGCTCGTCGCCAGGGACACCGGCCGCTTCGCGCCGTACGTGGACCTGTATCTGAACATGCTCGGCATGCAGTTGACCTATGATGCGCTGAAGATCATTGGCTTCGATCAGAATCTGATGCAGGCCATGGCCGGGGAGATGGCCTTCATACAACAGTTGGCCCACGCAGGCAAGATCGCCCAGGGGCTGTTCGTCGCACGCAAGAGGTGATGAGATGGGAAAGTGCTGCGATAAGAAGGACGTCAAGATCAATGCCAGCGATCCATGTCATCCGCCGCAACCGGTTCGTAGCGGGTCCCCAAACGCAACGAGTCGCGTTTGGGAGCCCGGTGTGCCCGTAAGGGCATATCAAGAAACGCCTGACGGCGTCATTACGAACGGCCAGCCGCTGGCCTGGTTCGACAACATGATCCCGAATTGCCTGGCTTATGCCACCGACGCCAAGGCCCAGGGCAAGCACATTGTTGGGATTATGTGCGAGTACACGCCGCGGGAATTGATCATGGCGGCGGAGGCGGTGCCGGTCTGCCTGTGCGGCGGCTCGGCCGAGATGATCGGGCCGGCCGAAGAACACCTGCCGGCCAACCTCTGTCCTCTCATCAAATCGACCTACGGGTATCATGTCCAGAAGGCCAATCCGTTTCTGGAAATGGCGGACCTGGTTGTTGCCGAGACCACCTGCGACGGCAAGAAGAAGATGTATGAGCTGATGGCCGAGACGCGTCCGATGCACGTGCTGGAACTGCCGCAAAAGCCGGATGATGCCGATGCCTTGGCCCACTGGATCAGCGAGCTGCGCAAGCTCAAGGCCCGGCTCGAAGAGGCTTTTGGCGTCACGATCACGGACGAGAAGATCCGGCAGGCGATCCGGACGATGAATCGCGAGCGGGCCCTGCGACGGCGGTTGGCCGACTTGATGAAATCCGACCATCCCCCGCTGACCGGCCGGCAGTTGCTCCAATTCAAGAGCAATATCTCCGGAATGTGCGCCGATTTCGCCCAGTACACCCGGGCACTGGAGTCATACGTAGGGTGGGCTGTGCCCACCAATCTCCAAGGGGTGAACTCAACGACAAATGGTGGGCACAGCCCACCCTACAAGGCTCGCGTGCTGATGACCGGCGTGCCGGTGGTGCATGGGGCCGAGCGGGTGGTCGAGATCATCGAATCCAATGGTGGACTGATCGTGTGCATGGACAACTGCACGGGACTCAAGCCGATCCTGGAAGATGTGGACGAGACGGCGGCCGACCCCATCGTCGCCTTAGCCGAGAAGTACTTCCGTCTGCCGTGCTCGGTGATGACGAAGAACAGCCGACGGCTGGATATCCTGCGGCATTTGGCGCGGGAATATCGCGTCCAATGTGTGATCGACCTGATCTGGCAAGCGTGTCTCACGTACGATGTTGAATCATATTTCATCAAGAAGCTGGCGGAGCAGGAACTGGGCCTGCCGTACCTGCGGATCGAGACGGACTACTCGCCCGGCGATTCCGCCCGGATCGCCCTGCGGGTCGAGGCCTTATTCGAGACCGTCCGGCAAAGGGCGTGTGCGTAAGCAGGACAGACCGAATGAAGACCATCGTCTATACGTGTCCCTATGTCCCGGCCGAGTGGATCGCGGCGCATGGTTTGCAGCCGCGCCGGCTGATTCCGCGGCCGGTGGAGGGGACGGCGACGATTCCGCAGATCGAGGGTCTCTGTCCGTACGCCCGTGCCTTTGCCAACGACGTGGCGGCGAGCGAGGATGTGGACGGCGTCGTCGTCACGACGATGTGCGATCAGATGCGTCGCATCTTCGATCTGCTGGTCCGCCGGATCAATGTGCCCGTTTTTCTGCTGAACGTGCCGAGCACCTGGCAGACCGTGACGGCTCGCCAATTGTACCTGGGCGAGTTGGAACGCTTCGGCCGATTCCTTGTCCGCCTGGGCGGTTGCGCTCCCGATCGGGAGAAGCTCACGCAAGAAATACGTCGATACTCCGTCAACAAGGAACTCACGGATCTTTATCCTGCACTCTATCCCAGCCAGCTACCGCCCGGGCCTCTATCTTGGGTCTGGCAACAGACATTCCAGTCAATGGGTGGTGGATCAGAACGCGATTTAGAGGGTACCCGGCGTGTGCCTATTGGGGTCATCGGCGGTCCCCTGATGGAGCGAGATCAGGTCCTGTTTCGCGTCATCCTGGAATGCGGAGGGCAGATCGCGTTCGACGGCACCGAGACAGGAGACCGGACAATACGCAGCCTTGACGACCGGTACTTGAGCAGCGATCCGTTGGTGAATCTTGCGCGGGCGTATTTCCACATCCCCGATCCCTCGCGCCGGCCGAACAGCGAGTTTTACCAATGGCTGCGAGAGAAGCTGGCAAGCCACAGCGCACGTGGTCTCGTACTGCATCACTACGTCTGGTGCGACAAGTGGCATGCCGAGTTCGAGCGGATAAAAGAGTGGATCAAGCTGCCGATGCTTCGCCTTGATAGTGAAGGGCGGGGGGAGATGGATAGCCCGCGTGTCCGCAACCGGATTCATGCCTTTATGGAGGCGCTGCGGTGAGCGAAACGCCCCGGCAAATCGCGTTGCGGGAGTGGGATGATGCGTACGAGCGCCTCCGGGCGGCAGGTGTGCCACAGCCGGCCTACGGCGGTCCGCTCGGCCGGCACGTGGCGGAGGGGGATACGCGTCTGCGCAAACTGCGTTTCGACAATTCGCTCGCGGCCCTGCGGCTGTGGGACTTCCTATTGACGGAAGAAGACCGGCTGCAGCTCGCGCGGGATGCCGGCAAGAAGCTGGTCGGAACGATGAAGGATCTGGGCACTGTGCCCGTGATGGCCTCTAGTCTGGACAATCTGGTGGCCTTCTATCCGGATGGGGCCTGGTGGATTCCCTGCGTGATGGAGGTCAACTCCGGATTGCTGCAGATCGCCGACTCGCTTGGGATTGACGAGTCGTTCTGCCCGGTGCGGGCCATGCTTGGTGCCTTTGTGACCGGCGCCCATTTCCCCATCCCCGATCTGCTGACATGTAGCGTGGGGGCGACGTGTGACGATTTCTCCGCCATCGCCCAGCGGCTCAACGGCTTGGGCTATCCAATTCTCTGGTGGGAGATTCCGCATCGGCGAGTGCCCGAGGACAACGAGGGCGGCGTGCAACTACCCGGGGGCTTCCGGGCGCCGGCAAGCCTGGTCCGCTTCGTCAGGTCCGAACTGGAACGTATCCGGCTGGCTCTGGAGAAGTTGTCCGGGCGCGTTATTGATGAAGGGACGCTCAGCAGGGGGATCGCCAAGGCCAATCATATTCGCCGGTTGCTCGCTGAGCTTCGCCAAGCGGCGTTCACGGCTACACCCTGTCCGATACCGGCCCTGGAGATGCTCATTGCGGAGATGCTGGCGATCCATTTCTGCTCGGACCAGGAGGAGACGATTGCCGTACTGCAGGATTTGCTGGACGAGGTCAACCGGCGTGTGGCGGCCGGAACAGGATATGGAACAGCCGACACGGCCCGCATGTTCTGGGTAGACCCCGTGGCGGACTTGCAGGTGATGAATCTTCTGGAAGATTGTGGCGGGCGGATCTGCGGCACGGAGTACCTCTTCGCCCACGCCCTGGACCCGATCCCGACGGATGTGCCGCCGATGGAGGCTCTGGCGCGCATGGCCTTGGCCGACCCGATGGTGGGCTCGGCGACCGACCGGGCAGCCCGGATCAAGGCGGAAATCCGCCGGTTCGGCGCTGAAGCGGTGATTGTCTCTCGTATTCCGGGCGCAAGCCACTGCGCCCTCGAAGGCGAGATCATCGGCGAGATCGTCCGCGCGGAATGTGGCCTGCCGGTGCTGGAAATCGAGGTGCCGCCTCTGACGGATGCCGTGTCTCCGTCGCTGCGCACGCGGCTGGAGGCGCTGGTGGAGACCGTTGTGAATCGGAGAAGCAGATGATGTATGCAGGAATTGACGCCGGCTCGCGGGCGATCAAGGTAGTCTTGATCGGCGAGGATGGCCCAGGGGTCGTGGCCCAGGGGCAGGTGGACCAAGGGGTCGAGCAGGACAAGATCGCCTGCCGGCTCTTGGAAGAGGTCCTGGCCCAGACCGGTGTCGACCGGTCCCAGGTTTGTCGCATCGTCGCCACCGGGTATGGCCGCAACGCCGTATCGATCGCCGACACGACGATCACGGAAATCACCTGTCATGCCGTTGGGGTTCGTCAGCTTGTGCCCGCCGCGATGACGGTGATTGATATTGGCGGCCAGGATAGTAAGCTGATGCGCCTGGACACAAACGGCCGCGTCCGGGACTTCGCCATGAACGATCGCTGTGCGGCGGGGACCGGGCGGTTCCTGGAAGTCGTGGCGGACCGGCTGGGCCTGTCTCTGGGCGATCTCGGGCCGATGGCAGCCCGGAGCCGCAACCCTGCGGTCATCAGCAGTATGTGCGTGGTGTTCGCGGAGACGGAGATTACGGGTCTGCTGGCGGCCGGCCGGGCCTGTGAGGATATCGTCGCGGGAGTCCAGACGGCCATCGCCGCACGAATCGTGGCCATGGCCGGGCGGAATATCGAAGCGCCGGTCATTTTCACCGGCGGCGTGGCTCGCATCTCAGGTATGGAGACAGCTTTACAGACGGCCCTCGGCCGACCGATCGCGCCAGCGCCGGAGCCGCAAATGACCGGCGCGCTCGGCGCCGCACTGTTGGCGCGAAGGCAACGTGGTTCAGATTAATCGACGGTTGTCATGCTGAACGAAGTGAAGCATCTGGCCCTCTTTGTAGGTCGTGCATCAGGAGCACGACGTCTCTCAGGCGGCGGGGACGCTCGCCCTACGCGGAGTAGATCCTTCGCTTCGCTCAGGATGACAAGTGAATCAAGGGTTGAATGATGGTCAATATGGAACGACGAAAGCGGGTGATGCAGCGGTCGATCCGGCTGGGGCACTGCATTTGCGATCCCAAGCAGCCGTGCCCCTGCCCGTTGTTCAAGGCCAAGAACGTCTGCTCCTGCGCTGGGGAGCGGCTGGATAGCCCAACCGGCACGGTGCGGTTGACGAAGCTCGTGGAGAAGGCGGGCTGTGCTTCGAAGATCGACCAGGCCTTCCTCAAAAAGGTGCTGGCGGACCTGCCTGCCATCGACGATCCGCGCGTGCTGGTGGGCGTGCCGGCGGGGGACGATGCCGGCATCTACGACATGGGCAACGGCCAGGCGCTGGTGCAGACGGTGGACGTGTTCACGCCCGCTGTGGACGATCCGTACACCTTCGGCCAGATCGCCGCAGCCAATTCGGTCAGCGATGTCTACGCGATGGGCGGCACGCCGCTGACCGCGCTTTCCATCGTGGGCTTCCCAGCGCGAAAAATCCCGGATGAGGCCTTGTTTCAGATCTTGGCCGGCGGCATCGACAAGATGAATGAAGCGGGTTGCGCCATTGTCGGCGGCCACAGTATCAATGATGCCGAGATCAAGGCCGGTTTCGCCGTCACGGGGATCATCGACAAGAATCGCGTGGTCACCAACGCCGCGGCGCGGCCGGGTGATGTGCTGATCCTCACCAAGCCGCTGGGCACCGGCATCGTGGCCTTCGCGGCCCAGATCGACCGGGCCCGGCCCCAGAGCATCAAGGCCGCCGCCGCGTCGATGAGCTTCCTGAACAAGACGGCCTCCGAGCTGATGGTCCAGTTCGGCGCCCACGCCTGCACCGATGTTACCGGCTTCAGCCTCATGGGCCATTTGGCGGAAATGGCCCGCTCCAGCGGCGTGGAGGTCCAGATCATCTGGGATGACCTGCCTCTCTTCGAGGGCGTGCTCGAATACGCCGCCGCCGGAATTCTGCCCGGTGCCATCGAGCGAAATAAGGAATCATGCGGCGAGCGGGTCGTGGCGCCTTCGACGCTTTCTCCGGAGATGGTAGATCTATGCTATGATGCCCAGACCTCCGGCGGATTGCTGATCGCGATAGAGCAGGAAAAGGCCGCGGACCTTCTCGAAGCCCTCCACGAGCGCGGCGTATCAGCCGCGACGATCATCGGCAAGATTGCAGGAAAAGGCTCGGGCCTGATCCACCTTGAGACCACAGGCAAACGTCAGATTTCCTCGCCCAGCCCCGTCAAAGCCGCCGAGCCATCCCAATCACCAATCACCAATCATCAATCATCAATGGAAGAGGTTCCTTGTTGTGCGGATGCCATCGGCGATTCGACGTCAGGCGCCCAAACGCAAGGGCGGGACGCCCTCGCCACGGCAGACAAGCCGCAGGAAATGGATCAGGTCAAGGCGGCGTTCAAGCAGTTCCTCCGTGCGGCCAACTCTCCCCGCAATCTGGACGCCTACACAAAGCAGGCGATGGCCATTGCTCTTTCGGTGGCCTTGCGGTGCGAGCCTTGCCTGAAAATGCACCTGAAGAATGCCCGGAGCAAAGGTTTTTCCCAGGAGGAAATTGACGAAGCCGCTTGGATGGGCATCAGCTTTGCCGGTTCACCGGCAATGGTGTTTTACGAGCAGATCAAGAGCCAACCATGAATTCCCGTTAAGCGGTGGCGGTTGCTCTTGCTTTTTGCCGGTTGCCCTGCTACGATAGTCCACGTCAGGGCACAAAGAGGCAACGACGCGGAGGTGACTGGTGCCTGGTGGTGCCCCTGGTCTTCAAAACCAGCGTAGGGCCGAGAAGGCCCTGGGTGGGTTCGATTCCCATTCGCCTCCGCCATTTTTGGATTGGTACTCTCTGCTTTGAGATCCCGGATTTCGTGGTGGACTGCTATGGAAAAGGCAAGAGCGATCTTGGCGTCGTTGCTCGTGGTGCTAGGGGCCGGCCTGCTGGCGTTTGGTCTCTCGCGCAACTCGATCGCCGTATCTTCCAAACCTGCCGCGGAGCCGGTACTGCCCGCGCTGGACGGTGAGCCAACCCCGCCCACGCTGCCGGTCGCAGCCCGGACCGAACTGGCCTCCGAGCCGGCGGTCACGCAGGAAGTGGCCCGGGGCGGTGTCACCCGCGACGCCGCGTCCGGCCGGATCGAGAAGACCTACGAAGGGACTGCGGCCCCCAAAGCCTGCCCGACCTGAACGAAGTAACCTCCGGCCGTGCCGGCCGTTATCATCACTAGCCCGTGACAGAGTCTTCCTTGCCACAGAGGACACAGAGAGTGAAACCAAGAGTCAGCATGTTGCCGGATGAGCAGTACCTCTGTGCTCTCTGTGGCTGATTTCTTTCTGAGTTTTAGGTGAGCATGGTCGAGAGAGCCAGATTCGCCGGTGTTTTCGCGCGACTGCAACCGTATCGCCTTTGGATTCAATCCGCGTTTCTGTTCGTCTGGCTGGACGTATTTATCCCGCGCTATCACGGCGTCTGTGCCCCGGTCTTTCACTGCTATGCCTGCCCGCTGGCGACTTTCGCCTGCCCCATCGGCGTGTTGGCCAACTTCAGTGCTCTGCACGTGATCCCTTTCATGACCATCGGCCTGCTCGTTGCATTCAGCGCGTTGGTGGGCAGCCTGTTCTGCGGCTGGGCCTGCCCCTTCGGCTGGCTCCAGGATCTCGCCGCCAGGATTCCCGTCCGCAAGTTCGAGCTGCCCCGCTGGACGGGCCATTTTCGCTTTGTCGTGCTGGGTGTGACGGTCCTGGCGATCCCCTACCTTTTCGGCGAGAACCATCCTCTCTTCATCTGCCGCCTCTGTCCGGCGGGCGGCATCGAGGGTGCCATCCCGAACATGATCCAGCAGGCTTGGACCGGCCAACCAATCGCTTGGCCCAACGCGATTAAGCTGGGCATCCTCGGCGTGTTCGTGGGC
Source organism: Planctomycetota bacterium (assembly GCA_023481165.1). Classification (GTDB taxonomy): domain Bacteria; phylum Planctomycetota; class Phycisphaerae; order Sedimentisphaerales; family Anaerobacaceae; genus PLanc-01. Next base: position 27,475 of record JAMCWO010000355.1, on the reverse strand, counting down.
GCGATCCTGTTTTTCAAACGGCCCTGGTGCCGCATCTTGTGCCCGTTGGGCGTGATCTTCTCCTTCTTCAACCGGGTCTCCGGCTTCTTCCTGCGCGTGGACCGCAGCGCCTGCACCGATTGCCGGCGTTGCCACAAGCTCTGCCAATATAACATCGAGCCGGAAAAGAGTCCGAACGACCTCCGCTGTATCCGCTGCCTCGAATGTACCCGCTGCCCGTTCGGTGCTCTGGCCCCCCACACGATCCTCGAACGCCCGCGCGAAGCGCCCGCCAGTCTCGAAGGGCGCATTGCGGAATCCAGGTAGAGACGCGGATTCTACATTTCCACGACAACTTTTTCTGTATCGCGCAGCGGTTGGCGACGTCTATAAGAGCGAGATAGCCCCGGCCGGTACTCAGCGGAGCGACGGGACGGGGCCACGCTGAGGACCTTTTTCGAGGGGACTGCCATGCGAGAGGCTGTTGGAATCGGCGTTTGGATCGCCCTGAGCATTTGGACGGCATCCAGTTGGGCCTTCACGATCACGGGCCGAGTGGTGGACAACAAGGCCCTGCCGGTCCAAGGGGCGGAAGTGGTCGTGTGCGAGCAATATCGGATTCACGGCTTCGAACAGGGCACCAAGATGGTCAGCCCCGTTGTCCGGACCGATGCTCAAGGCCGCTTTGCCCTGGAGGCAGACGTGACGACGCAGCGGGATGCCTGCGTCATAGCGCGAAAACCCGGATTGGCCTATGGCTGGCAGCGGGTGAACAGCAGCCTGCGTACATTGAGCGGCAAGCACATCTTGCTGGTTCTGGAGCCGGCGTGCACCATGACGGGGCAAGTCGTCGATCTGGAGGGTAGACCGGTGGCGGGGGCCGAAGTCCAGGCAATGCCCACGAATACCTGGGGTTTTGGCTGGGGCACCCGGCCGTCCATTGACGGCCCCACGCAATGGCTCACGGTCACGACGGATGCGCAGGGCACGTTCCGGTTCGAGCAGTTGTCGGCCGATGCCAGTGCCGGCCTGTGGGTGCGAGCTCCGGGCGGCGGAAGCCGCTACGCATTTCCCTCGCCGGAGTGGAAGTCCTATAAGTACGAGGTGTGGCACCCGGATATCCGGCTGGTGCTCCCCTGGGAAGGCACGGTCCGGGGTCGGGTGGTCGATGCTCAGGGCCGGCCGGTGGGTGGCGTGGATTTGATGGTTCGCTCCGCCCAGGGCGAGGAGATCACGAGCCGTAACCCGGTGCTCTCTCCATCGTTGCGGGCAGCGTCTGCCCCCGGCGACAAGGGCGCAGGTGGCACGAGCCAGTATGTCGTCCGCAGAACCACCTCGGATCGAACGGGGGCGTTTGCCTTTGCCGGCCTTCCGGAGGGTCCGCATCGGATCGACGTCCTGCCGCCCGAGCAAGGCCCTGCCCTGTGGACCGCCCTGGAAAGCAGGGTCTCTGTCAAGGCGGGTCAGGTCGCGGAAACTACGATTCGCGTGGACAAGGGGGGTGTTCTGGAGGTGACGGTGCTGGACGCACGGACCCGACGCCCTGTGGCCGACGCCCAATTGAGCGCCGGCGGACAGTTGCGGAACCACGGCCAATTTGCGACCAGCGACGCGTCGGGCGTGGCACGCATCCGCGTCCCGGCGGATACTTACAGGCTTGCTGTCGTGGCTGGACCATTGTCCCAATGGCAGGGTATGGTGCCGGTGACCGATGGGCGTACGGTTCGCTGTGAAGCCCCGTTGACGATCTTCCCGCGGGTGACCGGCCGCGTGCTGGACCCGCAGGGCCGACCCGCCGCCAATACTGTGGTGACCGTCCACCCCTTCGGCGACCACTTGCCGACGGACGCCGCGGGAAGGTTCGAGTTGGGCTACGACCCGCGTTTTGGCACCAAGCGCAAATTCGTAGTCGCCCGCGATCCGGAGAGCGGACGGGCCGCCGCGGCGATGATGGACGGTTCATTCCGGCCGGTGGACCTCACGCTGGGACCGGCCTGGACCTTGACCGGTCGCATCAGCGATCCCAATGGGACCGCAATCCCGGCGGCGCGGCTGTCTCTCACGCTTGAGATCGACTACTGCCTGAGTGACACGGGCGTGGACGTCTTGAGCGATCCGCAGGGCCGGTTCGAGATGAAGGCGATTCCCAGGCTTCCCAGGTATCCGCACAGGTATCTGCAGTACGAACTGACCTTAAACGCGGCGGGCTACGGCCCGATCAACTTCCTGCGGATCTTTCCCTACGGCCCCGCTGGGGCGTCGGTAGACCTCGGCACGATTCGGCTGCCGCCAGCCACGGTGTCCGTGTCCGGGGTGGTCGTGGACGCCCAGGGACGGCCGGCGGCACGGGTCCCGGTCTTCGTGGGCGATGAGCGCGCTCACGATCAGCCTCCCAAGGACACGAGGACAAATGAGAGGGGGGAATTCACTTTTACCCGCCTGTGCCAGGGGCCTGTCAGGTTCCAGGCGAATGCCGGAAACAGTCCTGGCGGTGCCACGTTTCTGCGAACCCGTTTGCCGGCCCGGGACGTGAGGATCGTCCTGGGCAAGGGCCTTCCTCAAGATCCCGAATCCTCGACCCCACCTCTGGTCCTGACTCAACCGATTGACCTTGGCTCCTACCTGCCGCATGACTTGACCGAGGGCAGACCGGTCCTTCTGTGCTTCATCGACATCCGGCAGCCATCGTCCCGCCAATGCGTGGCGGAGTTAGTCGGAAAAGCCGATGCCCTGGAGGCCAAGGGCATCATCACCATCGCGCGACAAGCCTCAGAGGGTACCCGTGAGCTTTATGCTCAGCTTGACGCTCACTGCACGGCCTTTCCTTGGCACTTGGCCGGAGGAGATTTCGCCGCCCGGAAGGCCGCCTGGGGCATCAAGTCTCTGCCCTGGTTGATCCTGACGGACAAGAAGCATGTCGTTGCCGCGGGGGGCTTCGGTTTGGACGAGTTGGACAAGAGAATCGGGGAGGCCCTTGCCAAGTAGGCTGTGCCTGCACTTCGTGCGATCCACGTGACGTGGCTTGCAGAGTTCCGCCGCCGGTGGTATATTCGGCCCTCGTGTTCGTAGTGACGCCGCAAGGCGTTGCTTGGAATGCCCTTACGGGCACACTACAAACGACGGGAGGACTGCTATGAATCGTCGGGAGTTTTTGCGTGGGGCGGCGACGGGGGCGGCTTTGAGTGCGGCGCTGGGAGGGTTTGTGCCGCTGTATGCCCAGTCCAAGGTTCGTCGCGTTGGGCTGATCGGGCCGGGGTGGTACGGCAAAAGTGCGTTGTTTCGGCTGCTGCAGATCGAGCCGGTGGAAGTCGTCGCTTTGTGCGACGTCGATAAGCGGATGGTGGCCGAGGCGGCCGAGATGGTCGCGGCACGACAGAAATCCAGGAAGACGCCCAAGACCTTCGGCGACTACCGCGAGATGCTCAAGCAGGAGCAGTTCGATATCGTGCACGTCGCGACGCCGGACCATTGGCATGCGCTGGCGATGATCGCCGCGGTCAAGGCGGGGGCGGATATCTTCATCGAGAAGCCCATCAGTGTCGATGTCGTCGAGGGGCAGGCGATGCTGGCGGCGGCCCGCAAGTATAAGCGCGTGGTGCAAGTCAACATGGAGCGGCGGAGCACGCCGCACCTGATCGAGGCCATTGAGCGGGTCATCAAGCCGGGCAAACTGGGCAAGGTCGCCTACGCGGAAATCTGCTGCTATTATCACATGCGGGCCGGGAACAATCCGCCGGACACGACTCCGCCGGCATACCTCGATTACGAGATGTGGACCGGTCCGGCCCCGATGCGACCGTATTGCTCGCTCACTCATCCGCGCTCCTGGCGGGCCTTCATGGAGTACGGTAACGGGATCGTCGGCGACATGTGCGTACACATGTTCGACATGGTTCGCTGGATGCTCGACCTCGGCTGGCCGAAAAGTATCAGCTCTTCGGGCGGTATCCTTGTCAACAAGAACAGCAAATCCAATATCACCGACACGCAAGTCGCGACGTTCGATTTCGGTGATATCCCGGTTGTCTGGACCCACCGTAGCTGGGGCGCTGCGCCCGATCCGCAGTATCCCTGGGCCGCTTTCATCTACGGCGACAAGGGCACGCTCAAGGCCGATGTCCACCATTACGAGTTCATCCCGGACGGCAAGGGCGAGAAGCTCGAGGGCAAGGCCCTCTATGAGTACGAAAAGTATCCGGAGGACCGGACGGAGAAGGACCTGGAAAAGCACGTGGCCTCGGCGCTGCGCGGGCACTGGCGGAACCTCCTCGATATGATCGACACGCGCGGCCGGCCGGTCTCCGACATCGAGCAGGGCTATATCTCCGCCGCCTCGTGCATCCTGGCGAACATGTCGTGCAAGCTCGGCCGCACGCTGGTCTGGGACTCGGAGAAAGGGCAGATCGTCGGGGATGAGGAAGCCAACCGGCTTCTTGCCCGGCCCTATCGCACCCCCTGGGTTCATCCCGACCCGCGAACCGTCTGATACGATCTGCGGAATTCCGGGGGGCATGGCTCTGTCATCCTGAGCGACAGCGAAGGATCTGGCCACCGGAGGGGAGGCTTCTCAAATTCGATGCCCAGATCCTTCACTCCGCTGCACTACGTTCAGGATGACAGAGGTGCATGGTCCTATAAGAGATTCATGCGCAATCCTGCTAATTTCTGTACGCGGCGGCGAGAAAGTACTTCCCATGTCGTGTACTGTCGGTTAGACTCTTTCCGTGCTCGGTACACCAGTGCGGCGGGTCGCCATGACGATTGGCGCCAGCGAAGCCGCGGTGTGTCCGTGCATTTAGGGCCGTCGGGGAGAAGACGTGGGCAGAACGCATTCTGTCATCCTGGCGCGAGCCATTCATGGCTCCGCTATCATCCTGTTGCTTAGATGCACCTCGTATTTGACCTTATTGCCAGCATCCTCCGTATGAATAGCATGAGGTAGAATTGCGCGGTATGGTCGTTCGCGGGGAAGGACAACCAGCACGTTCGGGGCTCCCAAACGGGATATATCGCGTTTGGGAACCCTTGGAAGCAGCCTCGGAGCCACTGCGATGCCGTTGTTGACCCTGTACTTTCAGCTTCATCAGCCCTTCCGGCTGCACCCCGATGGGGTGGCCCTTCTCTGGGACGAGAAGAACCGGGAGATCTTCACTCAGCGCGCCCAGAAGTGCTACCTGCCGACGATCCGCCTGTTCTCGGACCTCGTGCGTGCTCATTACGACTTCAAGATCAGCCTCGGGGTATCCGGGACCTTCCTGGAGCAGGCCGAGTCTTACCAGCCTGAGGTTATCGGAGCTCTCAAAGAGTTGCTCCGCGCCGGTCAAGACACCCGCCAGGTGGAGTTTCTGGAGCAGCCGTACTATTACTCCGCCACCTCCTTCTTTGCCGATCCGCGCAAGGCCGAGTTCAAAGAGCAGGTCTCGCTTCACGGCCAGCGCCTGCTGGATGTCTTCGGCGTTAAGCCCAGCGCGTTTGCCAATACCGCCCTGTGCTACAGCAACGATGTGGCGAATATCGTGGCGGACATGGGTTTCAAGGCCATTTTGTGCGAGCCGGGGGAAAAGACGCTCAACGTCCGGGATCATCAGCCCATCATCGCCAACTGCGTCTATCGCGCCCTGGGCCGCAAGGGCCGGCCGCGCAAGCTGGCCGTCCTGCCCCGCCACAAGCTTCTCAGCCAGCAGATGGCATCGATCTGCGGTGTCTGCGGCACTCGGGCGAAGACCAGTTCGGACCAGGACGTGGATCTGCGGCCCAATGCCGCCTCGGCCCGGCAGTGCGCCGACCTCATTCACGAGACCGGGGGCGAGGTGGTGGTCCTCGTCTGTGACTTCCCGCTGGTTCCGAACGATTCTCCCGACTATGGCGGGGCGGTCGAATTCTGGAACGCGCTGGTCGAGGAAATCACCCGACATGATGACATCGTCCCGACCAACCCGACCGAGGTCGCCGAGTGGTTCCAGATCACCGAGTGCCCGATGGTTGACTGTCCCCACCCGACGAACTCGTTTCTGTCGAAGGTGGCGTCGGACACGCCCGCCTCCCATGCGCAGCGCGTGCTCTTTCGGAATATCGAGAACCTGGAAGCCGAGGCCAAACAGGCCGGCGGCGATCTGGTGCGCAGCTTTCGCTATCTGACCGCCTCCGATCACCTGCACTATCTCCAGGAAGACGGCGGCGACTGGGATCTGGTCGGAGATCCTGCCAATCCCTATGACTCGGTGGCCACGGCGACGTACGCTCTGACGCACGCGACCGATGAGTTGGCGCACTCCGTCAAGAGCTTCAATATCCTCAAGCAGACCGCTCTGACGCCGGTCGTCGTGATCACGCCGGAGACCGGCCGGCTGCCGTCCGAAGGGATGGGGCAATTTGCCAAGTACGTCTCCGGCAAGAGCGGCGGGCTCGGCGAGGTCATCTCGGCCCTCTGCAAGGGGCTCTCCCAACGCAATATTCCAGTGCATCTGGTCACCCTGAACCTCAGCCGCCGGTTCCGCGAGGAGGCAGGACTGAGCGAGGCCGAATGGATTCAAACGCGGCATCACCTGAACCCGGAAAATGTCCACCTTGTCAGCTCATCCATTTTCGAGGGCAATCGCAGCGCGTACGACGGCTCCCCGCCGGCCAATGCGGCCGAGTTTCAGCGGCAGATCGTCAATACCTACATCAAGGAGATTCGCAGCGCTTACGAGGGCCGGGCGATCCTGCATACCAACGACTGGATGGCCGGTGGAGTGATCACGCCTTACGCGCGGCTGCGGGGCGTGCCCGTTTTGCACACGGTGCACAACACCCACACCGGGCATGTTCCGCTGGACATGTTCTACGGCGTCAATCTGCGCGCCCTCTGGGACATGTTGTATCTCTCGGATACCGGCGGCAAAGCCTTGGATTGCCAGGCAACCGCGATCCGCAACGCCACGAAGGTCAGCTACGTCGGCGGGAAATTCCTCAAGGAAATTGTCGGCGATTATTTTCTCCATGAAATGGTGATTCCCTGGAGCGTGCGGGTTGAAACCAAAGCGCGGTACTATGGCCACGATGCCTTGGTGATTCCCAACGGCATCTCGCCCGATGTCTTCCCGGAGAATGAGGAGGAGAATCCGCAGGTCGAGCAGCCGGGGCTGGCCCAGCGGTACGGCCCGTACGACAGTCTCATTGAGGCCAAGAAAGCCAACCTCGTCAAGTTCCAAAAGAAGACGGGCCTGCTGGTCGATCCGGAAGCGATTCTGTTCTACTGGCCTTCCCGGCTGGACCCCGTCCAGAAGGGGGTCGATCTGCTCGAACCGATTGCCCAGCGGTTCGTCGATGAGAATCCCGGCGTGCAGATCGCCGTCGTGGGCGACCCGGTCGGCGGGGACAATTACCACGCCGAGGTCATGGGCCGCATCGCCTACGCTTCCGGCGGAAAGATCTGCTACCATCGGTTCTCGCAGGATCTCAGCACGCTCGGCTACGCCGCGGCCACCGATGTCTTCGGCGCTTCCCTCTATGAGCCCTTCGGCCAAATCGACGTCGTCGGCAACATCTACGGGGCGATGGCGACGAACCGCGACACGGGCGGCTACAGCGACAAGATCGTCCCTCTGAACCTGCGGGCCTGGGGTGCCCCGATCGATCAGGGCAACGGCGTGCTGTTTCGCGACTACAACGTCGAGGGGCTGTGGTGGGGCCTGAGCACGGCCGTCCAGAATCACCGCTATTTCCGCGAGCATCCCCGCGAGTGGGAAAAGCAGATGCGCCGGGTCATGAAGGAGGCCCGCGAGACCTGGAGCATGGACAACATGGTCGCCAAATACATCACCGCCTACGAAGATCTCAACGGTGGCAAACCGCTCGTTTAGATTGCGGATTTCGGATTGCGGATTGGGTGCTCGGCCCTCATCGAGCAGCCAGATCATTTCACGTACGACTCCTCCCAATGCCCTGCAGCCTTGCAGAAGGACGCCGTCTCGTTATCATGAAGGTCTGAGTGCTGAACGAACAGCGGTATTGAATGGATGGGGTACCTCATGGGAAAGTACGGGCGTATTCTCGCGGTAATCTTCGTGGTTAGTGTCGTGGCGGGCGGATTAGAGGGGGCCGCTGCTACGAATGCGCAATCCGCAATCCGCAATCCGCAATCACTAGTGCGGGACTACAACGTCCAGCCGGTGCCGTTCAACCAGGTGCAGGTGCGGGACGGGTTCTGGACGCCGCGACTGGAGACCAACCGCACGGTGACGATCCCGTATTGCTTCGAGAAATGCGAGGAGACCGACCGGATCAGCAACTTCGAGAAGGCGGCGGGCCTCAAGCAGGGCAAGCACGAAGGCATCTACTTCAACGATTCCGATGTTTACAAGGTGATGGAGGGCGCCGCCTACTCGCTGCAGGTCCACCCGGATACCATGATGCGGTTGTACCTGAACAAGCTGATTGCCATCATGGCCGGGGCCCAGTGGGACGATGGGTACCTGTACACCTTCTACTCTGTGCCGCACAAGCAGCCCGAAATGCGGTGGACCAACGTGAAGGACAGGCACGAGCAGTACTGCATAGGCCACATGCTGGAGGCGGCTGTCGCTCACTACCAGGTCACCGGGAACAAGGCATTCCTGAACATCGCGACCAAGTGTGCGAACTACCTCTGTCAGACGTTCGGCCCGGGCCGTCGGACGGACCCGCCGGGCCATCAAGAGATCGAAATCGGCCTGTGCAAGCTCTATCGCGCCACGGGCGAGGGCAAGTACCTTGATCTGGCCAAGTTCCTGCTCGACCAGCGGGGTCGCACGGGCAATCGCGGACCCAAGGGCGACGGCAAGCTCTATGGCGAGTACGCTCAGGACCACATCCCGGTCATCGAGCAGACCCAGGCCGTCGGGCACTCCGTCCGGGCCATGTACATGTATACCGGCATGGCGGACGTCGCGGCCCTGACGGGCAATATGGAGTACATCAAGGCCATCGACGCGATCTGGACCGATGTCGTCGGCACCAAGCTTTATGTCACGGGCGGCATCGGGGCTTCCGGCGGCAACGAAGGCTTCAGCGGCCGGTACGAATTGCCGAATCTGACCGCCTATTGCGAGACCTGTGCCTCCTTCGCCAACATCTTCTGGAATCAGCGCATGTTCCTGATGCACGGTGACGCGAAATATATCGACATCCTGGAACGCACCCTCTATAACGCCGCCTTGTCGGGGATTTCGATGCAGGGCGACCGCTTCTTCTATCCGAACCCGCTTGAATCGACCGGCGGAAACGAGCGCAGTCCATGGTTTGGCTGTGCGTGCTGCCCATCGAATGTTGCGCGCTTTATCCCCTCCGTGCCGGGCTATGCCTATGCCCGCAAGGGCGACGACCTCTACGTCAACCTGTTCCTGGGCGGGGAAGCCGAGATCCGCACGATTAGCAACAAGGTTACACTGAAGCAACAGACCGAATATCCCTGGCAAGGGGATGTAAAGATCACGGTCGAACCCGAGAAGAGCGGGACCTTCGCCATCCACGTTCGGATTCCCGGCTGGGCCCGCCGTGAGCCGATGCCGAGCGACCTGTACAAATTCGCGAACGATATGGCACAGCCGCCCTCGGCTGTGAATTCAGAATCGGTTTCGCTCAAGGTCAATGGCCAGCCCATCACGCCGGACATCGAGAAGGGTTTTGCCCGGATCGAGCGTCAGTGGCAAAAGGGCGATACGATTGAGTTAAGTCTGCCAATGCCGGCCCGGCGGATCGTGGCCCGCGCGGAGGTGAAGGCCGATCGTGGCAGGGTGGCCCTGCAACGCGGACCGATCGTCTTTTGCTTCGAAGGACTGGATAACGACGGCAACGTGGCGAGGTTGGTTATCCCGGACAATACCGAGATCAAGGCTGAGCATAGGCCGGACCTGTTGAACGGAGTGACCGTGCTGACCGGAAAGGCGCAGGTGGCCAAACGCACGACGGAGGGCGGCATCGTTGCCGCAGGGACGCGATCATTCACTGCCATACCATACTACGCCTGGGCGCATCGCGACCGGACCGCCATGACGGTCTGGGCGGCTCGCGAACTGCAGGCGGCCCGCCCCGAGCCGGCCCAGTAGCACAGGCGGCCCGCCCAGGCGATCACCTTCGCCCATAAGCGAACAGCAGCGTTAAGAGGACCGCAACTTGCAGAACGATCAACACCCAGTTCATCGAGCAACTCCCAACACAGGACTCCCACACGACAGGATCAATCGTGTTCGGGATGGGCTCCCCAACGCGGCATTGGGCGTTGAAGGCCCCGAGCCTGGCATACTCCTTCGCTTATTAGAGGCACAGAACTGCAGTGCGGTAACGCACTTTATCGGTAGATCCTCGGGAATGCGCGTCCGCGGCGTGGCTGACAGCCGGCCGGACGGCGTCTCGCTTGGACGGAGTTCTCTTGGGTCCGAGAACAATTCTGTTTCCCACCCTACGATGAAATCACGCACACTATTGATAGCATAGTAATTGGCTGGGCACGTGGGGGGCTTGGCCAACATTTTTCTGCAAAGATTTTTCGCTGAAACCAGGAGGGGCCCGATAACTGCGGGCGGAGCGGGCGGCCCGGAATGAAGCGATTGATCTCTTGCACTGGACCGGCACCCGGAGTATGCTGACAGACCAGAAACACAGTAGCGCAACCACGATGGGGACCCCCAACGTTCTGTATCGCGTTTGGGAGCCCTGGTACTATCGGGAGGGCGTGACCCATGAAGTTGGCCTTGCTGATCTTCGCTGTGATGTTGGGGGGGACGGGGCAACCGCAAAATGCCGCGGCCGCAGGTACCGGCGCCCCGGCCGGCACAGAGGAGTCGCGGACGAAACCGGTCTCGGCTCCCTTGCCCAAAGAATCGATGAATCTGCAGGCGATTCCATACAAGATCGTGCACGAGAGCTACCTCCGGACCAAGGGCAAGATGAACCACGAGCTGTTCATCATGAACGCGGACGGCTCCGGGAAGACTAATCTGACCAATACGCCGGATGTGGACGAGATGTACCCGCATGTCTCCCCGGACGGCACGAAGATCTGTTTCGTCACCGACGAGGGCCGGGGCGGCGACAAGGTTCGCCACGTGTACTATATGAATATCAATGGCAGTCAGCGCGTCCACGTGGCGGCCCATGCCCGCGATCCCTGTTGGTCCTTCGACAGCAAGACTATTGCCTACCTGAATGATGAGTACGAGCGCTTCAGCAGCCGCGAGTATGCCACCTCGGGACTGACGTATTATCATCTCGATGGGACCTGGCGCAGCCAGCATCCGAACTCCAAACTGGAGCATCTGTATGCCATCTGCTGGTCGCCGGACAGCAGGTGGTTCGTCGGGGCCGTGGAAGGCGGCATGGGCTACAGCGACACCATCATCGCGTTCGAGGCCTTCGGCACGAAGGTCTTCGACCTGGCCCCGTGGGGCGTCAAGGGCTGCCGGCCCGACCTCAGCACCGACGGCACGCGGATGGTCTGGGGCGAGACGGACTGGAACCTGTGCACCGGTGAGATCGATCTGAAATCACCGGAGCCCAAGGTGACGAACGTCCACGACATCCTCCGCTGTGCCCAGAAGTCCAAGGTCTACCACGTCGATCTCTCGCCGGATAGCAAGTACATTGTTTTCAGTTACGGTCCCTGGGCCGGCGGCCAGCAGGTCGGCGGCATGGCCGAAGGTTGGAATATCTGCGTCGCCGATCTCAACGGCAATTGGGTCCAGATTACCTCCGACGGCAATCACAACAAGGAGCCGGACTGGGTGCCGATGGCACCGAAAACATGATGATTGATGATTTACGATTGATGATTTGAGGCGCGGCCTCTGTATTTTCATTGGGTAGGACATAAGGAGAAACAATATGGTGCGGCGAGTTGGTCCGGTGGGGGGCTTGTTGTTGTGGGGGGCTTTTTCCTTGATGCTCGTCTTGTTTGCCGGTAGGGTCGCGACGTGCGAGGAGCAGTCGCTTCGCCCGCACGGCGATATCGACGTCAAGAGCATTCCCTACAAGATCGTCTATGAGTCTCTGCGCAAGGACGGCGGCAAGGAGAATTGGGAGCTCATCATGATCAACGCCGATGGCTCCAACCCGGTTAATCTCACGAAGACGCCGGATGTCAGTGAAATCTATCCGCACGTCTCGCCGGATGGGACCAAGATCTGCTTCGAGGCGAACGAGGGGACCGACAACAGCAACATGGTCCGCAACCTCTATTGCATGAATCTCGATGGGACCAACCGTGTGAAGATCGCCCAGAACGCCCGCCAGGAGTGCTGGGGCCCGGACAGCCGGACCATCGCCTTCCTCCGGAGCGAATTCGACCGCTATGACCGCCACGATTTTGCCACCAAAGGCGTCTACTTCTACGATCTCAAGACCGGCAAGACCACCGAGCACTCGAATGGCGCGAACCTGTTTCATCTGTACAACCTGTGCTTGTCGCCGGATGGGAGGTGGTTTGTCGCGACCGTGCATGGCGGCATGGGCTTCAAGCACGCGGACCTCGCCTTCCCGGCCCAAGGCTCGCAGATCTTTGACCTGACGCCCTTCAAGGTCACCGGCTGCCGGCCCGACTTCAGCCCGGACGGCAAACGGATCACCTGGGGCGCGACGGACTGGGACCTGTTCATCGCCTCGATCGATTTCAGCTCCGGCAAGGCGGTGGTGACCGACCGGCGCCAGATCGTCAAGTGCGACAAGGAGCACGAGGTCTACCACACGGATTGGTCGCCGGACGGCAAGTACGTGGCCTTCAGCTATGGCCCGGAGGCCGACGAGGTGGGCGGCGGCCTGGCCCCCGGCTGGAATATCTGCATCAGCGATCTGTCCGGCAAATGGGTGCAGGTTACCACCGACGGTAATCACAACAAAGAGCCCGACTGGGTGCCGATGAAGAAGTAGGAAGTTTGAAGTGTGAAGTTTGAAGTCAGGAGCCGGAACACACACTGCTTCAAACTTGAAGCTTCAACCTTGGCATCTGTCAGTCTGCATCGTCGTCAAAAGTGGAGAAAGTAATGGGTTTCAAGCCTCTGCCAATGAAAGCGGCATGTATCGGTATCCTTGTGTTATTAACCCTCGCGGGATGTCGGCGGCAGGGGTCAACGGGGACGACCGCAACGCCTCAAACGATGACCACCCCAAGCGGCATTGAGATGGTCCTGATTCCCGCCGGGACATTCGAGATGGGCAGCGACAAAGGCACGCCCGATGAAGCCCCGGTCCACAAGGTGTCGGTCGGTTCCTTCTGGATGGACCGCTATGAGGTTGTGCAGGAGGAATTCCGGAAGTATCAGCGTCCCGATCCCTCGCACTTCAAGGGGCCGCGGCAGCCTCTGGAGCAGATCAACTGGACCGATGCGGCGGGCTACTGCAACGATCGCTCCCGGGCCGACGGCCTGGAGCCCTGCTACGATGAAAAGACGTGGGAGTGTAACTTCAACGCCAATGGCTATCGGCTGCCCACGGAGGCCGAATGGGAATATGCCTGCCGTGCTGGGACCACTACGCAGTACAGCTTTGGCAACAATGCCGGCTCGCTCAAGGACTACGCCTGGGACGCCGATAACGCCTCGGCCAAGACACACCCGGTCGGCCAGAAAAAGCCCAACGCCTGGGGCCTGTACGACATGCACGGCAATGTCGCCGAGTGGTGCAACGACCGCTACGCCAAGGACTATTACCAGCAAAGCCCCGACAAGGACCCGCGGGGACCGACCGAGGGGCGCGAGCGGGTCATTCGCGGCGGGGCGTGGAATTCCAGTGCCGGCAGTTGCCGGTCTGCCTACCGGACGAGCAGCCTGTCGGTGGACGACACGTGCCTGGCGGATGATGCAATCGGATTCCGCTGCGTGAGAAACGCTCCGGCCTCCAGTAGCATGGGCGTCTCGCCCATGAGTATCACGGGCATCTTGCCCGTGGAGGACCGTAAAAGCCATGGGCGGGACGCCCATGCGACTGGGACCCCAAACGCGATAAATCGCGTTTGGGAACCCACTCACGGGCAAGATGCCCGTGCTACGACAGGAGGTGGACTCATGCCATCCCAACCCAAACCGAAGACGGGATTCGTGTACGATGATGTTTACCTGGAGCACAAGACCACGCCGGGCCACCCGGAGTCGCCCGCACGGCTGACGGCGATCATCGAGAAGCTCAAGACCGACGGCGTGTATGCCCAATTGGTCCCCCTGACACCGAAACCCGCCTCGCTCGAACGGATTCAAGCCATTCATGCCCCGAGATACGTGGAGCGAGTGCGCATCAGTTGCGAGACCGGCGAGGAGTACCTGGACTCGCCGGATGTGCCGATCTCCCGTAAGTCCTATGCGGCGGCTCTGATGGCGGCGGGTGGTGTGCTTCGGGCTGTCGATGCCGTCATGCAGGGCGAAGCCAACAATGCCTTCTGTGCCATCCGCCCACCGGGCCATCATGCGCTGGAGGACCGGGCGATGGGATTTTGCATCTTCAACAACGTGGCTATCGGCACTCGCTACGTCCAGCAGCAATATGGGCTGTCGAAGGTTCTGATCGTGGATTGGGACGTTCATCACGGCAACGGCACGCAGGCCGCTTTCTACGATGATCCCAGCGTGCTGTACTTCAGCGTCCACCAGTATCCCTTCTACCCGGGCTCGGGCAGTGAAGCCGAGAAGGGACGCGGCCAGGGACTGAATCACACGATCAACGTGCCGCTGCCCGGCGGCTCCGGCGACAAGGTATACCTGGAGGCTTTTGAACAGAAACTGCGCCCGGCAGCCTTGGCCTTCGCGCCGCAGTTCGTGTTCATCTCGGCAGGCTTCGATGCCCACGAGAACGACACCCTCGGCGGCATGCGCGTCACCACCGAAGGTTACGGCAAACTCACCCACATCGTCAAAGGGATCGCCAACCAGTGCTGCCAGGGCCGCCTGGTCTCCGTGCTGGAAGGAGGATACGGCCTGAAAGGGCTGGCCGCCTCCGTGGAGACCCACATCCGCGTTCTGATGGACTAAGTACACTGCATGTTGTTTCAAACCCTGCCATTCTTCGCGTTCTTTGCCATTCTCTATCCGCTGTACCTGCTCACCAAAGAGACTCGCCTGAGATTGCCGCTGTTGCTGGCCGCCTCCTACGTGTTCTACGCATGGCTCAGTCCTCTCTACCTCCTGCCGCTGATCTATGCCACCGTGGCCGATTACCTCATGCTCGCCCAGATGGCTAGAAGCCGCCGGCCGAAAACGTGGCTGGCCTTGAGCATCGTCAATAGCCTTGGCGTTCTGGCCTTTTTCAAATACAGTGCGTTTCTCGCCACGAATATCAATTCCGCACTGTCATTGGCGGGGGTCGCGTATGCCCTTCCGGTCCCCAACAAGCTGCTGCCGGCGGGACTCTCCTTCTTTTTGCTGCAATCCATCGGCTACGTCATCGATGTCCATCGTGGCACGGTTCCGCGGGAGAAGAGCCTCCTGACCCACGCGGCCTTTGTGTCGTTCTTCCCGCGTTTGCTGGCGGGACCGATCGAGCGGGCGGGCAATCTCCTGCCCCAACTGCGAACGAGCGTTCCCGTGACCCTGCGGGACTTCACCGATGGCCTCTCGATCTTCGTGGTAGGCTATTTCAAGAAGGTGGCCCTGGCGGACTACCTGGCGCTCTACGTCGCCAAGGTCTACGGCGCGCCCGGCCAGTTCCGCGCTCCGGCGCTGATCCTGGCGACGTTTCTCTTCGCTTGGCAGATCTACTTCGACTTCAGCGGGTATACGGACATGGCCCGGGGTGTCGCCCGGATGATGGGCATCCGCCTGATGCTGAATTTCGACAACCCGTATCTGGCGAGCAGCATGGGCGACTTCTGGAAGCGCTGGCACATCAGCCTGTCGTCCTGGTTCCGGGATTACGTCTATATCCCGCTCGGCGGCAATCGCAAGGGCAAGGTGGCGACCTACCGGAACGTCTTTCTGACGATGGTGCTCTCGGGCCTCTGGCATGGAGCGGCGTGGACCTACGTCCTCTGGGGCGCGGTGCACGCTCTGGGCAACTTCGCCACGCGCGAGCTGGAACGAACCTCCTTCTATCTGCACAAGGTGCCGTACGCTATCAAGCTGCTGATCGTGCTGGTGTTCGTGACGTTCGCCTGGGCCTTTTTCCGCGCGGAGAGTATCGGCGCCGCCGGGACGATCATCGCGAGAGCCTTTACCTCCGGCTTGGACGATCCCTACGTCCCGCTCCTGGCCCTGACGCTCATCGCCGCGGTGTGGGCCTATCAATTCCTCTTCGCATCCCGGTTGCGTTGGGTCCTTGAAGCCGGGGCCGTCCGCGTGGGGCTGGTGATCGCCATGCTCGTCTACATGATCCTGACCGTAGGCGGGGAGGGACAACAATTCATCTACATGCAGTTCTGAGTTGGGGCGGAACCACTTGAAATTTGACACTTTAACCTTGAAACCAGCCAATAGCGACGACTTCGCGTGCTCGCATGTCGTACGGCTGTCGGGCCGCCAGTGGCTGGTTGTTATCGTGGTCTTGCTGGCCGTGGTTGGGCTGGGACCGACCATCTGGAGTTACTTCGAAGGATTCACGGCGGACAGCGACTATCGTCTGCCCTACGAGTTGAGCAGCGATTACTGGCTCTGGCGCCGCCATTGCGGCCAGGCATGTGAACAGGGCAAGATTCTCGTGGTCGGCGATTCGGTCATTTGGGGCCATTACGTGCCGCCCAACGAATCGCTCGCCCACTACCTCAATGAATTCTCCGGGAGCGAACAGTTTGCCAATCTCGGCCTCGACGGCACCCATCCGGCTGCGCTGGCGGGACTGTTGAAGTATTACGGCGCCGGCCTGTCCGGCCGAACCGTCGTTCTTCACTTCAATCCTCTGTGGCTCAGCTCCACCAAGCACGATCTGCAAACCGATAAGGAGTTCCGCTTCAACCATGCGGAACTGGTGTCGCAGTTCGCGGTGAAGATCCCGTGCTACAAGGCCTCGACCGCCCAACGGCTGCGGATCGTCGCCGCCCGCTCGTTCCCGTTCGCCAACTGGGTCGCGCACCTGCGCAAAGTCTATTATCAGGGCAAGGATCTCCAGACTTGGACGCTCGAACGTCCCTACGATTGCCCGGTGATGCCCGTGACGCGCGGCTTGCCGCAGCCGGGCGGCGTTCCGGAGCCCTCCGGTGGCACCTGGGTCGACAAAGGCGCCAAGAAGCAGAGCCTGTCCTGGGTCACGCTCGACAGCTCTCTCCAGTGGCGGTTCTTCCGCCAGGCTGTTGAGCAACTCCGCCGGCAGGACAACAAGGTCTTTGTCCTGGTCGGCCCGTTCAACGAGCACATGCTCAACGATGCCGATGCGGCCACGTACAGCCAGATCAAGACTCAGGCTGCTGCCTGGTTCCAGCAAAACGCCGTGCCTTACTTTGTGCCCGAACCACTGCCGGCGGCCCACTATGTCGACGCCAGTCATCCCGTTGGGGAAGGCTACGCACTATTGGCAAAGAAGCTCCTGGAGCAGCCGACGTTTCGGGCACTACTGGCGAAGCAGTAGCGTGGGCGCGAACGCCCACGAATTCAGAGTCACGGGCAAGATGCTCGTGCTACGGAAGGAGACGAAGATGAAGTTCAGATTCTGTGTTTCCGCAATACTGCTCTGCTGTATCTTCCTGCTATCGGCCGCCAAGGCCGGCGACCAGGCCCAATGGGGCCAAGCCTTCACGCGCAATATGGTCTCCGCTGAGACCGGCCTGGTGGACAGCTTCGACCCTGCCACGGGCCAGAACATCAAGTGGGTCGTGCCCCTCGGCAGCCAAACTTGGTCTACCCCGGTGGTGGCCCAGGGCCGGGTGTTCATCGGGACGAACAACGACTCGCCTCGCGACCCGCGCCACAAGGGCGACCGGTCGGTGCTGCTGTGCCTCGATGAAAAGGATGGCCACCTCCTGTGGCAGTTGGTCTGCCCCAAGCTCGGGTCCGACGTGTACTTGGACTGGCCCCGGGCGGGCATGTGCTCGCCACCTACCGTGGAGGGCAACCGCGTCTACTTCATCACCAATCGCAACGAGGCGGTCTGCCTCGACATCGAAGGCCAGGCCAACGGCAACGATGGACCTTACCGGGACGAGGGCCGGCACATGACCGCCAATCGCCGCACGTCGCTGGTCGCGCGCGGCTCGACTCTTGTCCCGCAGGACGCCAACGATGAAACAGGCACGCTCGCCATCACGCCGATGGACGCCGACATCATCTGGCTGTTCGACATCCCGAGGCAGGCGGGGACTTGGCCGCATGATGGGGCGCACGGCTCGCTGCTGATCGACGGCGATTTCCTCTACGTCAATACGTGCAACGCCGTGGACAACACGCACCGGCGCATCCGCTGCCCGGATGGGCCGAGCCTGATCGTCTTGGACAAAGAGACCGGTCGGTTAGTCGCCCGCGACTACGAGGGCATCGGCCCGCGCATCTTCCACTCGACTTGGTCATGCCCCGCCCTAGGCGTCGTGAACGGCCGCAAACTGATCTTCTTCTGCGGCGGTGACGGCGTGGTCTATGCCTTTGAGCCGTTGCGGGCAACTCCTCCCGAAGGCAAGGTCGAGCCGCTGAAACGCATCTGGCGTTTCGACTGCGATCCGACGGGTCCCAAGGAGAATGTCAGCCAATATCTTCGCAACCGTCAGGAAAGCCCGAGCAATATCAAGAGCACGCCGGTCTTTTTCAACAATCGCCTGTATGTTACGGTCGGTGGCGACATCTGGTGGGGCAAGAACCAGGTGTGGCTCAAGTGCATCGACGCCACCAAGGAAGGCGATATCACCGCGACCGGCCTGCTCTGGTCCTGTGATCTGAAAGAGCACTGCTGCTCGACGCCTGCAGTCCACGAGGGTCTGGTCTATGCCGCCGACTGTGGCCGGCAGATCTACTGCATCGATGCCGAGACCGGCAAGGTCTGCTGGACCCAGGACGCCAAGGGCGACATCTGGGCCTCGACGCTGGTCGCCGACGGCAAGGTTTATATCGGTACGAATCGCGGCGACTTCTGGATCCTGGCCGCCGGCCGGGAGAAGAAGGTCCTCAGCACGCTCCGGCTGGACAGCGCCGTCTCCAGCACCGCCATCGCCGCCAACGGCGTCGTCTACGTGGCCACGATGACCAAGCTCTACGCGCTGCAGAAGAAGTGAGAAGTGCAAAGCGGGCGGCAAGTCATTGCGAGGAGCGCAGCGACGAAGCAATCTCAATCCTGTGAGTGGAGATTGCTTCGCTTCGCTCGCAATGACATCCTTTAGGCTCAAAGAATCATGCCAGCCTGGCGTGCTGTGATTGTACCCTCATATATTCCCGCCAGGCTGGCGACATCTGCGAAGCGACTCTCCCCTGCCGCGGCCTCGCCCGGCAAAGGCAGCCTTTTTATATGAACAGTCCAAGTCGAGCCGGGATCGTTACAGTATTTGACCGCACTCTCTTTGAGAAATCGCGAGACGGGGTGTAACATGGTGGACGGGACTTGGACTATCGATTGTGGGTTGACCCAATGGATGCCGAAGAAGGTTTCAGCCAATTGGTCCGGCAGGCGCAGCTTGGGGACCGACAGAGCCTGGACCGCTTAGCGGAGGCGGTCGCGCCCAGACTCCAAGCGTACATCTACCGGCTGATGCTGAACCACGACCTGGCTCAGGACCTGCTGCAGGAGACGCTGCTCAAGATGCTCGAGCGGATCAAGGAACTGGAGCACCCGGAGCGGCTGTGGGCCTGGCTCTTCCGGACCGCTCTGGGCCAGGCGCAGCACTATTATCGCGACCGGGCGCGGGCCGAGGCGATCGAAATCTCGGCGCGGAGCCGCCGGCGGCTGTCGGAGTACCTCGTCGAAGATCACGAGGACGGCCTGAGCTACGCGATGCGGCGGGAGCTTTGCGAAGCGACCGTGGACGCCATGGCCCGGCTGCAACTGACCTACCGCAATGTCCTGTCGCTGCGCTGCTTCGAGCAGATGTCCTACGCCGAGATCGCCGAGGCCTTGGAATGCAAGGAACTGCGGGCGCGGGTGCTGTTCTTCCGGGCCAAGCGCTCTCTGACCCGGCAACTGGTCCGGCGGGGTTTCGCCAAGGGCCTGCTGGTGACGGCCCTCGGATTATTCGGACTTCTGACGAGTCCGGGGGAGGGTACCTCGGCAGGGGCCGTCACGGCGTCCACCTTGAGCGTCGGCGCCGTCGCCAAATTCGTGGGATTTGCCGGCACCTCGTCGGGGATGGCGGTCATCGTCAGCATCGCCGGCGTGAGCCTGACCCTGACGATGGAGCACTTCATCTATGCGCTCTTCCTCTTCGGCCTCGCCTGCTTTTCCGTCGTCATCGCTCTTCTCTGGGACGCTTAGGATTCACTACCTACGTTTAATGGCTCAACCGCAGGTCATCAATCGCAGTACAGGGAACATATTGTCCTACCGTTTGTCTTATAATAACCTCCCGGATAGCCTGCCGCTCTCTTGTGGCGCGGGAGAGCCGAGCCCGCAAGACGCCGGATAATCCGTGGAAAAATGCACGCATCGAGATACCATAGAGTGCCGAAGTATGATAGACTTCGATGGTTTGCCGCAGGTCTTTTTCAAAGGATGTGACATGAGAAGGCGTTGGGGCCGTGTGGTGGGGTTGGGATGTCTGCTGCTCGTGGGGACGATGTGGGGGGCGCAGCCGGATGAGGTCCGGACGATTCTGGGCCGGTGCGTGATCGCCAATACGCAGCCGCATCTGGCGACTGCCGTCTCGGCCTTTGAGACGATGAACTACTTCCCCGCCTTGGGCAACGGCAATCTGATGGTGACGCTCTCCGGCACGCCCGAGCGTCTGACGTTCCACCTGGGGAAAACCGATTTCTGGCGGGACAAGTGCCGCGACAAGAAATGGTGGCAGAGCGGCAACGTCCTGACGGGCTACGTGAACGTGCTCGTGCCGGACCTGGCGGGGGCCACGTTCCAGCAATCCGTGGACCTGTACCACGCCGAGGCCAGCACGGTGCTGACCAAGGCCGAGAAGGTCGTCGCGCTGCGCTCGGTGGTGCCGCATGAGGCGGAGAATCTGCTCGTCAACACGATCGAGAACCGGGGCAAGCAGCCGATCGCCCTGCGGATCGAGACGTGTACCGATCAGTTCGTCAACCGCGCGGAACCGTTCGAGGTGGCCGCCGGAGTTGACGAAAAAGACCCGGCGCTGGCCTGGACCACGCGCAAGACCCACGTTCCACCCGACTACAATGACTTCGGCAGTTGCGAGTTCCGCATGTGGGTGGCGGTGGCGACGCGGCTCTTCGATGCCCAGTGTCAGACGCAGATCGACAATACGGTCAACTATGATGCCAACGATCTCCAGGTGAAATCGGCGCAGTTGTTCACGCTCGAGCCCGGCCGGAGCCTGCTGGTGGTCACGAAGGTCCACAGCACCGGGATCCCGGTCACAATGAACCCCGCCGATCCCCGGCCTGCGGCACTGGAGGCCGTGAAGGCCCTCTCGCGCGAGCAGGTGCAGGAGCAGATTCAAAAGCACAGGGCCTGGTGGGACGGCTATTGGCACAAGTCCTACGTCCGGTTGGACGCCGAGCCGATCATCGAGCGAACCTATTACGGCGCTCTGTATGTCCTGGGTTGCTCGACCCGCGTCGGCAAGTATCCCGTGGGCTGCAATGGGTTCCCTGTCAATGATGAAGTGCCCTGGGGCGGCGACTATCATTGGAACTACAACAACGAGGCCCTCTATTATGGGGCGTACTCGGCGAACCGGATCGAGCAGACGGAGCCGTACGATCGCACAGTCCTGGAAGCGAACACCTTCGGCCGGATGCAGGCGAAGGCCGGGAAGGTGGCCGGCACGCTCTTTTTCATGGCCACCGCGCCGGGCCATTTGAACGAGGCGATCATCCTCGGCCAAAAGACCCATGCGGTCGAGGCGTCGCTGAACCTGATCGAGCGGTACTACTCGACCTATGACCTGGAATGGGCCAAGTCGATGTATCCGTTCTTCAAGGACGTGGCCGCTTATTGGGACCAGGACCTGGAGAAGAACAAAGAGACTCGGCCGAACGGCACGCCCCGGTACGTGATCGTGGACAGCAAACCCATGGAGGGCCCGACGGTCGACACCTACAACGGCATCACGGGCCTGGCCTTCCTGCGGCGCTTCTATCGGGGTATGATCGACCTGACGCAGGACCTGACCGCCAGCGGGTACAACACCGGCTACACGGAGAAGGACATCGCCCGCTGGAAGGACTTCCTCGCGAACTTGGCCGAGTACCCGATGAGTTACGCTTACGGTCGCCGGGTCTTCGCGTGGGGCGAGGTGACGTTGAACCCGCTGTTGACCGAGCAGGACTGGGTCCTGTATCCAGTCTTCCCGGGCGAGCAGGTGGGCTTGGCCTCCAACCCTTGGCTGCTGGCCGTGGCGCGGAACACGCTGGCGATCAAGCCGCAGTACTACGTCGAGTGGCTCAACAACCCGCCGCAGATCTTCTCCATCGCGGCCCGTTTGGCCGGCCATCCGCCGGAGGTGATCGAACGGTGCCGGACCTACTTCTCCAAGGTCGGCGTAAACAACTTCCGCAGCGGCGGTGGCAATGTCGAAGGGGCCGGCGTAGCGGAGGGTATCAATGCCATGCTGCTGCAGAGCCACGAGGGCTTCCTGCGTCTGTTCCCCTGTTGGCACCATCCGGAGGCGAAGTTCGCGACAATCCGTGCGGCCGGAGCGTTTCTGGTCTCGGCCGAGGCCAGAGGCGGCGTCTGCCAGCCGATCACGATCATGAGCGAGAAGGGCAGGCCGTGCAGCGTGCTCAACCCCTGGCCGGGTAAGACGGTGGTTGTACAGGACACCGCCGGCGGTGCGGTCGACGTGAAGGTCGAGGACCGGTCCTGTGGACAGATCTGCACCTTCGCGACGCAAGCCGGCAAGACGTATACCGTAGCACCCAAAGACGGATTGCCGGCGCCGGCCCCGTACTGGAACGCGGCCCTGTACAAACCGGTCACGGCCTCGAGCAACTTCAAGCCGGAGAAAGAAAAGGACAATTGGGACGCCGCCAAGCTGACGGACGGCGTGCGCATCAATACCCGGGTCGGGCATCGCGGCTGGACCAGCGCTCTGTTCGACGACGCCAAGCACACGGAATGGGTGCAGGTGGATCTGGGTCAGGCCGTCAGCGCCAAAGCGATTCAGTTGTGGCCGCTGGACCACGGCGACGCCTGGCAGAATACGCACTGCTCCGAGCCGTTCGTGGAATCGACCGAGATTGACCAGTCGTACGACGGCTTCCCGTTGGATTTCCATATTCTCGTTTCGCAAGACGGCAAAGCCTGGGACGAGCTGGTCAAGATGACCAGCTTCCGCCGGCCGGCGGTCGGCCCGGACGATTCCGATCGCAAGACCAAGGACGTCACCGGCCCGGAGCGGTTCGACTTCGAGCCGCGCTCGTTCCGCTACGTGAAGGTCGAGTCCACGCGCCTGCGCAAGACGCGCTACTTCGGCAAGTACGCCATGCAACTGGCCGAGATCGAGGTCGTCCGGGGAGAGCCGGCTCCCGCCTCGGCCCCGGCCTCAGCTCCGGCTCCGGCGGCAGCTCCAACGACGAAACCTAAATGACGGTGGGTGTGCCATGCCGGGTGCCATGCCTACGCTCGCGTAGGCATGCTCATGCCGGAGCAGAGAACATGTCCACGCAAGCGTGGACATAGCACCTGTCTTCGAAGTCCGTGGCATGTGAAGTCATTCGGCCAGAACGTCCAATTCCGCTACGGCGGCGAAGGGCTGGCCGCGCACTTCGCTGTGGGCGACCAGCTTGAGGAAACGGGCGTCCCGGGGCCTGTCGAACAGAACGGTTTTAAGCGTGGCATCATTGGGCCACGTTCCCTCGGCGACCTGGCCCCATTCCCAGCCGTTGAAGCTCAGACTCACGTCGTACTGCGCGATCCGGCCGTTGCTCATGTCCCGCCGCGGGAGGTACGTCAGACCCCGTAGACGCACGAGCTTCTTGAGGTCGAGGATCAACGCGTGCGGCGGCGGGGCCATCGGCTCCCACTCCGTGTGCCAAAACGTCGTGGGATCGCCGTCGATCGCCAGCTCGGGGCCGTAGCCCGGACGAGAATCGACCGCGGCGGCGGTGGCGCCCAGCTTCTGCAGCGGGCTCGGCTCTTTCAGAAGGTCCTGCAACTGCTGCGGGGTCAGGTCGAACTTGGGGTCGAAGCGTGCGCCGGCCATGTAGGCCAGCAGGCTGTGGCGCATCTGGCGGGCGACCGGCCGCTTGTCGAGATCGCTCACCAGGTCGCAGCCGCACGCCAGGAGCTTGCCCTTGCCGACGCGGGCCTCGAAGATCAGCGCGAGCTTGCGAGCCGTGACCCAGTCGTCGATGACCTGCACGACCGGACGCAGCTTGCGGTGGTCGGTGACGATGAACGGCGCTGACCCGTGCATCAGGTCCCACCATTGCCAATTCGAATGGTACTCGGTGGGGAACCGTTCGAGGGCTGGATGGTTCGGATCGCACAGGATTCCCAGCGTATGGGGCGGCTGCCAGTCGGTCCAGACCGTGTTCCAGAAGATGCTGGAAAAGCCCATCGTGAGCGGGTGCCGCTCATCGTTCCGAATGGTCTGGGGCAAGGGCAGCAAGAGTACCTTGCCGCCTTGGTTGAGACGATTGATCGCCGTTTCGTTCAACTCGCGCGTGACCAGAATATCGCCGGCCGGCTCTGTGGACACGGTCTTGGGGAACACCCAGAGGTCCCAGTCGTTGGCCGCCTCAGTGCCGCGGATGCTGATTTCGAGATTCAGCTTTTGGGCCTTCGCGTTGTCGGGCAGTTTGGCGCTGATCTCGCCCAGGTTGCTCAGGGTGCCGGCTTTGATTGTCTGTTGCGGCAAGCTGCCTTGGGCGACGATGCCGCCGGCACCGCGGATCGTCCACAAAGGCGTTACGTCTTCCAGGTCTGTCGGGCCGAACTGAGCCAGCTCGATTCGGGCTTTCATGGCATCCCCGGCTTCAAAGATCCGCCGCTCCAAGCGGGCCAGCGGCACCACCGGCCCGGCGAACCGGTGGTATTGCTCGGCGGTAATGTAGCCCTTCGAGCCCCAGAACGGGTCGAGCACGCCGACGAGAGCCGTGCCTTGGCCGGGGAAGTCGTGCAGGTCCAGCAACTGAAAACCGCCGAAGCCCGGCGTGCGCAGGGCCGACTCGATGTCCTCTTTGTACAGCAGGGCTTGCAGCTTGCCCGAGGCCAGGAGAAAATCGTGGGCTTGGCTGAGCATGCCGTTGCGTTCGAGCTGGTCCTGGAAGATCTCGAAGTTCCGTGCCTTGAGCAGGCCCTTGTACTTCATCATCTCCGCGAGATTCGGGTACACGCACCACTGCCCGATCTCGTGGCTGACCACCGGGGCGTTCTTGTGCTGCTCGACGAAGTCGCGATAGTCGGTCATCGTCTCGGGCGGCTTGGCATTGACGCGGCTTTGCACCCCCTGGCCCCACTGCTGAATGCGCGGCGCCGGCGTGCTGTAGTAATCGTTCTCCGGCAGCAGCGGCCAGCCCGCCCCGGAGGTGTACAGCCGGCGCGGGTCCTTCTTCTTCCAATAGGTCACGAAATCGCCCAGGAAACGGTTCTGGTTCTTGCCGCCCGGCTCATTGCCGTACGCCATGAACGTGAAGGACGGGTGGTTCCCGTAGGCCTTGATCATGGCCTCGCTCTCCTGGTAGAGCCATTTGTCGAACGGGCCGCCGTTGCCGACGGTCGCCCAAGCGGAACACTCGACGTGGTAGTAGAACCCCAGCTCATCCGCCGCGACAAATGCCGCTTCCGGCGGACACCAGGAATGGAACCGGATATGGTTCAGGCCGTGGGCCTTGGCAATACGGATGATCCGCTTCCAGGAGTCCACATCGGTCGGCGGGTGGCCCGTCAGTGGGAAAATGCAGCATTCGAGCGTGCCCCGCAAAAAGATCGGCCGGCCGTTGAGGGCGATCCGCGTCCCTTGCGTACTGACTTCGCGCATGCCGAACTGGACGCTGGTTCGATCCTGGCAGTTGGGGCCCTTCAATGCGACAGTCATCGTATAGAGGTTGGGCCGGAACTCATCCCAGAGCTGGCAATCGTCGCCCATAGGGCAAATGCCCTCGACGCTGCCGCCTTGCGCCGTCCACGATACCGGAATCTCCAGGGACTGGCCTGCTTTTGCGACTTGGATCGACAGCGTACCCGCGCCGGAGGTGCCGGTGCTGTTGCCGATGCCGACCTTCACCCCGACGGTCTTATCCTTGATGCTGGGATACACACGGACATCGTCGAGCCAGACCGGGTCGGTGGCCTGCAACTCGATGCGGCCGGCGATCCCGTTCCAATTGCCTTGGGTGTGGTCGGAGATGCTGTGGGCGTTGTTGCCTACATCCACGATCATGCGGTTATCGACGCGGATCGTCAGCCGGTGCTTGCCACCAGGCACATTGGTGCCGAGCTCGTACAGGTGGGCCGTACCGAGACTGTCCTTCGAGCCGAGGCAGCGGCCATCCAGCCAGACGGTGGTCTTCCAGTGCGGCCGCTCCAGGAAGAGGGTTAGGCGTTTGCCTTGCCAATCCCGGGGAATGTCGAGCTGCCGCTGGTACCACGCCGCTCCAACGTAGTGCCGGTCCGGCTGGAGCCAGAAGGGCATCTTGAAATTGCCGGGCGCCTGATACTGCTTGTAGTAGGGATCGCTCTGCCAGATCTTGTTGATGTTGCCCGTCCACTTGGTCTGCATGGATACCGGGTCTCCGAACCCCTGGGCTGTCAGCACCCCCGGCAGGACGAGCACATCTGCGAGGTCGCGCCCGAACCATTGGTCCGCCTCGCCGCGATCCTCACGGTCCAACTGGAACGACCACGTGCCCCGTAGGGGCAGCCCCCCGTGGCTGCCCGCCGACGCAGGGTAGGCACGGGGGCCCACCCCTACAGATGCCCTTACGGGCACACTACAAACCGCCAACAACGATAGTGTGGTGATCACACCCTTGACCATCTGTGACTCCTTGATACGCAAGACCTTTCAACCCGCGGCCGAACGCCGAATCTCATTTTCTCCATCCGAGGGTTTTCTTTCAACGATTGCTTCCGCCATCCCCGCCTCGTTCCGCCCGGCACCGCCGGGAAATTGGGTTTGTTTGACGCAGTAGCTCCTCTGCGGGGTGGCATCGCCAAGGCCTCTGGCCTTGACGATGGTCTTCCCGGCCTGTCGGGGGCCGATTGGGTTTGTTTGGCACGATAGGTGCTGACAGCGGCACTGGCAGCCATGCCGACCCGCGCCTGCCGCTGTCTGGGAGAGGATTGGCTTTGTTTTTCCGAGACCGCATGGATGTACAATTCACCATAACTCTTTTCCGGCACGGTGTTTACCTCTCGTAACGTTCTGGGAGAAATTGGCTTTGTTTGGGGTGCAACTTCCATTTTACGTACTACTCATGCGGAACGGCGAAGCTGTTGGTAGGCTTGCCAGAACTCCTTCCAGAGTCCCGACTTGGCATAGCAGCGGAAGTTGAGGATCCGCTGGCCCCCCGCG
>JAMCWO010000033.1 GCA_023481165.1 Planctomycetota bacterium | reverse complement strand
CTCTTCCGATCTATCTGCTTGGTGATATACAGACCCAGACCGGTCCCCTTGACCTTCTTCGTCTCCGGGTTGTCGAGCCGGGAGAATTTCTGGAACAGTTTCGCCCGCTGTTGGTCGTTCATGGGGGTCGAATCGTTATACACGTCGATCTCGACCTTGCCGTCCATCGGTTGGGCGGTGACTTTGATCTGTCCGCCGTCGGGGCTGTACTTGATCGCGTTGCTGACGAGATTGTTGGCCACGATCTGCATCAGGTCCGAGTCCGCCTGCACGTCCAGGTCGGGACTGATCTCATTGGCGATTTGCAGGCCCTTCTTGGACGCCATCGGGGCCAGCGCGGTGATCGAGACGTCGAAGACCTCCTTCTTGAGGTTCAGCGTGGTCTTGTTGACGGCCAGCTCCCCCCGCTCGATCCGCCCGAGGTTCAGGAATTTTTTGACGGTCGCGTCGAGATAATCGAGGTTCCGCGTGAGGGAATCCATCGCCTTGCGCTGCTTGAAATTGACCAGGCCGAGATAGCCGTCGCGCACGGCGTAGGCGTTCATCACCGCCGAGGCGAGGATCCCCTTGAGTTCGTGGGCGACGAAGCCGATCAGGTCGATGTAGCTTTTGTTCGAGGCCGCCAGCTTCTCGTTGGAGACCTTCAGGCACTCCTGGCGCTCTTTGAGGCCCAGGGCCATCGCGTTGAAGGCCTCGGCCATGCTGTTGACGTCCTTGATCGACGTGTTTGGGTTGATCCGATAGCCCCAATCGCCGGAGGCCAGGCACTCGCTGGCGTGGACCACCTGGGTCAACGGCCGCGAGATCGCCCCGGCCAAGATGACCGAAAGCAGCACGGCGATCAGCGTCACGCCGCCGACCGACAGCAGGAAGAACTGGAGAATCTCCTTGGCCAAGTCGTTGAACGGCTGTTCGAGAATGCCGACGTAGAGAATACCGATGATGTCGCCGCGGATGTCCCGAATCGGCTGGTAGGCACTCTTGTAGTAATCGGTGACCACAAAAGCCCGCTCCTGCCAGGTCTGCCCGTGCTCAACGACGGCCCGGTAGACCTCGTCCGACACTCGCGTCCCCACCGCGCGCTGTCCATCCTTGTCCTGCACGTTCGTGGCGATGCGTACATCGTCCAGGAAGATCGTCACGGTGCCCACCGGCTTGTCTTTGTACACTTCCTTGCCGAAGACCATCTCGCGGACGCGGTCCACGAAGGTGTAGTCGCGGTTGACCACCCGGCCGCCATAGAGAACCGCCTGGACCTGGCCCCCGCCGTCGAGGATGGGCACGGCGTATTCCTTGGCCATGACCGATTCGAGTACTTTCCTGTCGGTCGGCCGGGCCTTGGGCGTGGGTTTGATCTCGATCGGCCGCCGGCCGGGGAACTCGTCGGCCATCGTCGCCAGTTCCTGGGGCGAAATGATCCGTGTCCCCCCTACCGGCTCGCCCTGCTGCACCGCGGCCCGGGCAATCTCACTCCGCAGCGTGCCGAAGTCCGGCTGCGCCACGCGACGCAGATAGTGCACGTTGAGCTCGTTCTTCAGGGCCTCGACATTCTCTTTCGCGGACACCAGCTTCAGCGCCTCGCCGATCCGCTCGATCTCGCCGGTATAGACGATCTGAGCCGCGTTGATGCTGTCCCGAACCTGACGATCCGCCCGGCGAATGATGTTCTTCTGGATTACGCGGTACCCGACCGTCGCGATCGGGACCGACAGCACCAGAATCACCATGAGGAACGAAAGCAGAATTCTCGTCTTCAGGGAGATCGACAGAAGGACTCGATTAGTTCCCACCGTTGGCCGCATTGACGAAGTAGATCAAATTCTCGAGCTCGGTCTCGAGGTTGATATTGTTGATCACACACCCTGCGGGGGCCTTGAGGCAAATCGGGGCAAAATTGAGCACACCCCGGATTCCCGCCGACAGCACCAATTCCAGGACCTGCTGGGCGGCGTAGTCCGGGACCGCCAGAATCGCGAGTTTGATGTCCCGGGATTTGATGACGCCGGCCAGTTGGTCCAAGGGCAGCACCGGCGGCTTGCTGTCTCGATTGAACTTGGCAGGGTCAATATCGAATCCGGCCGCGATGTTGATCCCGCTCCTCTCGAAGCCGGGGTAGTGCAGCAAGGCCCGGCCGATATTGCCGACCCCGATCACGATGAACTCGTGGAGCTGATCCTTGCCCAGGATCTTGTTCAACTGCTCCGCCAGCTCATCGACCCGGTAACCACCCCGGCGGTTGCCGGTGATTCCAAAGAGGGAGAAATCCTTGCGCACTTGCGCCGCCGTAACACCGGCAGCATCCGCCAAGTTATCGGAAAACACGCGAACGAAGTTGAGGGTACGCAATCGATTCAAGGCGTTTTTGTACCGTGACAACCGTATTATGCAACTTCTATTCGCCATAGCTTGCATACTTCTTTCCATATGTTCCATTCTTCACAACAGATTCAGCTACACACATGCATGAGAATTCAGAGGCTTCTTAATTCATAGTGTGCCACATTATGAAAGATATGTCAACACTCTATTGAGATAATTTTCACAACTATGTCCATGCGCAGATAGATTGCGCCACAGTAAACCACTATTCTGTGAGAGGTTATATCAAATTGGGGCAATGGGAGAAAAAATGGTCAGGCAGGGAGATCCTGATCTTTGGGGCGGCGGGGGTGAGATCGCGTCAATCTGGGCTTCTCGCCCGTGCTGCGAGGCTTCTGAATCTCCGTGATGATCCGTCCGCCGTGGAAGATGGTGATCGAGCCGGTGGATTCACTGACTGTGACAGCGATAGAATCCGTCACCGCGGTGATCGCTGCGGCGGCGTGATGCCGGGCGCCCAAACCCCGTGGCAATTCGTAATCCGGCTGACTGGTCGTCCGGATGTAAGTACCGCAGGTCTCCACAACGCCGTCGCCGCGGAGAAGGAATGCGCCATCGAGCGTGGCCAGTTCCTTGACGGTCTCTTCCAGCGAGTAATCGAGGATGTTTCGCTCCTGGGGCGGGTAGCCCTTGAAAGGATTCAGCACAAGCTGGCGTGTCAAAGGCAGGACACGGTCGGTATCGCCGATCACAAACATGGCACCCACCGCCCGGCCTTCGCGGCCCTCGCTGCCCAGCTCGGAGGCGATGTCGACCACGCGCTCGATCACCTCCGGCAGAACCTTCGAGGAAGCCGGCGTCAGGTCCGCACCCGAGGAAAAGATCTCATATTCGCGCCCCACCTCGGTCACGATGATCGTATCGAGCGTCTTGGCGGCCGCCAGCCCCGAGAGAAACACCACGCGGTCGCCATGCCGGATCAGCCCCCGGGAAAGAGCCAGAAACACCGCAATCTTCACCTGTCCAATCCGTGTCAGCGGCACGTTCGGGATGCGCAGGCATTGGAGCGCTCCCAGCCGCGGCTCCTTGCCATCCGAGGCCGCCCGCGTCACGCAAAAGACCTTGGCGTTGACGGCCAAGTTGAAATCCAGGGCTTCTTCCTCCATCGCGTCCACGTAGACAAACAGGGCCGTTGCCCCGCAGGATTCCACGATTCCCGGGACATGTTGGAGCAGGCTGCGTGTGATCACCAGCGCCGAATCGCTGGCCGTCCGGTCCTGCTCCTCCAGGGGCGATGAGGGTTGATGGGCGGCTTTGTCTACCATAGCGGTACATCCTCCGGCGACAGAATCCCGTCTCGGACACCCGGTTTCAAGGGGCTATTATAGCATACGGGGCGGGGGAGGGGCTCAGGTTTTTCTTGGGATACAACAGGCAAAGCCCCTGCGGTGCGGAGGGAGAGGAAGCGAGACTGCGCAGGGGCTTGTGGTGTACTCCATTCGAGCATCCCGACGATGCTCTTTTGGTATTGCTTACGCTGTGTCACGACGGCGGTTCATCGGCGCCGTAGAAATCGGGCACATTGATTCTCAGGATTACGAGGGCATCAGAGTCGGGGCGGACCCCGCGCCGGGCATCCGCGGCGCGGTTTTACTGAACCAAGCGGCGGCCCGCCGGTAGAACACTGTGGCAGCCCTTCGTTGCAGGGTCCCCAAACGCATAATTCCGCGTTTGGGAGGGGCCCCCCAACGCGAACAGATGCGTTGGGGACCCCGGTGCCCTGACCGGTCCAAGCGGGTCGGGTGGAGCCGCGCGGACAAGACAGACGTCGGGAACAGAAAGGAACACGCATGGACATCTTTGCATTCGCGCTGGAGAAGGAAAAGTTCAGCGAGGAGTACTATCGCGACCTGGCCCATCGAGCCAACCACCCAGGGCTGAAGAATATCCTGACCATGCTGGCGGACGAGGAAGCCAAGCACTACCAGGCGATCGAACGGATGAGGACCGAGGCGCCCGAACAGGTGACCGATGTGCCTGTTCTGGACCGGGCGAGAGAAGTCTTCGAGAAGATGCGGGTCTCGCCTAAGAAATTCGATTTTCTGATCAGCGAAGCAGAACTGTACCGCAAGGCCTGTCAGATCGAGGAACAGAGCAAGAAGTTCTATCTGGAGCAGGCCGAAGCGGCTCAGGACCCCGTCCAGAAGCGGGTGTTCCGCCTGCTGGCCCAGGAAGAGGACAAGCACCTGTTCCTCGTGGAGAATCTCTACAGCTTCGTCTCCCAGCCCGAAAGCTTTCTGGAAAACGCCGAAATGTACCACTTCGACGATTACGTCGAAGGCGTACTGTGAAGACAGAGGACGGAACTCAGTTCCCCTCTGTCGTCCGTCCTGCGAGATTCATCTTGCCTTCCCCTCGGGGAGCGTTTCCGCTTTGTCGGGCGGACGGGCGACAATTTTGGCGATGTCCGCCTCCAGGCGGGTCAAGATGTCGGCCAAGCTTTGGCTGAGTGCCCCAACTATGGCCTCCGCCGTCTTGGCGGAAATGGGGGTGGCGGCACGGTACGTCTGGGACAAGACCACGGACTCGTCGGCCTCCGGACCGGCCAGCAGAAAGAACCGGATTTCCATGATGGCCTCCGGCGGCGCTTTCTGCGTGAAATCGGCATAGAGATCGATGACGTTGCCCTCCAACAGGTACGTGGACTCCACCCGGCTGCCCACCGCGGTAACACGGGCAAACAGGCCGGAGTTCGCCAGCCAGTCCCGCGCCTCTTCCGTGATCATGACCCCCGGCAGAACCAGGAATTGGTGGTAATAGTCGGGCTCGTACCGGAACTCGTCCACGCGGTATACCAAGGACCGGCCGGCAAAAGCCTCATCCACATTGAACCGGCGCAGCCGCACGGTAGCGTCGGTGTGGATCGCGTCCGGCGGCCCAGCACGGACCGTATCCAGGACGTAGTACTTTCTTTCGGCGATCGCGCTCTGGCCGCATCCGGACAAGAGCAAACCGGAGATCAGCAGAGCCGAAGACACGAGGAGACACAGCCGAGTACGAATCATCTTACTACCTCCGATTTCTTGGGCGGCCTGCTGAACAGCAGCTCCGAGGGATTCTGCTCCAGGGTCGCGATGAGCTCCTTGAGACTATCCGTGATCTCCCGCAAATCGTTGAGGACTCTCTCGATGCCGGGCCGTTCCGTGGAGATCAGGGCGTTGAAATTCGTCAGGACCTTGCTGAGCCGGGCCACCGCCTCCGGCACGTTCGGCGCCGGAACGGCCCCGGGCGGGGGCGCAAACAAGGTCTGCAGATACTTGTTCGTCACCCGCAGTTCCGCCATCAGAGCCTGCGTCTGCGCGCTGATGGCAGGGACGTTGGCATCCGCCACGGCCCGATCCAGAGAAGTCAGGAGCCGCTCGATGTCGGCATTGATCTTCTGGGCATCCACCGCCGCGATCTTCTGGTCCGTCTGGTCCAAAATGCCGCGAATCTGCCGGCTCAGGCCCGGGATGTTGGCCTCTTGGACCGCCTGGTTCAGGGAGGCGACGAACCGCTGGGCGCCCGCATTGAGCTTGTCCATCTCCAGCGCCTCGACCTTCTCCCGGCCCGCCTGCAGCAGCCCGCGGGCTTCCCGGCTGAGTTCCGCCAGATGGGCCTCCGTGATGGCCGTATTCAGAGACGTGAAGACTTTCTCCAGACTGGCGGCCAAGCCTTGGGCGTCGATCGCCTCCAACTGGCTCAGGATCTTATCGATCGAACCCGTGATCGTGCCGAACTCGCTCGGTGCCGAAGGAATGAAGACATATTTCGGGGTCCAGGGGACCTTCTCTGCCGGAAAGCGGTTCGGATCGAGAAAGTTCATCTCGAGATAAGCCTGCTGGGTCAGCAGGTTGGAGGAGATCCGGGCCCGCAGTCCGTGCCGGACCATCTGCGTCAGGAGCGTGTCCATCTGTTCGGGGGTCTCCGCGGGGAGTTTGCAGCACAGGATGCCACTGACGACACGGACATAGGAGGCATACGCGGCGTTCGCCGGGGTGTTCTGGTCCAGGCTGTACACGCTGCCGACGAATCCGATCTGTTCCACCTGACCGATCTGCACGCCGCGGAACTGTACGGGCGAGCCGATGCTCAAACCGGTGATGGATTCCGTGAAATACGTCTCCACGTACAGCCGGTTTGGGGCGAACAGGCCGGCGCCAAACAGGACGACGGCCACGACGATCAACGTCAGCGCGGCCAGGACAAACAGACCAATCCGGAAGTAGTGCGGCTTTGCGTCCATTCAATCAACCTGTTCCAATCAGTTTCGGGTGCGGCGGATTAAAACTCTTCATGTCCCCAGGGGCTTGCCAACCGCCCGGTGGAAGAACTGGCGAACCACGGGATTGTCGCTCTGGTCGCGCAGTTCCTGCGGCTTGCCGGCCGCAATGATCGTTTTGGTATCCTTATCGACCATAATGGCGCGATCGGCCACCGTGAAAATACTCGGCAACTCGTGCGTGACAATCACAAAGGTGATCTGCAAATCGTGCGACAGATCCAGGATCAGCTCGTCGATCTGGGCCGAGGTGACCGGGTCCAGGCCGGCCGACGGCTCATCGAGAAACAGGATCTTCGGGTCCAAGGCCAACGCCCGGGCGATGGCGGCGCGTTTACGCATCCCCCCGCTGAGTTCCGACGGCATTTTGTACGCTGCCGCCTGCAAGCCCACCGCCTTGAGCTTCATTTGGGCGATCCTCTCAATGGCCGAGCGCGGCAGATCCGTAAATTCCTCCAGGGGCAGCGCCACGTTCGTCAGAAGGCTCATCGAGCCGAACAGGGCCCCGCTCTGGTAGGCCACGCCGATCTTCCGCAGCACCTGGAGCCGCTCCTCGCCCGCGGCGCTCACGATGTCCGTCCCGTCGATCACGATGGCGCCGTGCAGCGGCTTGAGCAGACCGATCATACACCTCAGCAACGTGGTCTTGCCGGAGCCGGAACCGCCCAGGATGGCGAAGATTTCGCCCACGCGAACCTCAAAATTGATGTCCTTCAAGATCACGGCGTCGGCATAACCGGCCGCCAGATCTTTCACTTGGATGATCGACCCGTTCGTCATAGACCCCCGACGCGCCGCCCGGCCGCACAGCGGCCCTTCGGGCCTGGGGCGGGCTCAGATTCCCAGATAATAATAGACCACGGCGAACACCCCGTCGGCCACGATAATCGCGATGATTCCACTGACAACCGCGCGCGTCGTCGAATCTCCGACGGCGGTCGGCCCCGTACCCGTCTGCAGGCCTCGCAGGCAGCCGAGGCCCGCCACGAGCGCGCCGAACACAAACGTCTTGACCAAACCCCCGAAGAAATCCGTCAGGGTGGCGGCGTGGCGAATCCTTTCCATGAAAATCGAGAAAGGCACATCCCAGGTAGACATGACCAGGCCACAGCCGACGAGTCCCAAAAGCTCGTTGAACAACGTCAGCAAGGGGATCACGGCCAGAACGGCCACGAGTCTCGGCAGGACCAGAAACTGCACGGGGTCCAAGCCCATCGTGACCAGTGCATCGATTTCTTCGTTCACCTTCATCGTGCCCACCTCGGCCGCAAAGGCAGACCCGCTGCGGCTGGTGAGCACCACGGCCGTAATCAACGGCCCCAGTTCCCGGAACAGCACCACCGCCACGAGATCGGCCACGTAGACCTGCGCGCCGAATTGCCGCATGGCGGCCGCCGTCTGAAAGGCCAGGATCAGCCCGATCAGAAACCCCAGGGCGCCCACGATGCCCACCGCATTCGCACCGGCCTTCTCGGCAATCACCAAGGTGTCTTCCCCGCGCAGGGTGCGCGGATGTAACAGCGTTTGGAGCAGCTTCAGGAAGACCTCGCCCGTGAAACTGATCTCGGTAATGAACTCCCCGACGAGGCCGACCGTCCATTCGCCGACGCCCCGAATCAGCCCCCGAATCGGCCCCGGCGGCTTGGGAGGCGACACCAGGTGGTCGGTCTCGAGCAACGTCATCAACTGCTGAAACTCCGGCCGCAGGCCCCGGATCTCGATCTGTCCGCGCTGCTCCCGCTGGATGCGCTTGTACTCCGTGAGCAGGGCCACGCCGACCCCATCGCAGTAGGTGACCGCGCCGGCATCGACGATCAGACGAGGAACTTGGGCTTGTCGCAGGGTCTGCGTGCTCTGCGGCCAGAGGGAGGCAGTCGTATCGCGGTCCAGCCGGCCCTTGAGAATCAAACGGGCTTGGCCGTCCGGGCCTCTCTGGAAATCAAACGTAGCTCTATTCGGGTCTTCCATGACATCCGGCCGCATCAATGATTCCGATGACATCATTCTATGCTCATGGCGGGGCCTTTGCAAACCTTTGCCGGCCGGTTGGCGCCGCCCCTGCGGAGCGTTTAGAATGGTGCAGATCCGATGGACGCCATCAAGAATGCGCCGCTTCCGGATATATCGGCAAGAAATAGGAGGTTAGGCCATGTCAAACCGCGTTATTTCTCCTGTCAATCGGCGGGAATTTCTGGAGCAGGTCGGGCGCATGTCGTTGGGCACGGCAGTCGCCGCCGGACTGGCCGGGGCGACAGCCGCCGGCTCAGAGCCGCAACCGTCCAAGCCGTGGCAGCCTGTCTCCGACCGGAAGGTCCGCGTCGGCATCGTCGGCTATGGTGTGTGTCAGTTCGGGGCGGCCTTCGGCTTCCAGGATCATCCGAATGTGGAAATCGTCGCGGTCAGCGATCTGATCCCCGAGCGGTGCCGGGCCCTGATGAAGGCCTGCCGCTGCGGCCAGTCGTATGAATCGCTGGAAGTGCTGGTCCAAGACCCGAAGATCGAGGCCGTATTCGTGGCCACCGATGCCCCGAGCCATCCGCGCCACTGCCGGGAGGTCCTCCACCACGGCAAGCACGTGATGTCCGCCGTGCCGGCCGCGTTCGGGTCGATCGAAGAGGCCGAGCAGCTTCTGGAGACCGTCCAGAAGACCGGCCTGAAATATATGATGGCTGAGACGAGCTGCTACCGCGAGGACTGCTACGCCATGCGCCAGATCTACCGCGCCGGCGGATTCGGCCGGCTCGTCTACTCCGAGGGCGAGTACTATCATTCCAGCCCCAAACCGATCGACTCGTTCAAGGGTTGGCGGATCGGCCTGCCGCCCCTGTGGTATCCCACCCACTCGACCGCCTACTACATCGGTGTCACGGGCAAGCGCTTCACCTCGGTCTCCTGCATCGGATTCAACGCGGGATTCCCCGAGAATCGGCCGGGGGCGAACCGGTACAACAACCCCTTCAGCGACGAGGTCGCCCTGTTCCAGACCAGTGAAGGGGGCTCCTCCCGCATGCTCATGTGCAAGGGTGTGCAGGGTTACGTCGTCGAGCAGGGCCGCGTCTTCGGCGAGAAGGGCCGGATGGACGGGACCAGGTATCAGGGTGCAGTCAAGATGCTTCCCGACCTGGCGCGTCCGGCGCTGCCGCCGAAGGTGCCCGCGGGCGGGCACGGCGGCTCGCACGGACATCTGACGGACGAATTTATCACGTCGATCCTGAAGGACCGCCAGCCGCTGGTGAACATCTATGAGGCCCTGGCCCTGACCGTGCCGGGGATCATCGCCCATCAATCGGCTCTCAAAGGCGGCGA
This sequence comes from Planctomycetota bacterium, assembly GCA_023481165.1. Taxonomy (GTDB): domain Bacteria; phylum Planctomycetota; class Phycisphaerae; order Sedimentisphaerales; family Anaerobacaceae; genus PLanc-01. Next base: position 3,631 of record JAMCWO010000033.1, on the reverse strand, counting down.
GACTCTCAAGGTCCCCCAATACAATCCGCCCCAAGCCTGAATGCCGGGATCTGGCGCTGGCATCAGGTCCCCTCATACGGATTCGGAATAGTTCGTGCGCTCCACGTGGCATGGGCGCGAGCGCCCATGCAGCATCGGCGGGACGCCGATGCCACAAAGCCCCACGAGCAGAACGCCCGTGTCAACGCGCACACTCTCTCGGACGCGCAAGGATTTTTCCGAATCCGTATCAGACGGCAACGTCCGGGACGGCGACGAAAAAGATGCTGCCTTGGCCCGGGGCGCTCTTGATGATCATGCGGCCACCGAGCAGCTTGGCGCGCTCGCGGATGGTCATCAACCCCAAACCGGCCGTCTCGGCCAGAGACGTCGGATCGAAGCCCCGGCCTTTGTCGGAAATGGTCAGCCACAACTCATCGCGCACACGTTGCAGCCGCAGTTTGGCCTCCTGAATGTGGGCATGCTTGGCCGCATTGAACAGAAGCTCCTGGGCCGTGCGGTACAGGAAACTCCGCACCGGCTCGGAGTTCGAGTCTACCCTGCCGTGGATTTCGACTTGGACAGTCACGCCGTGGCGGCTTGCCATCTGATCGGCCAGCCATTCGAATACGGCGCCCAATTCGTTGTGATACAACACGGGCGGGCCCAACTCATGGGACAGACACCGCGATTTCTCAATGGCTTCCTTGAGCATCTGTTTGCTTTGCTCCAGGGTTTCCAGGGCGAATTTGTCGCTCGCGATGCGGCTGCCCAACATGCTCAGGTGGAACTTGGCCGCCGCCAGGGTTTGCTGCAAATCATCGTGGAGAAACTCGGCCAGGCGCCTTCGTTCCCGATCTTCCGCCTGCACGACGTCCAAAGTGAGCTTCTGGAGCTGCTCGGCGTGCTGCTCCAACTCCCGCATCGCGCCTTGCAGTTGGTCGATCGTACGGTTCAATTCCTCCGTTCGTGCTTGTACCTGCTCCTCCAGGCGTTCGTTCGTCTGTTGCAGCATCGCCTCCATCCGCTTGCGCTCGGTCATGTCCACCCCAATTCCGCCGACGAAGCGCCGGCCGGACGCGTCCTGGAAGGGGAACTTGACGTTCCACCAATAGGACCGCCCGCCCTCGGGGGTGGGGACTTCTTCCATAACCTCCATGGACCGTCCGGTGCGCAGCACCTCCTGGTCGATTCTCCGGAATCCCTCCGCAATTTCCCGCGGCCAAAGGTCAAAAGCGGTCTTGCCGCGGCATTCTTCGAGCCTTCTTCCATAACGGCTGAGGTACGTCCGGCTGAGATATACATACCGGCCCTGCTCATCCCGCATCCACGCGATGGCCGGCGAGTTGTCCATGAACGCATTGAACCGTTCCTCGCTCTCGCGCAAGGCTTTCTCGCTGTAGAGTCGGCAGAACAGCGATTCGATCTCGTTCACCAGGACCCAAAGAGCCTGAATGTCCGTCTGCGCGGGCGGTTGGGGCCGGGTCGAGCCGACGTTGAGAAACCCGAAAAGAGTGCCCCCTGCCCGTAGAGGAAAGGAGAAGGCGTGCCGGATCCCGTGCCGGTGGAGAAGTTCCTGCATGAACGCAGAGGTCTCGGCCACTTCGACCGGTTCTTGCTGGTGGAGCACCGCTTGGATCGGCGGCAGCAGCGGCATCCGCATCACTTCGCGGATGAATCCCTCCGGCAGATCGCGATAATGGCGAAGCACCGCGACATCGTCTTGGACCCAGTAGACGCCGCCGCCGTCCATTTTCGTGACAGCCAAGGCGGCATCCAGCAACGGTTCGAGCGCTTCCTCCAGTGTCGCGCAGCCGCTGATCGAGAGAAGCGCATTCAGCAACCGCTCGTTCTGGCGGGCGGGCTCCCCTACCTGCGCCCGTGCCTGGCGCGCGCCTTTGATTTCTTTCCGCTTCAGCTTCTTGGCCATCGTCCACCCCTCAGGATCGGCCCCATATCCAAGGCGGTTCTCCGGACCCAGAAAAGCCAGTCACCAACACCCACCCGAGCGAGAATAGTGGGGATCAATAGAATTGTCTATCCGTATAAATACGTATTTTGAGGGCACGAGCAGCGGTATCAAGAATCGGCTATTGCGGTCGTTGTGCCGCTCGCCTGCGAAGGGCCCCCAAACGCGATGCAACGCGTTTGGGAACCCGAGTCGAGAGCAGCGGTGAACAACTTATGCCACAGCACGCTCTCTTCGGGCGTGGCGCAGCCGGCGAACCGGCCGGGCGTCTCGCCCCGCTCCAACTCGTACAGGAACGCCGCCCACATCTGCAAGATCGCATCGGAGACCCCAACCTGGAAGATCTCGCCCGTGATCGACTTGTAGGTCATCTCATGGCCGATGCTGATCTTCTGCCAAGCCTGCTCACTTCCCGGCGTGTATTCCAGCAATTCGAGCGTGTTGGCCTCGTTGAGGCTGAATCTCGCGGAGGCCCGCGTCCCATAAATCTCGAGGTACCAGTTATTCTTCTGACCGGGTGAAATCCGCTCCGTGCGCAGGGTGAAGGGGAAGACGCTGGTAGGGGCAGCCCCCTGTGGCTGCCCAGGGCAGGCACGGGGTGGGGACCCCAAACGCGAGGAATCGCGTTTGGGAACCCGGCTTGCCCCTACGGACCCATCGTAGGCCTCGCAAAGAAGAGTCGCGTTGTCCCACGTCTCGCACGGCACCATCCGGCCTTTGCCGTCCGGCCGCTCGCGCACGATCTTGGACAGGACCGCTCGAACATTCTTCGGCGTCCAGCCGGCGCGGAACGGCACGGTACAGAGATGTGGGCCGAGGTCGCCCATTACGCCGTACGCGCCGTTGTACTCGATCATGCGTTTCCAGTTGATGGGCTTTTGCGGATTCAGGTCGCTGCCGTGCAGGAAGCCCGCATTGACTTCGATGATCCGGCCGAACGCCCCGGCCTCGATCATCCGCCCGATCCGCTGGACCGCCGGGAAGAAGACAAACTGGGAAGCGCAGCGCACGAAGCAATCCGGATGCCTCCGGACGGCGGCCATGATCGCCTCGTTGGCCTTGAGATCGATGCCGAAAGGCTTTTCGCCCATCAGGTGCTTTCCGGCGTCGAGGGCCGCCGTGTAGAACTCCTCATGCAGATGGTGCGGCACGGCGATGTAGACCGCCTCCACATCGGGATTGCTCAGAAGCGCGCGATAGTCATTCGTGACCTGCGACAGCGTGGGGATGTTCTTTTTGAACCAATCGACCTTGGGCGTATCGAGCGTGCGGTTGCAGACGGCCACGATCTCGGGCCGGATGGTCATCTCGGGCAAGTGCAGCCACCGCGCTGTCGCACTGGCGAACTCGCGACCCATCATGCCGCCGCCGATAATTCCAAATCGAACCGTTCGCATTTCGCAAATCATAAATCACAAATCGCAAATCATCAATCCATACCCCGGCAATTGTATGCTCGCCTATGCGGCTCCTGCATCCGCGACTCTCCGCCGGCTTTGACCGGTGCTTTCAGGGTATCAGCGGAATTCTTGGCCGATGCGGGCAGATGCGGAAGATCCGTTAAAGATTACAATAAGGGCTGGCCCGAATGGCACTTCCATAAGCGGCCCGCCAAGGACCGATAAGAGTGTAGAAGAATAGACCTCCAAGCCGAGAAGATTGTTGTAATGGCAATCTTTTCAC
>JAMCWO010000347.1 GCA_023481165.1 Planctomycetota bacterium | reverse complement strand
GTAACGATGGCGGGCAGCGCCTGCCCCACGGCCGCTCTGAGGCCCGGAACCTCAGCGTGCTGCTGGCGCCGGAAAACGGCTATCGCACGGGCAAGGTGCTCGCCCATGGCTTCGGTCCCGACCCGCAAACGCCCGCTTTTACGTGGTTGCAGGGCGACCTCACCGAGGCCTACGGCAAGAAGGTCCGGCAGGTGACGCGGTCCTTTGTCTTTCTGAACCTCCGTAATTCGCAGGTACCGGCGGCGCTGGTCGTCTTCGACCGCATCGTGAGCGCCAATCCGGCGTTCCGCAAGTACTGGCTCCTGCATACGCTCGAAGAGCCGCGCGTGGATACGACTTCGGCGGTGGTCGATTGCACCCAATACAACAACAGCGGCCGGCTCCTTTTGAATACGCTGCTGCCGACGGCCACCAATCTGGACTTGACCAAGGTTGGCGGGCCGGGCAAGGAATTCTGGGTCTTCGGCCAGAACTACGCGAACGATGTCGATCCCAAGCGGCTGGAGCGCAGTTCCATCGAGACCGGGGCGTGGCGGATCGAGGTCGCGCCCAAGGCCGTTGCCGCCGAGGACCTGTTCCTTAATGTGATGCAGGTGACGGACTGTCAATCGCTGGTAAGCTGGCCCGTTCGCGTCATCGAGGCCGGCGCGCGTGTGGGCTGCCTCTTGGAGGGGCCCGACGACGCCTGGACCATTCTGATGCGCAGGGACAGCCGACGCTCCGCCGAGCCGGTGAAGATCACGGTCAAATCCGGTGTGCCGGGTGAGCGCATCAGCCACGTGTTGATAACCGATTTGTCGCCGGGCCCATGGCACATCCAGCGGGAAGGCTCGGATAATGGCCGTAATATCACGGTCAGCGAGGACTCCGGCACAGCGTGGTTTGAAGGTCCGGCGGGCACTTGGACCCTGTCCCGCTGATTGGCTGCTTGCAGTTGGTGGTGCACAGAGATAGCATGGTGGATATATGGCACGCCGGCGAGTGCCGGTGTTTGGCAAAGTGTCTGATTGCTTCCGAGGAGAACCATCATGAGCCCTCTCAGTCGTCGTTTGTTCCTGCAAGAGTCCCTCCTGGCTGCGGCGTCTGCCGGGGTAGGTAGCATCCCCGCCCTTGGGGGTGAATCGGCCAAACAGAGCAAGAGTCCCAATGACCGGCTGACTGTGGCCGTCATCGGCGTCAACAGCCGGGGCGGCGATCATGCCAAGGCCTTCGACTCCCGCGACGATTGTGTTCTCACCTACATCTGCGACGCGGACAGTGCGGTCGGCGAGCGCGTCGCCGCACGGTTCAAGAGCAAGCCGAAGTTCGTCCAGGACATGCGGCGGATCTTCGATGACAAGTCCGTGGACATCGTCTCTATCGCCACGCCCAATCACTGGCACTCCCTGGCGGCCATTTGGGCCATGCAGGCGGGCAAGGACGTCTACGTGGAAAAGCCGCTGAGCCACAACATCAGCGAGGGCCGCCGGATGGTTCAGGTCGCCCGCAAGTACAACCGGATCTGCCAGGGCGGCACGCAGTACCGTTCCTCCGGCTCCAACCGCGCCGCCGCCCAGTACGTCCGCGAAGGCAAACTCGGCCAGATCAAGCTGGCCCACGTCTGCACGTACCGCTCGCGGACCTCGATCGGTCCGGCGGGTCAGTACTCGCCGCCGCCGACGGTGGACTACAACCTCTGGGCCGGTCCCGCGCCGATGGAGTTGCCGGTCCGCCGCAAGAGCTTCCACTATGACTGGCACTGGTTCTGGGACTGGGGCGGTGGGGAACTGGCCAACAACAGTGTCCACCCGGTGGACGCGATGCGGATGGTCCTGGGCCTCGAAGGGCTGGGCCGGGGCGTGCTCAGCTACGGTGGACGCGTGGGCCTGGACGACTGCGCTGAAACGCCCAGTGTGCAGGTCACGATCCACGATTTCGGCCCGATCACCGTGGTCCAGGAGGTCCGCAACCTGAAGACGGGAAATCCGAAACGCGGCGCGACCCTGATCGTCGGCACGGAAGGCTATCTGGGCGGCGGGGCCGGCGGCGTATCGGCCTACGATCCCAATGGCAAGCTGGTCCAGAAGCTCTCCGGGCCCGGCGAAGACCACTTCGCCAACTTCGTCAAAGCGGTTCGTAGCCGCAAGCGCGAAGACCTCAACGCCGACATCAGCGAGGGGCACATCTCGACCGCCGTGGTGCACGTGGCCAACATTTCGCAGCGCTTGGGCCAACGAGCGTCGGCCAAAGAGATCCAGCAGGCCCTGGAAGCTCTCAAGGTGAACGAGAACGTCGTAGAGACCTTCGCCGAGATCCGCCAGCACCTGACCGACAACAGCGGGGACATCGAGAAGACGCCGCTGACCCTCGGCCCTTGGCTGGAGATCAACTCAGACCGCGAGCGATTCGTCAAGAATAAGGCCGCCAACGCCTTCCTGACGCGTGACTACCGCCAGCCCTTCGTGGTACCGCCGGCGAACGAGATTTGACCTAGTAGCATGGGCGCGACCGCCCATGAGTATCACGGGCGTCTCGCCCGTGC
>JAMCWO010000090.1 GCA_023481165.1 Planctomycetota bacterium | reverse complement strand
ATTGTGGATGCTGGAGGCAAAACTACAGGATCAAGACGAGCAACAGGGAGTTGCCAAGAAACTCAAGAGTGCGTAGGATTCACCGTGGAGTGGCCACCGCGCCTTCAACTGAGAACGGGACAACTTCCCAACGACTAACGCTCGTCTTGTGTTCCCCATAGTCAATCTCCCTTGGCGATCATAGCTTATCCAAGAATGCTGCGATGGTGCTCCAAGCCCACAGTACTATACGTCTTCCTTCTAGCGGCTCCGGCAAATCACTAGGTCTATCATCGTTGCCATACATCAGGAGAACTGGCTTGCCTTCTCCATATGCACAAGTCAACTCCCAGAGTTGCCCACTAGCTTTGGGAGTGTTGTTGGTTACAATCCCAATGGCGCCATCACAACCCCTTATCTTGGTCCGACAATTGGTCTTCCATTCGTTATCCCAGGGCTTTTTGACGGACATATCCACAAACGTGAATGGTGTCCTATTGTTTCTGCCTTGACCAACGAGCAAGGTCCTGAGATTCGCGTCCTCAACTGCAAAGCTGGTAAACACCCGAAAGTCGTTCGCCATGTTTTTGTCCTTTCCGGCCCAACGGCATGAGTAACGCTGCACCAAGTTTAGTGAGATCAAGTCGACTCACGCTCTTGGGCCTCAACCGCACGGTTCTCGTCGCTGCTCCGTCGAAAACGCTCATCCATAGATGGTAGAGCGATTATGACGGCAGGGAGCAGCAGGAGCAAGAAGAAAGTCCCACACATGATCTTCTTTGGAGGACGGTGGGTGGCAGAGTCCTACTGGGGCTGAAGGTGGGAAGGGAGAATGAGATGTCGCGGCGGGTGTCAGCCCAGTAGAACTTCATTCAAGGATCGCCTTTACGAGCGCATCTGCCGCGTCGGCGTAGAACACGATGTTCACCTTGGTTGCCAGTTCATCGGGCAGGTCCAAGAGCTGTCGCCTTGACGCTATCGGCATCAGAAGTTGAACCGCACCCTTCTCCACTGCCAGCTCGGCTACGGCGACGGGGTTCTGTATCATCTCCACCGACCCGCCCAAGTTGAGGGAGCCGATGATGATTAGTCCGCCCTTTGTGCTCCGTTCCATCAGACTACCACACAGCGCCATGAGCACCGGCAGTCCCAGGCCGCAACCAGATCGGTCCGTATCCATCGCCCGCAACTGAACTGAGAACTCATGACTACGAGGGTCGCGGTCCCCGACCAACTCCTTCGCTCGGGAGTAGAGGTTCTGCTCCCCACAGCGGACGCTCTCACGGAATGCCGGCGGCACCGGGGCATTGAGGATCTTGACCCCGCTGCCGGGTCCGTACGTCGCCTCGATACGATACAGCGAGGGAGGCGCCTCCTGTCCGCCTGGGCTGATCGCCCAGACCTGCCCAGGGGGTAGCGGATCAGCTTCGATGGCTTCGTCACTGTGCAACTCCGGGGTCGAGACGAACTGTTCTACACCGTCCGGACCCATGAAGTAGCTGAAGTGGGTGTTGCGGAACTCGGTCTTCAGGCATCGCTTCTGTTGCTCCTTGACTCGACGCCGGGCCTCCAGCGCGATCCGGATGATACCCTCCAGTTCTTCGCCCGGAATCGGCATCTCCGGCTCGGGGAAGAGCAGCTTCAGTAGACCGCTGATAGTCTTGTTCACCGCTTCGATGTCACGGCCACTCAGCGCGCCGCCCCAATGTGCTCGCCCCTGCAACACCGATATCCGAGTACCTTCGCGCAGCTTGGTCCAGCACTCCGATAGGAAATCGGTCACCAGCCCGAAGTGGTCCGTAAGGTGATCGTCCGCCTTGAGCTTAGGGAAGTCCCAGCCGGGCGCGTAAGCGTGGATGCGGTCCATGAACGCCGTGTCATTGCGCATCTCCGGCGGCAAGGGGCTGAGTAGGTGACCGATCCGCTGCTGCTGTTCCACGTCCACGTCGAAATTGCCGACCATCACGATTCCACCCGAAGCACGGATGCTGTCTTTGCCGCGAGAGAACTCACCGGCAGCCATGTAGCCCTTCAGGATGTTCACGCCGTCCTTTTGGTCGAACGAGATGCCCGAAACCTCGTCGAAGCACACCACGTCGTACAGGCACACCAAGCCGCGCTGCCCGCTGGCCATGTTCACAAACATCTTCGCGACCGTCGCCTTGCCGCCGGAAATCAGGTGGGAGTAGGGCGATATCTGCTGGTACAGGTGGCTCTTACCCGTGCCGCGCGGACCGAGTTCGACCAGGTTGTAGTTGCGCTCGACGAACGGGACCATCCGCAGCAGCGCCACCATCTTCGCCCGCTCCGACATTGCCGCCGGCTCCAGGCCCACCGACCGCAGCAGAAAGTCCTTCCATTCGGCCGTGGTGAACCGCTGGCGGCCCTTTGTGAGCGTGGTCAATACGTCCGATTTGGAAAGCTGAATCGCCCGCAGGCTCTCGATGGCGAACGGTCGGCCGTACTTTTCCTCCGCGATCGCCGCGTCATACGTGAGCGTCACCTCGGCGTAGAAGCCGTCCGTCAACATGCGCTCGTGCTCGTGGACCAGCGTGTCGGCGATCCGCACGTCCTTGATGCCCAGGCTCGGCAGCTCCACCAAGAACGAGTCAGTCTTGGCGTCCAGCCGGGCCTTGACGATGTCGATCAGCTTTACCGAGCCCTTCTCGCGCGCCCGCGCCTTGAAAAGCTCCTGCTCACTGGTGCGGACCGTGCGGTCCTGCAATTGCCGCTCGACCACCTTCAAGCCTTCCTCGATCTCCTGCTCGTTCACCGTGGCGCAGTACCGCCCCAGCAGGAACTCCACCACGTAGGTGGGCACAGGATATTGCCGGCTGTACCGCCGCACCAGGTCTTTGCGGACGAGATAGCCGTCGAAGGCCGAAGCGGCCAGTTGATCCAGATGGTCTAATTTCATGGTTACTTGCCTCCAACAGTGGTCGGCTCTTTGCTGACCACGCGGCCGGACGAATCCACAATGACAAGGCTGACCATCGTGCCTTCGAGCGAGTCGTCGGCCACGAGCAACGCCGCCTTGCCATCGGCGTCTACGGGCTTGGGATCAGTAATGCTTGAGCTGGCGACGTTGGGCTTGGTACGCAGGTCCGCCGTCAGTCCTTCCGCCGCCGGCTCCACCGCCACGCGGCAGCGCAGGCCCACCCATTGCACCTCGCGGACCGTGACCACTACGCCGGCCGGGGCGCTTGTCGCGGCGAAGGCCAGCACCGGCACGAGGCACTCCTGCAAGCTCACGCCGCCGTGGGCGTACTCCTGTCCGCCGACGAAGCAATGCACGCCCGGTGCATAGGCATATCGCTCCAGCGAGTTCCACGACCAGCCGGTGACGGGCAGCTCGACGTGCGAACCGTCCTTGATCGACGCGCACCGTGACCAGCGGCTTTCCACCAGGTACTTGGGTAACTGCACCTTCGGCATCCCGCCGGGCACCAGCAGCCAGCCATGGTCGGTCACAATGCGGACCCCCTTCCAGCCGGCATCAAGTAGTGCCTGCACTCGTTCCAGCAGCAGTTCCAACTGATCCTCGATCCGCGCCGCCAGTTTGCTTTGCAGATTGTGTCCGAGCTTGTCGAACTCGCCGAACTCCGTCCACCCGCGGGCGTTCTTCGCCCGGCCGTCGCCGACCTCGGCTGGGCCGAGCACCTGATACCCCGCGGCCGACAGCAGCTTGCGGAACCGCTCCGTGTTCAGGCGCTCGCCTGTGTCGGCGATCTCCGGGCAATAGTCCGCGTCCAGGCTCCCGCCGCGGAGCTTTTCCGCCACTGGGGACGCCGCCGGCTTGGCCGTGGCCGTCACCGTGGGTAGCGCCGCCCAGCGCCGGCCAGCCGTAACTTCCAACTGCCGCGCACCGGCCATCGCCACGAGCCGCTGGCCGATGTCGAACCGCAGGCCGTCAACGAAAAGGACGCACTCGTTCGCGCCGGCTTCCACGCCGCCTTGTTGCGCCACCGTCGGCAGCGATTTCGCCGCCAGGCACGTTTGGAACTGCCGAGCGGTGTCATCCAGCCACGGCAGGTACACGCATCGCACCGCCGCCTGGACGGCCGCGGCATCTTCCGCCGCCTTTACGCAGGCCAGCGCCCGCATCGTGCCGTCGTCGGCCAGATATCCGCCCTCGGCGTACACTTTGGCCATCGCGTCGGCCGAGTCGCCGCCCAACGTCGCCGTCGTCCGCTTAGCCAGCACTGCCAAGTGCGCCATAGCATTGGCCAGCGGGCACATGCCCAGGCGCGCCCATACCCATCCGCGGCGCGGGCCGTGTTCGGCTTCCAACTGCTCCAGGCGTTGCCGTGCGTCGGCCGGCTTCATCGTGCCGACCTCCACCAGCGCCTTGCGGAGTGCCTTCTCCATCTTGTCGTTTTCATCCGGCCAGGCGTCTTTCTCGTCGAACAGGCCCAGGTTCTTGGGCTTTGCCCGCCGCAGCAGGTCGGGGATGCCAGGGAACAGCGACGGGGACTGAGCGAACCGCTCCCACACGCCGTACCACGCATCCTTCCGCTGGCCCAGCTTCTCGCCGCCGACGATCTCGCCGTCGGTTTCCGGGTCGAAGCCAAAGTCCTGCTGGCAGCGGTTGCGGAAGGCGGACCATGTGCCGTCGTCCCACTGGCTGCGCGTCGCGTCCGGGTCACCCAGCCACAGCAGCAGGTCGCGGGGCGTGTCGCCGATCATCAGCTTGTCGAAGTCCTCCGCCTCCAACCTCCGCCCGCGCAAGCGGGTCACCGGCGTCACTGCCAGTTGCGACAAGGCCCCCAGCATCGACTGAACCGTCGAGCGATCCTCCGCCACATCCAGGCCGAGCCCGCCATCCTCACTGACAAGGAATGCCCGCACGGTCCAATCCTTACCGTTCTTCTGTGCCCAGACCGTTCCCCGGTACTGAAGTTCAATCAACGGCTTGAGCGAATCAGGGCACTCCTCTGCCGCCCGCAGCACCTGGCGGCTTACACCCGGCATGTAGATCACCGGCACTGTGTCCACCGGCCAAGTGAGGCTGGCGAACCTCTCCGCTCGTACCGCCGACTCAATAACGCACCGCAGCCATATCGTCGGCCCTGTCCGAGCTTCGGGCCTGTAATCCCCCAAAGTCAACAGCTCCGGCATAAGCCCGCGCAGTTGCTCGACTACAGGCTGCCACTGCCCATCGGCATCGGTCCACAATACGGCCGCAGGCGCAACTACATCGCCACGGTTGTAGCGTGCGGCCTGAGCCAGCGAGCGTCTGACAGCCTCGACGAGCGTGCCTGCCTGCGATCCGTGATCCATAAGCGTTCTCCCAGTATCGAGGTGCCGCCTCTATTCTCGTGACGCTGTTGCGATATTCTGTCCTTCCAGTTCCGGCCCGCCGAGAGCGAGAACGGCACTGCTGCCGCGCCATAACTCCATATCTCCGATTCTGCCCCACGGCTTGTCTACCTGGCCCCAATCAGGTGCCCATGTCCGTTCCATCTGATGTCTCGTCTCAACCGGCAGATCCGCCAGGTACAGCCACTGCGCACCCACCGGCCTGATCTGAGCCAGCCTCCCTTCTGCCGCCACTCTCTTGGCACGCTCGAACCGCCTCGCCACACCGGCTTCGGGCATGTAAACCTTGCCTGCCTGATTCCGGATTTCTTCTTCCACTTGTTGGCGAATTGGGACAAGAAGGTCTCGGGGAGCGGCGCTCAGCAGGAGTTCTTCCTCAATGCGTTCGATGGCGAGATATGCCAACTGCCGCTCCGCCATCCGCCGACTTTCTGATTTTCGCCCCTGTGACAGCTCACTCAGGCTCGCCATGCCGAACTCGTCTGCCTCCTCCATCTCCGAAGCCGCATGGACAATCGCACGATGAGCCAAGCCAGAAATCACGGGTTGTGGAACGACTCGCTCCACAACGGTCTCTCTCCGTCGATTCGGAGCGTCGAGTTCGAACAGTGAGGTAGTGGCATGGAAAGGGTCAATACGGCTGATTCCCGTGAAGCAAAGCCACACTTTGACGAATGGATCAGTGTTCAACTGCCGCGCTGCTTCGAGGAAACATTCACCCAGGGTCCTCGGCGGGATCTTCTCCGGGTCGGAAGGGTCTCTGTCGAAAGCGCCAAAGGCTTTCGATTCTACAAAAGCATAACGTCCATCCCGGGTGTAATAAATGAAGTCCGGCCACCGACTGATGACTCGCACGAGCACCCAGGGACCCAAGTACGATTGGCTGACCAACCCCGCGAGTATTTCCCCAATCATACCGACGCTCGTCTTACTGGAGACTTTGCCCTCCTGTATGGTGATACCGAGTCGGCTGTACTTCCCGGGATAGGGAAATGCTCGTCTACCGTTTCGCCATTCGTCCCAGATTTCCAGGTCAGCTACTGAGTCGGCAACGGCAGATTCAGGAAAAACTTCGTTCGCACAGATAATGTGCGACCGATTGAAGACCAGATTAGTCTGTGAAATTGGGCCGTGGAGACTACGGAGTACCGTGTCGCGCAGCGCCTCTCCGGCCTCCTTGGGGGAGAAATGCGGGCTCGTCCACTTCATGAGTGTCTGTTCATCGAATACGTGCCTGTAATGGGCCAGTAATACGTTCATTGCTTGGTCCTTGCTATACCTCTTCTACCTTCACGGCCCATGACCGCCGTAGAACGTCGCCATAATCTGCCCCGGGTCTACTTTCCATTGATCCTTTCCTCCAGCTCCCGCAGGCCCTGGATAATCTCGTCCCAAGGTGGGGCAGCGCCGAAAATCATTTCCCGCATGCGCGTGTAGTCACCTTCAAGGGCAGACATGCGCCCCGCCGGTGGCACTAAGTGGAGACTGCCCGGCATGGCCGTCTCGAAGTGCGACCATGCCGAGGAGAAGAACAACTGCTTGTGCGCGACGACTCGCTCCAGCAGGTCGATGCGATCCAGTGCCTGCCGGCCGATGTCCTGTCGGGATAGCTGATAGACATCGTAGTAATGTCGCGATAGACGGTCTGCCCCAGTGCTGCCGGCCGGCCGGTGAGATTCGGCATGAAGGAGTGTGGCCTTCTCCCAGAAAGTCCGTCTCGCGTCCAACACATGAACGCGGCACGAATCGACTACTTCGAATGCCACGGGAAAAGCCTCTGCGGCGTAGGATCGGATCTCGCGATCTTCCGCCGGCCAATCGTCGGAGCGCGCGCCCATTTCCAGCCGGATTGCCGGACGGATGGCCGCTGGGAGACGGCTCCCAGGTTCGCTGCGCGGGTAGGTGAAGATTATTGTCTGCGGGTCGATGGCATCCAACTCGACACTCCAGCCTCCCGTCCCGAGCGCCGACGTGAAGTCCGTCCGGAGGTCCGGCAGTAGCCGGTCGCGGATCGCCGCCTGGCACGCCTCCGTAAGAGCTTCAATCCGGCGGCGTGATTCCTTTTTGCTGATGCCCTCTTCTTCCGGGTCACGGCTGTCGGTGAAGCCCAGATGCCGGCGGCTCAGGCACAGGTCAACGTCTTCCGAAAACCGCTCGATGGCGTTGTAAGCCTTGGACAGCGATGTGCCGCCCTTGAAGATCAACTCCGGCTGGAACTTCAGCACTGCGTAAATACGGTGGAGCGTCCAACACACCCAGAAGTCCTTCTCGATGATCGCGGGCGACCGATCCGGGTGCAGAGCCGCCGCCGAACTTCGGAAGAGTTCAGCCCTTTCTGCTGACGCGGCCTGGGCGATCCGATCCATCAGCGCCTCTCCTCGCCGGCAACCTCTTCGATCACCGGCTTCATCCAAGCCGCAGCGTGGTGGAGACTGCAGCACAGCTCCGTCTTGTCTTTCGGGGAAAGGACCGACCGCAGACGCCCGATTACCTCCGGAGTTACTCCGTTGGAACCCAGGTAGCGCAGGGCTTGGAGAACCAGCGGAGCCACTTGGCCACGCACATCCATTGTCTTGGGGCCGCGATTGAGGAGTTGGACGGTGTACGGCCCGAGCTTCAGCGTCCTGGTTCGACCGTTGGTGTAGTAGACAAGCTTTGCCGGAACCTGCGTCGAAAGCCCGAGGAGATTCGCGGCGTATGCTCCGGATGGCACGACTCGCAAGCCGTTCTTCCTGGCCCATGCGTGAACCAATTCATCGGGCGAGGCCACCACCGGCTGGTTCAGCAGTTTGCCCATGCGTGGCAACTCGTACAACCCCCGTCGGACCCGGCGGATCGCGCCCTGCCGCACCAGTCGAGAAAGGGCTTTTCTAATGGCCAGAGGGCTGCCAAGGTCGCTGAAGTCGCTCGCGGGGACGGACTGACCCCTTCTGGCGTGGAGCCTCCTAAGTATCTTGTCAGAAATGGGATGTATCACATTCATTGGCAAAGTTCGTCACAAATAGCGATCTATTTTTGTGACATTATCTCCGGTCTCAGAACCACTGTCAATCCTTCGTTCTCGCTGCTTCGCGCGCTTGTTGCTTGACCTTGTTCGTGTAGTGGCAATCATTCCAGCGGTTGCCGTTCGGCTCCTTGCCCGTGCCCATGAAGTCCTCGGTCCTCTCATCCCAATTCCAGAACCACGGGTACTCGGCCTTCGGCCGGTCCGGCTCCTTCCCGCGGTCCTTGTCCGACTTGAGGTGGGGCCTGTAGCGCAGGATGCCCGCGCCGGCGCGGCCGCCGGTGGGCAGATCGGACGCCAGGAACGGGCGGATGTTCATCCGCACGCCGTCGTTGATGTCCGGCTCCCAGCCGATGGGCTGCTCGTACAGCGGCTTCCAGCGAATGAAGATGTCGAAGGGTGGCTCGCCTTCGATGATCGCCTTGAGCCGCTTCTGGAGTTCGAGCGCCGCAGCCAGTCGGTCGTCGGCGGCCGCGGCTCCACTCTCGCGCTGGTAGCGCAGCTCCTTGATCCAGTCGCCCAAGTAGGCGTAGGTCAAGCTCTCCAGCAGCCGCCGGCCCTTGCCGCCGCCTTCGGCCAGCTTGTGGTAGTTGACCAAGGCGTGAAAACCGTCACGCTTGCGGCCGTCCCAGATGTGCCAGATGAAAGGCCGGTCGTGGAACAGCTTGCAGTGCTCCTCGAAGAAGCCGTTGCGGAGCCAGTCGTCCAGATCGACGCCAGGCTCGATATTGCACGCATCCAGCAGGCGCAGCAGCCGGTCGGCCGCAGGGTCTTCACCTCGCACCGCTGGGATGCAAACGATGCCGTCGTTGTCGGCGAACTTCGCCAGTTCCCCGCACTTCTCGACGAGCGCCCGCGCCCGTTTGCTCAGGCGCATCTTGTCGTCGAGCTCCGCCGGCCAGCGGTAGCCCAGCAGCCGGACGACCGCGACTTGCAGCATCGCATCTTCGTCGGCCTCACGCGGGTGACCGTGAAAGAGCCATTGTGTTGGATCGTCGCTCTCCGGCTCGGGCAGTCCGTCGGGGTACTTCTTCGCCGCGACCTCTTGCCAATGAGCATAATCCCACGCTATTTTCGCGACGTATCCATTGTCAACGCTGAGTTTGGGGTTAAGCGCCCGCAAAGCCTCACAGAACACAGGCGTGCGGCAGAAGGCCCAGAGCGCCGGCAGATGTTCGTCGCAGTGTGGGATCAAGACGGGTGTCGAGTTAGAGAACCGTTCACCCGTATAGAGAGTCGCCGGGAGGGATCGCATCTGGCCGATCGCGATGCCGCAACGTCCCCATGCTTCGTTGCCACGCACGGCACACCCAGCGAAGCCGCCCTCGATTACTGGCCAACGCACAATGTGTTCGCGTCCCCCATATTCACCTGTTTTATCCGGGGAGACCTGAAGCATGAGCCAATTCTGTCGATCCGATCTGATCTCCCAGAACTTGGAGACGAGTCGCGGCGTGTCGCCTGTAGAAGTGCCTTGATAGCAATAGGCGAAAAGTGACAGCAGACGAGCTTCGTCTACAACCTCGAACGAGATGATCGAATCAGGATTTGATCTCAGTTCCTCTTGTTTCCGAACTTGCAGCGCTCCTGTCCGAAGCTCCTTGGCCTTATCGTCCACAGCCTTGGTTGCTGAAACATCCGCGCCAGCAACAGTGGTATCACAGGAAGGCGTCTTGCGAGAGATAATGGACAGCGCAGGAAAAGCGCCAGCCGCCATCGGACTTCTGAACCCGCCTTCGCCGACGCGAGCGACAACGTGAATAGAATCCCTATCCAGTAGCCCTTGCCGTAAGTGCTTCGATGTGGTAAGGAAGAGCCAATTCCAGGGTGTGACCAGTGCTGCTGACCCGGAACTTGAGCACCACGTCAGAGAGCGATCAAGAAACATATTCGCCAAATCACCCTTTGCATTCGGATGATGCTGCTCGGCGTAGTTCGCAAGAATACTACAGTGATCCCCTCGGCCCAGGTACGGCACATTAGTGATGACAAGCGTATAGTCGCCCGCCAGGAGGTCCGCAGCCTTGGTCATGCCGGCGGCCGCGATGGCCCGCTCCCGGGTATCCTCGTCGGCTTTTTCCGTCTTGAAGATTGCCGCCAAGTATGGCTGGATCGTCTCGTAATCGGCAGCGATCTGACCAGCAGTGAAGCTATTGGGGTCAATGAGAGAGCCCAACGTCGGAGCTTGCGAGAATAGCTGGTGCAGAAGAACCAGAGCACGCTCCATCATCCCCCGCTCGTGTCCCCTGCGTGGCATACCCACTTCCTCGGCTAACCTGAGCCACTGCTCCTCAGTACTCTGTGGTCCGACACCCGTGCAGGCGATATGCAAGTCCGACAAAGGTCGGTAGCCGCCAGTGTTGGGATAGGTCCAAGCCGCGAAGGCCAAGGCGAAGGCGGCGATCTGGCAGCACCGTTCGTCGATCTCCAGACCATGGAGGTTGTCACGCAGGACCGCATCCACAGCCTCACGAGCGGGCAAACCCTCTTCGCTCATGCGGATGGGCACGAGGTGATGCAGAGCGGCAACCAGGAAATGCCCTGATCCGCAGCAGGGGTCGAGGACCTTGATGTCCTTTGCCGCCTTGGGCCAGCCGTCGAATGTCCCCGCCGCCGGCCGCCATGGCCCGCCCGTGCCATCCGCACCATGGACGAACCGCAGATAGGCCCAATCCACACCAGGGAGTGCCAGCCTATTCCTCAACTCCTGTTCCGTTTTCGCGTTCTCGGTGTCCTCTGCGGTGACTCCCTTGCCCGCCCACCACGCGCCGAGCGTGTTGTGCAGGAGGAACTCCACCATGTATGGCTCCGTGAAGAGTTGCGTGACGGCGGATATCTCGTCGGCACCGATCTTGATCTCGGACTCGTTGACTCGCTTCTTCTCTTGCGTCTGCCAGAACTGATAGACCCAGCCCAGGGCATCTGAGGCGGTGAAGACCGCCGCCGGCAGCGACGCCAAGAGTGCCTCCAGCTTAATCCGGTGTTCCATGGCGAAGGAGACCTGGAGCAACGGGTCGTCCGGCCGGAAGATTTGCGGCAGCATGTCTTGGGCGCAGCGGGAGGCAAACACCCACACGTCCACACCCTCTTCCTTGGCCAGTTCCTCGGCCTCGGCCAGACTGATGGCCATATTCTCCTGCGGCTCGATGAGGAGGTTGTTCTCAGCCAGGAACCGGGCAAACAACATCCGGTGCCAGTGCTCGTACGCGCACTCGCCAACAAGATGGCCGATGCCCAGCCGGTCAGTCTTGCCTTGTTGATCGCCAAGCTGCCGTGCCCGAGCCCGGAGATGATTTCGCAGGTCCTGCTGGTGCTTGGACATATGCGGGTAGTACTTGGCCTCATGCACAGCCAGAGCCTCCAGCGCCGCCCGAGCCCCCGCCTCGGCCACATCCCGCGCCTCCACCACCGCCCGCTCCAGCTTGTTCCGCAATTCGCTTCCCAGTGTGGGCATGAGCGTACCCCTCTCAGGAAATCACAACCGGGCCATCCTTGAGTTTCGCCAGCAGGTCTTTCTCTGTGCCGGCCAGCCACGCCTTGACTTCCTGCCCATTCCTGAGCGTTCCGCTGGTCAAGTGGACGCGCTGAGTCTTCGGCTCCAGCAGCTTGGCCGCGGCCATGGCGGCGCGGGTGAACTGCTGTGGCAGCGCATCGGTCTTCGTCTTCCACGCCGGCAAGGCGGTCTGCTCCAGCGAGCGGATCAAGTCGGCCTCGCTGCCGACTGACAGCGCCGGCACAGCCTCAATGTCCTCGTCGGTGAGGATCTGCTTCCGCTGGTCGGCCTTGAGCTTCTTCCAGTTGTCGCTGGCGGTCAGGGCAGCCATCTGTTCGTCATAAGTCTTCTCGTACTTCGCGTGCGCTCTGGTGACGGCTTTGCGGAGGGCATCGACAGCAGCTTTGCGAATATCCGGCACCGGGTCGCTGGTATCCAGCAACCGCCGCTCGGACTTCACCGCGTCGGCCTGCTTGCGGAGTTCGTCGGCTCCGGGCATGGCGTCGGCGTGCCGCAGCAGCGTGCAGATCGTGTCCCAGGCGGGCTTGCGCTTGCCGGCCAGTTCCGCCAGCTTGCCCCAGTCCTTGGCCTGCCTGGCAAGGGTGTCGTGCTGCTTGAGGATTTCGGCCAGTTGTTCGACGCCACCGAAGCCGCGGAGCGTGTCGATATGGGCCGTCGCCGGCCGGACCGGCATGGGCGGCTCGCCACCGGCTTGGTCCGCCAGTCCCGCCAGCCGTGCCAGGAACACGGGCGCCTTGGACGTTTCCTCATTGGGCTTGCACTCGACGCCGGCATCATGGAAGAGCTTGCGGAGCTTGATCTTCTCTTTCGCGTTGAGCGTGGCCGTCTCAGCGCGGAAGTCAGTGACGGAAATCTTCGCCTGGTCAAGCTGACCCTGCGAAAGCGTCATGCCCTTATGCGTAGCGCGGAGATGGCCCGTCGTGTGCAGCGTGATGAGCGCGGCGTCCACGGCGTCCTGCGGCCAGCCGTAGGGGCTGGCGGCGAAGGTGTCGCGGACTTCCTTGCCGCGCTTGCCCGCGCCGACTTCGGCCAGCACGGCGGCACAGACGGGGTGCCTTTCGGGGGCGTCGGTCCAGTCCACGCCGGACAGGGCGGCTTCGTCGCCGTTCTTGGTGCGGTTGATGACGCTGGCCCAGCGGTTGTCATCCGCCGCTTTGAAGTTCGGGAAGAGGCGGTCGAGGGACGCCTGCGCGGCCGACTCGACCTTGGCGACGAGGTTCAACTCGAACCGCTCGCCGCCGCCGCCCTGGAACACCTTGGCGCGGTCGATTACGTCGTTGACGATCTGGTTGCGGGAGGCTTCGGCCGTGGCCATGCGCGTGACCATGGCGTCGCGGGCCTCGCGGCCTTCGGGCGTTGTGGGCGTGCCCTTGAACTCCAGCGTGGATTTCGCGGCTTCGTACTCGACGATGGCTTTCTGGAGGTCGTCGGCGCTGGCCTTGGGCACATAGACATAGATGATGGGGCTGTCACTGCCGGCGGCGCGGGCATCGTTGACGACCGTGCTTTCCTTCTCGCCCCAGCCGTCGCGGACCCAAACGGGGATATCCGTGCCGTCGGCCGCGGGCGCTTCCGCGCCGAATTGGATGGCCAGATCGCGGCGCTCCTTCGACTTGCCCTGCGCCAGCTTGATGCCCTTGAGGGCTTCGCCGCAGGCTGCGCTAATGAGCGAGCCGCGCTTGCTGGTCAGGGAGGTCAGGTCGCTGCTGAGGCGGGTCTGCCGGTTACGGAACTCCCGGTCCCACTCGCTGCTTTCGCGGGTCTGGAGGCTGTATTCATCCTCGATCTCGATGAGCAGTGCCCCTTTGTCCTGCATGGCCTTGCGGAGCCACGCCGGCCGCTCCGACTCTGCCGGCGGATCGGACAGGAGCTTGAGCACGCGAGGGATTTGCTTGCGGAGTTCCGTGCCGTCGTTGGCCAGATCGGCAACCATCAGATAG
>JAMCWO010000010.1 GCA_023481165.1 Planctomycetota bacterium | reverse complement strand
CAGGCCGGAACTCGGGTGATCTGCCGGCCCGCATGATTTCCGTGTATTGAAACAGAGAAGGTTTCGCCCCCGCGAAGTGCAGCTCACCCCAGTTCCGGCCTGCCGTGGAGGCGGTGAACGTAACAGGCGAGGTGGCGGTGCCGAGCGACTGGATGCCGCCTTCCACGTCGATGTCTATTCCATCGCTCCCCGAGGGGACGCCGTCGATCAATACAAGTGTGCCCGGCTCCAGCGTCAAGGTGGAGCCGGCGGGGATGGTGAAGTCGCCGCCGGTGATGTGGCACACGCCGCTCCACGTCTGCGAGCGTCTCAGGACCCCCGCGGCGGTATGGACCGGATGGCCGGTCCAATCCGCGAGTGTGGCGGTCTTTTCCATGCCGTTGACGGTTGCCGTCAGCTCGAAGTCACCGCTGCCCGTGAAGGTCACCAGGGTGCTGCCCAGGCCGTTGTACAGGAGCACCCGGCTGGGAGACAGGTGGATGCTTGGATTGCCGGACACGGAGAGCACGGCGTTGGCGTCCCAGATGTCCCGATTCACCACGCCGTTGGGGCCCGTGATCTCCACCCGCACGAGGACCGGAACCCCGGGCAGGTAACTGTCTCGAACCGTCATGCGAATGCCGGGTGCGTTGGCATCGTCGATGTTTGGGCTTGGGGGCCGATTGGGCTCAGCCGCGGCTGTGACCAGGGAGACCGATGACAAGACTTGCAGAAACAGGATGGTGCTGGTATGCATTTTGCCCCTCTCCTCCGGAATGGCTCACTACCCCTGTTTCTGCCTGGCGCCTTTGTAGCGGTAGGCCCAGCCGTCGGCCATGTATTGCAGGTCCAGCGTCTGGTCGACAGGAGGAGCTTGGCGACCGTAGTTGGTCACCCCTTCCCGGACAATCTTGTCGATCCAGTCGATGGTGAAGCGATCCCGCCATTTGCGGATTTCCGCATGGCCATCACAGAAACCCAGGACGCTGCTATCGCCGTGGTTGATCGCGATCGGGCCCCACCACTCCCATGTTGTGGTCCCTGTAACCTCGGGAGACCCGATGACGAAGTGATGACCGGAGTTCCAGTTGCGCGGTTCGGCTGCTTCGACAAACACGTAGCGTCGCGCAGGCGAGGTGATCTCTCCGAAGCGATGGATCACGGTGGCGTAGCCGGAGGTCCTGTCATCCGGGTATCCGTTCAGGCACATGGCGATGGAATAGGTGACGAGGACCTTCGTCCGATCGTAAATGCTGGTGCGGACGTTGTCGCCGGGGCAGTGGTAGGCTTTCGGTTGTTTGACGTAGGGAAAGAGCAATCCCAGTTGAATCCCCCGGATTTCGTCGTCATCGGTTACGGGCGGGTCCGCCTGCGTGTTACCCATCAGGGCGCCGCTGGCATTGCGGGGGATCCCGCACCAGCCGATCCACTTGCCGCTGCGTTCCGTGCCGCCGTCGTCGGCGCTCATGATCCGACCGTCGTTGTCGTCCGAGTACATGAACCAGCCCAGGGCCAGGTTCTTGGTATTGCTCTGGCACGCGGTAGTCGCCGCCTTCTTCTTGGCCAGACTCAATGCCGGCAAGAGAATCGCCATCAGAATGGCAATGACGGCGATGACCACCAGCAGCTCGATCAGAGTAAACGCTTTCGTTCTCATCGATCCACCCTTCACCCGTATCCCATGGATGCCATGGACGGAAACTACCGTGTTTCTCAGCCCTATATCATACCAGAATTCCCCCCGATTTCGACAAATGTTTTGTTGGTGGCTCTTGGTGCTTTCCCTTTACATGGATGCCATCTCAGTAGATACTGCTTGGTCAATGTTGTGGTGAATTATGAGCAAGCGAACGCAGGAGGTGAGCGACGTGGCGGTGAAGCTTGACGAAATCGGATACTGGTCAGAGATCAAGCTTGATATCATCTCGAAGTATGCGACAGCATACTCGAAGATAATGAACAGCCAGAAGTCCATCAGGGCACATTGCTACATCGATGCCTTTGCGGGTGCCGGCGTTCACATTACCAAGGGGACCCAAAAACCCGTTCCTGGCAGCCCCCTGAATGCACTCATGGTCGAACCACCCTTCACGCACTACTTCTTCATCGACTTGGACGGAGAAAAGGTCCAGCTTCTTCGGGAGTTCGTGGCGGGCAGAAAGAACGTGGGCGTGTACGAAGGCGACTGCAACCCCATTTTGCTCCACGAGGTGTTGCCGAAGGTTCGATATGATGAGTTCAAGCGAGCGTTGTGTCTATTGGACCCGTATGGGCTCCATCTGGACTGGGACGTCGTTTGCGCTGCTGGGCAGTCCAGAGCCATTGAGATCTTCCTCAACTTCCCGGTCATGGATATGAATATGAACGTGCTCTGGGGTGATCCTGAGAGGGTGAGCAAGGACCAAGTCGCACGCATGGACGTCTTTTGGGGCGATGGAAGCTGGAAGCAAGCGGCTTATAGAAAGACCCAAGGGCTGTTCGATACAATAGAGGAGAAGACCTCGAACGAAGCCGTTGCAGAGGCGTATCGTCAGAGATTGATAAAGGTGGCTGGCTTTCGGTACGTTCCCCAGCCAATGCCCATGAGGAACACCAAAGGAGCCATCGTATATTATTTGTTCTTCGCTAGCCCCAACAAGACGGGCAATAAGATCGTGGAAGACATCTTCAATAAGTACAGGATTCGAGGGATGGCTTGATGGCGCTTCAGTCAACCATTGAATGGACACAGTCAACGTGGAATCCGGTGACTGGTTGCACCAAGTTGAGTCCTGGCTGCCGAAACTGCTACGCCGAGCGGATGGCGAAGCGCCTGCGGGCCATGGGACAACGTAGCTACCGTAACGGATTCGGATTGACATGCCATCCCGAACTTCTTGAACTGCCATTGCGCTGGAAGCAGCCGAAAATGGTGTTTGTCAACTCCATGAGCGATCTGTTTCACGCGGACGTACCGCTGGATTTCATCCAACGCATTTTTGCGACCATGAGCCGAGCCCGGCATCACGTCTTCCAGATCCTCACAAAGCGAGCTGATCGTCTGCTTGAGTTGTCGCCGTCTGTGGAGTGGACGGAGAATATTTGGATGGGTGTAACAGTCGAGAGCGCGGCTTATAAGAATAGGATAAATGCATTGCGTGCGAGCGGGGCTTTCTTGAAATTCTTGTCCCTTGAGCCGCTGCTCGGCGATCTTGGCCAACTGGACCTTGCGGGTATTGACTGGGTCATTGTGGGAGGAGAATCGGGACCGGGTGCTCGTCCGATGTTCCCCGAATGGGTTAGGAGCATCAGGAATCAATGTATTCGTCGAAGTCTGCCATTCTTCTTCAAGCAATGGGGTGGAATCAATAAGAAGAAGGCTGGGCGGATGCTCGATGGTCGCACGTGGGATCAGATGCCCGCGAGCGCCGTGTTGCTCTCTTGACGTGTCGCCGGAGCAAGAGAGAGGTAGGTTTCCTTTGCGCTTCATGCCCTCCACGGCCTTGGGCGGCCGGTTTGGGCGAGGCTCGTCAGGATGTCCCGGGCCAGGATGGCGTCTTCACGGATTTGGAAGTCGAACATGCCGACGTTGACAAAGTCGGCCCCGTTCTCGAAGGCGAAGCGAAAGCCGTCGCGCGGGTGGATGGCCCCGGCGGCCAGGACCTTAAAAGCGATCCAGGGCTTTTTCACGGTCGCCATGAACTCGGCGGTCTTCTGGGGGTCGATGCACCACATGTTGTCGCCGCGGGGCAGACCCGTCGCGGGCCGCTCGGCCTTGGGCGGGGCGGACCAGTAGTTGTCGTTGTGGAAGGTCTTCATGTAGAAATCCAGGTCCACGCCGGCCCTCTCCAGGGCCATGGGGACTTCGAGGTTGTGACAGGCACAGCCGGCAACCAGGCCGTTGGTCTTGATGAACTCGAACGCCCGGGCGAGCAGGTCGATGCGGTTGAGGTTGACCCAGTTGTCGCCGATGTTGCCGTGGACGAAGGCGCCGACCGCCCCGTTGTCGATGGCCTTCTGGATCGAGCCGGTGAGGTCGTCGCTTTTCGGATAGGTCTGGGCGATCCACTGGATTCTGCCGCCGAACTCCTCGCGGTAGCGCTTCAGGACGCGCAGGGTCGGGTCTTCGCCATAAGCATAAGGGCTATTGACCGGCCCGATCATCGTGTTGATGCCGCACTCCTCGCACCGTTGCCACGTCTGGATGATCTTGGCATCCGTGAAGTAGGCCCGCATCAGGGCGGCCATGTAGAGCAGATCCCGGTCGTGGGAACTGCCGATGATGAGATTGCCGCCGCAGATCAGGCGGCTGATTTTGAGCTTGCCGATCCGGCCGACGGGCAATTGCACGTTCGCCATTTCATTTCCTGTCGATATAGCCGGCGGCGATCCGATCGCCCGTCTTTTCCACCCAGCCTTCCAGAATCCGGCGGTGCTGATCCAGAACATTGCTGAAAGCCGGCGTTTCCGCGAGGTTCTTCATTTCGCCGGGATCGTCCTGCAGATCTATGAGCTGCTCGCGGTGCGCGCCGGAATTATACAGGCAGTACTTGAACCGGTCCGTGCGCACCATCCGGCCGCACTCGGTCTCCGAGACGACGAAGTTACGCCGGGTCTCGACGGCCTTGCCCTCGGCCAACGGCCGCACGCTTCGGCCGGACAGCCCCGCGGGGGTCTCAATGCCCGCGTAGTCGCACAAGGTGGGGAGCAGGTCCAGGCCGTTGGAGACGAAGTGTGTACTATCGACCCCTCCCTTGGGGATCGCGCTGGACAGGCTCATGATGAACGGGATGCGCACGGATTCTTCGTAGAGGATTGACTTGTGCTCCAGCTTGTGGGCGGAGTCCATATCGCCGTGGTCGCTCGTGAAGACGATCAGGGTATTGTTTTCGAGTCCCGCACCCCGCAAAGCGTCGAGCACGATCCCGACTTGCTCGTCCACCATCTCCGTCAAGCGGCAATAGGCCCAGCGGTGCAGCCGCCACTGCTCGTCGCTCCAGTGCGCACGGATGTAGGCCCGGAAGGGACGGATCTCCACGAACCGGCGGGTGATGCACTCGGGCTCGAGGTCCGGGATGCCATAGTTGGCCGGCAGCGGGGGACAGTGGTCGCGTACAAAGGCGGCGAGATCCGCGCTTTGCCGGGCGCGGTCGAGGACCGCCTCACAGGTCTTCGAATCGACGTTGTCCGTGTTGGCTCCTCCCGTGGCCCGCTGGTACGCGTTGATGCCCATGTAGCAGATATCGTGCGGGTTGATGAAGGAGGCGAAGAGAAGGAAAGGTTTCGTGTGCGGTCCCTGGAGAAACTTCGCACAGGCTTGGGCCAGTCCCTGGCGGGCATCGCCGGTCAGGTTCCGGTAGCCGAGATTCCGCACGTTGTTCATCTTCGGGGGCAGGTGGACCTTGCCGCCGTAGACGGTCTCGTAGCCCGCTCTCTGAAGAAGGTTGCCGAGGGCCTGCTGCACCATCGTGCCCGTGACGGTCGCCTGCGGGGAGTCCTCATTCTGGCCCACTCCGATGACGCTGGGCATCAGGCCCGTTTGCAGACTGAACCGGCACGGCAGGCAGACCGGGTTGGCGGAGTAAGCCCTCTCGAATCGAACGCCCGAGGCGGCGAGTCCATCCATAGCAGGGGTCTTAAGCCAGTGGTTTCCCGTGCAGCTCATCATGCCGGCGTGCTGTTGATCGGTCATGATGAACAGAATATTGGGCCGTCGTTGGGAACTTGCACCGACGGTCGGAATCTGCGTGAGGGCCAGTCCCGCCGCCGTCTTCACTGTTGCCGCGAGGAATTCTCGTCTTTTCATACAATCATCGGCAGGATGCCGATGCCACAAAGCCCCACGGATTTTCCCCGCGCAGGCGAGGGATACCCGTGCCACCGTTCAAACGCTTTCTAATGGATCTGCACCAGCTCGATGCCGTTGCCGGTGCCGAGATTGCGGGAATACTTGCGGTCCTTTGGATTGTTCCAGTGCTCGTGCACACCCATGCTTTCGAGGGCAGTCCCATCGCCTTCCGGGTCGTACGCGGTGCCGGAGGGGGGCTTGTTCGCCTGGGCGGCCTCGTGCAGGTAGTTGTCGGGATTACCGGTCACGTCCACCATGACGGGATTGATCGCCTGCTCCGCCCGCAGAAAGTCCACGCCCACGGAGTCGATGGCCACCATATCCTGGGAAGCGAAGAGGCTGGAGACCCAGTCGTTGCCGAACGAGGCGAAGCGGATCACGGTGGCGGTCTGGTTCTTGGCGGTGTAGAGACCGTCGAGCATGTAGAGGAGCGTCTTGCCGCCGGTCTGCTGGTGGCCGTTGAGATCGACCAGGCAGTTGTACGAGCCCATCGGGTTCTTGCGGCTGCTGGTGTTGTGCAGGGGAGAGGGTGTCCAACCGCCCTTGTCGAAGTAAGTTGTGCCGAAGTGGTTCTTGGCG
The DNA here is from genome assembly GCA_023481165.1 of Planctomycetota bacterium. Classification (GTDB taxonomy): domain Bacteria; phylum Planctomycetota; class Phycisphaerae; order Sedimentisphaerales; family Anaerobacaceae; genus PLanc-01. Next base: position 7,435 of record JAMCWO010000010.1, on the reverse strand, counting down.
CAGAGGGTGACGCCGCAGAGGGTGTGGCCCCGCAACAGCGCCAGGTTGATCAGGTACTTGGCTTCGGTCAGACACGTCGGGAAATAGGCGGTGCCGGCCTGGGTCTTGAGCGGCTTGGCGGTGTCCGGCACGGCGGCGATCCGTCCATTCCTGGCGTTCTTGGGCGACACGACGAACGCGACCTTCTGGAACTCGGGGTCGGCATCGCCGTGGATCCTCTTGTAGATGGGGTCGCCGACGTCCCGCGAGGCATCATAGATCGTGATAGCCGAGCCGGGTACGCCCGCTACTTTGATAAGCTGGTGCACGACCGAGTACACCACCTGCGGACTGGGCATGCCCTGATCGGGTTTCCAGGTGCCGCCGCCGCCCCGTTCCTGGTTCATATTGATCTTGATGGCGATCTTCTCCGGCTTCTGATAGCCGGCGTCGCCGAGGCCGTGCGTCTTATTGAAATATCGGAACAGGGCGTCCCAGGCTTGGGCATCGCTCGCCTGGCCCGTCAATCCCTGGAGCGCCGACGAGACCATCTTATCGACAGCCTTGGGGTCGGCATTCTTGTCGTCCCACCAGTTGCCGGTCGTGCCGTCCCAACTGGTGGCGTTTTCATCACGGACCCAAACGACCCGGCCGGGATGAATCCCTTTGGCCACGCCTATCGGGCTGTTGGCCGGCTCGCTGGGCGAGAACGCTGCGGCGGCAGGATTATTCTCGGTGGCGCTGATCGTGGTCCACAGAATCGCGACGACCGCGACCGCACAGAGCGCGGCCAGCACGTACCGGGACCGGTCGAGCAGAACCCGGGCCCTGCGGCAGATCATTGTCGAACTGAACAGGCCGAGCGCCCAGAGGACAAAGGCGCTCGCCAGCGGCGCCGCCACGCGCTGGCAGGGATACGTCGCCCGGCTGGGCTTCGGGATGACCCGCAGCAGGAACCAGACCAGGGCGAGTAAACCTGTGACAGGCAGCAATACGGTAGGCCAGCTTCGCTCTTGGACGGTGAATTGCTTGCCGGTCTTGGGGCAGGTCTTGACTATTACCCTCTTCATCGTATCCCCTTTCATCATTGGAAGTGCGCCGGCCGCGCTGGGCCGAGTTGCTCTGTTACTATAGCGACGCTTCCAAGGGCTGTCAAATTGCACGCCAGCGTCGACCACGGTACCATAGGGCGGTTGATATTGGCGAGGAGAACCGACTATGGCTATGAATCGGCGCAGCTTTCTGAAACGCGCGTCCCACGTTGCGGTTGTCGCAGGTCTGGCATGGCCGCCACGTTCCCGGAGCGCGGAACCGAAGGGTGCAGGCAAAACGGCATCGTCTCTCCCCATTGTTGATACCCACCAACACCTGTGGGATTTGAGCAAATTCAAGCTCCGATGGCTGAGCCCGCCCCTGGATCGCAGCTTCACCCCGAAGGATTACCGGGAGGCGACCCAGGGCCTCAACGTGGTCCAAGCGGTCTACATGGAGGTGGCCGTCCCGCCGGAACAGCGCGTGCAGGAGGCGGAATATGTGATTGCGCTGTGCCAGGAGTCCGGCAGCGTGACGCGGGCCGCCGTGATTGCCGGCTCGCCCGCGGACGAGGATTTCCCCCAGTACATCGGGCGGTTCCAAGGCAGCCCCTGCATCAAAGGCGTGCGCGGCAGCTTCTCGTCGCCTGAACAGATGAGCGACAAGCAGACAGTCCGGAATCTGCACCTTCTGAGCAACCTTGGCCTGCGCTTCGACCTGAACGTGCCGTCATCGTCCCTGGCGGAGGCGGCGCACCTGGTGGATCAATGCCCCGACACCCGGTTCGTCCTCGACCACTGCGGCAATCCCGATCCCGTTGCTTTCTTCCCGGCGGGTCGGGCCGCGCCCCGGCAATCCCAACATTCGCCCGAGCAATGGAAGCGGGACATCCGCATGCTTGGTGCCAAGGCCAACGTCATCTGCAAGATCTCCGGCCTCGTGTCCCGGGTGCCCGAGGTCCGGCTTACAGCCGATGACCTGGCCCCGATCATCCATCATTGCCTCAATGCCTTTGGACCGGATCGGGTGGTCTGCGCGGGCGATTGGCCCGTGTGCCTGCGCGGGATGCCTCTGCGGGATTGGATCAACCTCTTGAAGAGCGTGGTCGCCGGCCGGCCCGAACAGGACCAGCGCAAGCTCTTCCACGACAACGCTGTCCGGTTCTATGACTTGTCGTGAGCATGGCACCCAGAAACGGCCTCCTCGCACACACATCAACCTTTTTCCGGGCCGGAGCTGGCCCAGATCGCTTCCACGTGGTCCTGGATCCGTGCGCCGCGACACATGCGCGTGAAATGGCGTTGGACGGTGAGGCCGCTGTTCTCGACGATTTCTATCGCGGGAGCGTTGTCGCGCGGAACATCGATAAACACGGGCTGACCGGCACAGCGGCTCAATGCCTCATTGAGCAGGACTGGCCCGGCATGCGCCGTAGCGATGCAGGGCCCGATCAGGGTCGCGTTCGCGCCGCGGCGGCCGGTCACGTACCCCTCTACGCGGCCCTCCCGGTACAGGACGCGCGTGAGGTCGGGCGACTCCTCGAACAAGCGGGCGAGCATCTTCTCGCGCGGAGTGGCCGTCATTTCGCAGTCGAAGGCCGCGATCGCTTTGAGTTGTCGACCGATGGTGGGTGGGAGCATTAGGGCGGCAGACTTTGGTGATGGTTTGGGTGTTCCCACGTAGCGGCTCAGCGGATATTCCGGCACAAAGCCCAGCTTCTCATAAACCGGCTGGCCGGCGGCGGTGGCATCCAGGCGGACGGTCTTGACTCCCTGCCCGTCAAGGAACTCGAGGGCGTGCTTCAGGAGGGTCGTCGCGACACCTTTGCGCCGGGAATCGATATCGACGAGGACCATCGCGATCCAAGCCACGGGGCCGAAGATGAAAGCGGCAGTAGTCGCGACGGCCGTCCCATCCAATTCGCCGACGAAGCACCCATCCGGCTGCATGGTCAGGAAGCGCCGCCAGTCCGTCTCAATCTGGTTCCACCCCGCCTGCCGGGCCAGCTTGAGCCCCAGCGGGATGTCGGCAATCGTCATGGGTCGGACCGAAATCATGGCGACGGGCAATGGATGAATCTTACCTCGGCCCGTTCCCATCGGTGGGGCGGATCTCAGGTTCCGGGGGCCGGTCGGGCGGTCGATCTCCTCGACGGCGGTTATTAGGGTCCATCGGCCCACGGGGCGGCCAGTCTCCCCGGCGACCGCCGAATTCCATGGGCGGACGAGGCGGCCCGTCCCAGCGGTGATCGTTGGGATCTTTGGGTCGGCCCGGGCCTCTGTCGCCACGCGGCGGTCCCCTGTGGTCCCCGCGCGGACCCCGGGACCGCATGCGTTCGAACCACTCCTCCATCCTCTTCATGTCCTGGTCCCACTTGGCGTACTGCTCGGGGTCGAAGACCTTCTTCAGGCTGACGGACGCTTTTTCGCGTTCGCTCTGCTCCGCCTGGAACAACTTCTGCCGGATCTCCCGTAAGGCGGTAAACTGCTTGGTGAGGATATCTTTCGCCTGTTGTTCCTGCCTATCGGACAGGCCATATTTTCCTTTCCATCGACCGACGATGGCGTTCGGTTCCGGCCCAGGCGGGTCGATCGGCATCACGCGTATCCGCGGAAGGATTCGACCCCGAAGGGCCAAGATGCTGCCCCCGGCGCCAATGCCTACGCCGGAGACCAGGATCACACCCGCCACGATAGACTGCATCAGCAGTTGCCGGCGGCTGATGGGCGGCCGGTGGGGGCGCAGCGGATGCTCTGGCTTCGGTTCGCCTACCATAACCGTATCTCCGGCAGAGGCGCCACCAGCTCCATCACGGGGCTGGTCATGTAGCTCCAGAACTGGAGGGCCAGGACCATGATCACCGAGGCCGCCAGGGCGGACAGGCCGCCGAACAGGCCCAACGGGATCAGCGTGACCGTCTCGGTTCTCTCGGACAGGATGCGCAGCCGTACGGCTTCCGACACCCCGAACACGGGCGTCATTTCCTCACGGGCTCTGCGAGCCAATTTGGCCAAACCCTCTAAAGCGTCCATCCCAGTCTCTCCAAAAGATGTTCTCTTTCGGCAATTTCCTTCATCTTACGGCGGGCCCGCAACGCCTGCGTCTTGACCTTCGCCCGGGTCCAGCCCATCCGCTCGGCGATCTCCTGTGTGCCGCACTCCTCGAAATACATCAGCGTCAGGACCAGCCGGTCATCGGGGGCCAATCGGGACAGCAGCGACTGAAGAACCGTCGCCGCCTCGGCTGGATCGAGACGATCCTCGTCGGCCGCCTCGATCTGCTCCAGCACGTCGAACTCGGGGAGGGAGGTCTCCTGGGGCTCCTTCGCCTTTTCCCGCCAGAGTCGGTAGCCGGTCCGCGTGGCGATCTTGCGCAGCCAATGCAGCAGAGGGGCGTCGCCCCGGTAGGTCTTCAAACTGAAGTACGCTTCGACAAACACCTGTTGCACCAGTTCCTCGCATTGGGTCGGATCGCGTGTGAAACGCCAGAGCAGGCCGGTGATCGGCTTTTCGTACCGTTGCACCAGCCGCCCATACGCCTCATCGTCGCCCCGGACCGAGGCCGCCACATCCGCCCAATCAGTGTTTTCCACGAAGGTATTGTACAAAAGAGCCCCTGGGGATTCAATCGTCCCGCCCACGGGCCAACATTGACACGTTGCATTCGTCATTGGGTTACTCGTTTTGTTCATCCTATTAGTGGGGGCTGGAAAGGCACTGGTGGCAGGAAATTGGGCTCCGGCACGTAAAGTTTCGGATTGGGCGCCTTTTCTCCGTTGAGGTTTCTCGGACCTGGAGAGGACCCGCTGGGCCGCCCCGAGGCAGGCAGGAGCCGCCTCGCTCGGTGCCCGGGAACGCCGGGCGAGAAAATGCATCGCGCAAGTCCCGTGGGTCTCTTGCTGCAACCGGCGGGGGGAAATGCCCAACTTCCAGCCTCCCCCTCACTTTCCTGTAACCGTCCCCGGCCCGGTCCCACTTACAGGGTGAAATGCGATAGCATCATCGCAGGGGAGACTAGCGGATGCAGATGGGTGTAAGAGAACCGGTGGCCCTGACGACAGCTAGGTATTACGGCCCCCGGAGACTCGAAGAAGACAGGAGTGGTAGTAATGAGTTCCGAAGAGATGAGAACCGAGCTGGAGATATTCGTCAACCAAGGGTTGCGGGAAGGGTGGTGCGGCTGGCCTCGTGATGACTGCCGGCTCTCCCCTGGGACCCTTGGAATCGATGGGACCAAGAGGACCCATAGGACGGTCCGGAGTCCCGCCTGCTCCGACAAGTCTTATAAATCTTACCCGCCCTATATGTCCAATTGAGAAAAAGTTCGGGCATGGCCCGAGGTATATCCGATAAGGTAAGGTCTTGCTGGCGTGAAAAGGAGAACCAAGATGCAAAGACGAATGGTCAAAATCGGTGTTGTGGCCTGTGTCCTGGGCCTGATGGTCGGCGGGCTGTCCCTGGCGCAGCAGGGCGGCGGCAATCAAGGCGGCGGTCGCCGGGGCGGCCAGGGGGGTGGTCCGGGTGGCGGTCCCGGGGGCTTCGATCCGGCCCAGATGCGGCAGCGGATGGCCGAGCGCATGAAGGAGATGCTGGGTGCGGACGACCAGGCCTGGAAGGTCATGGAACCCCGGCTCATGAAGGTCATGGAACTCAACCGTCAGGCGAACGCCGGGGGCCGGGGCATGATGTTCGGCATGTTCGGTCGCGGCCGCGGCGGTCCGGGTGGTCCGGGCGGCGACCAAGGCCCGCAGGCCGAGAGGCGCGGACGGGGCCCGCAGGGAGAGCAAACGGCCCTGGAGAAGGCGATGACCCAACTGCGTACCACGTTGGAGAATCAGTCCGCTACCTCCGAGGAGATCAAGACGCAACTGACGGCCGTCCGCAGCGCGCGGGAGAAGGCCCGGCAGGAACTGGCGGTAGCCCAGCAGGAGCTGAAGAAGATCCTCACCCTGCGCCAGGAAGCCATGCTGGTCGAAATGGGAATGCTCGAATAGAGAGGTCGCCCGCTTCGTGCGGGTGTGGATTGAAACATGAACGTGCTTGTCAACAGAATGGTGGATCAGGGTCTGATTGACGAATCCGCGGCCCGGGGAATCAGCGGCTTGCTCGCCGAGGGCGAGCCGCCTTCCCGGGCCTTTACCACCTGCGGCGTCGCAGACGATGTGTTGCTGCGGTTCCTGGCCAAGGAGCTGGGGCTGACGCTTGTCGAGCTCGAGCAGCAGGAGTTCTCGAAGGAGTTCCTTGCCCAGTTTCCGGCCCGCATCCTGCTGGAGAAGCACATCCTCCCGGTGAAAGGCCAGGATAGCGAGTTGCTGGCCGTGACGAGCAATCCATTCGACACGTCCGGCATCGACGAGTTGCGGCTGGCGACCGGGCGGGAGTTCCAGGTCGCCCTGGCCCCACAGACGGAGATCGACCGCTGCATCAAGCGGTATCTGGGCGTGGGCGCCGATACCGTACAGTCGATGATCTCCGAGGCCGGCGAAAACGGCTTCAAGGTCATCGATATGGAAGCGGATGATGATATGGACCTGACGCAGGCGGCCGAGGGCGCTTCCATCATCCGCTTCGTCAATCAGATCCTGACAGAGGCGATCGAATTGCGGGCGACCGACGTGCACATTGAACCGTTCGAGGAGAGCCTGCGGGTGCGGTACCGCGTCGATGGCGTTCTGCAGGAAGCGTCGATTGCCCGGGAGATCAAGCAGTTTCAGGCGGCCATCATCTCGCGTCTGAAGATCCTCGCCAAACTGGACATTGCGGAGAAACGCGTCCCGCAGGATGGCCGCATCAAGATCGTCATCTCCGGCCGCGAGATCGATGTTCGCGTCTCGGTGATTCCGATGATCCATGGCGAAGCCGTCGTGCTGCGCCTTTTGGATCGCACTTCGGTGCTGCTGGGGCTGGACAGGCTGGGGATGTCCGCGCGGGACCAGGGCATCATGGAGTTGATTTGCCAGCGGCCGCACGGCATCATCCTGGTGACGGGACCGACCGGCAGCGGCAAAACCACCTCCCTGTACGCCGCCCTGTCGCGCATCAACGAGGTCCAGCGCAATATCATCACCGTCGAAGACCCCGTCGAGTACCAACTGCAGGGCATCAACCAGATCCAGGTCAATACCAAGGCGGGGCTGACGTTCGCCAGCGGCCTGCGGGCCATTCTGCGGCACGACCCCAACGTCGTCCTCATCGGCGAAATCCGCGATCACGAGACGGCGGAGACGGCGATCCAGGCCTCGCTGACCGGCCACCTGGTCTTTTCGACCCTCCATACGAACGATGCCCCCAGCGCGCTGACCCGCCTGGTGGATATGGGCATCGAGCCGTATCTCGTCGCCTCGTCGCTGGAGGCCGTCCTGGCGCAGCGCCTGGTGCGCGTGATCTGTCCCCACTGCAAGGAGCCGCCGAAGTCATTGAACATC
>JAMCWO010000017.1 GCA_023481165.1 Planctomycetota bacterium | reverse complement strand
TACAGTCAGTTGCCGATGCTACTCAACGCCTTGACCCGCGTCCTTGACAAGCAGGAGGCCGTCGCGTAGAGTCGTTCCCTGTTACTCGACCGCAGGTCGAATTCCAACGACAAGCGGGACAACTTCGACTGCGTCCAAGTCTGCGCGATCTATTACCAGAATTACCATGCCGCGATCTTGAAAGACCTTCATTTGTTCACGTTCGGCATCTTCTCCCTTAGCCGCCCCACTGATTCCGTCGCGTGAAAACAATATCCCGCTCTTGCACTTAGTAGAATCTAACACACGGCAGAACTTTGCTATGGTTGTGAAGTCAACCGATCGTGACCAATCTTTGCATTCGCAGATAAAGTATCGCCCTAACTCTGCCCGAAAATCCAAGTTCAAACCTTCAACGCTACAAACGATGTCATAGTCGGTCGATGGAGTTCGTTGACGACGATATATTCGGAATCCTGGAATGCTTGAGAGGATGTAATCTGCCAGACGTTCCAAAGTCTTTCCAGTCGGTTCCTCAAGGTTATCGAGCAGGTGCTTAATGTAGTATCGATTCGGAGTATAGATGAAAGCCTCGGCGAGGGTAGGACATTCCACGATCCAATCATTATCAAGTTCCTGCAACAACCATTCAGGGTACCTGCTTTCCACCGGATGTCCTTGGCTCACTTCAAATATCCTATGAGCATATCGTGCGATCTCATCATCGGCCATTCCGTGCTCAAACGCCAACCGGAAATAGATTCCTCCTTGCTGAGCGTTTATTGTGCCCTGTTCTCTGATAGCATCCTCGCATAAAGTGAGCATCGCATATCGTTTAGCCGTGACGAGATGGACTAAACTAAGATGAAAATCTCTCAGCCATACAAGCGACATGCCCTTATGAACTTGGCTGTCGCTGCCAATCTGATAAGCAATCAATTGCTCGTATAGTGCTGATATAACTTGAATTGCTTGGTGAAAACGTCCGGTGTCACGATAGAAAAGCGCAGTGCATTCCCACGCTCGCTGCTCAGGGCTTGCATGGGCCACACTCGCCAATGAATACATCTCCTTCAGCTTGGCTATTGTCTTTGGTGCACCATCTCTTTGATCCAATAGGGGCCATAACTCTTGTGGAATCTCATTATTGAAAGGATATTGTGCGATGTCCATAATGCTGTCAATGCCTCAGTGAATGCTTGGGAACCGGGGGACAGGGGAATCGGGGCACAGCATACTCAATTCGGATGCGGAAATGAGTAGGGCGTCCCCAGAATTCCTGCCGCTGTCGCGAGTGTTGTGAGTCAGTGCAGCGGTCAGCCATTATTCAGGTAGCCCTACTCTGTGCGATTAGTGCACCAATCACCTGGCGGACTCGGTCGGACCCGAGAATGGATGCTAACGCTGTTTTGAGTTCATCCTCGTTTGTGCAAGCGACCTCTTTCCTCGGAACAGATGGCTCCGGCGGGATCAGCACTGTTGCCGGATATAAGTCGATGCCGTGCCGGACATGTAATACGTCAAACTCGTAGTCGTTGACCGCCGGTGCGACGATAGACAACACAATGTCAAACTTCCCGCTTGTCAGGTTGTTGACCACGACGCGACCGAACAGAACACCTTTCGTGAGTTCTGAGAGGGCGGTGGCCTGTTCTTTCAACACGGTTGTCGGCGTTCGCTCTGGTATAAGCGAACCCCATTCACCCCATAGGCTTTCTTGTGTCATTGCTGCATCTCCAGTCGTATTGTCCCGATAATTGGCAAATGATCAGACACGTTCTGATTGGGAATTCCCCCTGGGCTGAGAAGCGATTCATCACCGACCGAAGATGCTATTACTACGTCACCGGGTACGAAATACCTCGCAAACTCGGGTCGGAGCAAGATTTGATCAAACGTGTTCCAGAAGTAGGTGACTGGTCTACCTGACGCGTAGTAGTATGTGCCAGGGGGCCCCACGACATCACCCATCATCGACCACATCGGGTTATAGAACAACGGGCGTTCTCTATCGAGAACAGTTCGCGTCTTCCGAGCTGCAACTGCACGGCTCGACACGGCATGGAACCCTTCTGCTCCCACTACCCCAGGTTCGAACGGATTCATGTTCAGATCGCCAATGACAACCGTTCGCTGATGTCCCACCTTCGTTTCGGCTTGACAGATAGAATCTATCCAACGGCAGCACAACGCCGCCTGTTCCTCGGTATTGAGAAACAGTTTGCTCGGTAAATGCGCAGCGGCCAAGATGAAGTCCTGCCCAAGGACCGGCTGGATGTGCCTGATCGCCATGGCTTCACCGTCGTAGAGAGGTTGAACACGCTCACGTGGCATTTTGACCAGAAACTGGATACGGTTCGTCACGTGAAAGGGGATGTTGTACGGCAGCCCCGTGCGTGTGCTCACTTCTTCAACCCAGGTCGCGATCCCATGTGCCGACTCAGCCAGAACGATCACGTCGGGCTTGTACTCCCCCGCAAGTGTGCCAAGCAACGAAGGAGTAGCCTTGGAATCCATGTTCCAAAACAGAAGGCGTAGCGGAATTACGCTTGCAATATGCCTGGCCTCCTCAAGTCCGACCGACATTGATTACGTGGAACCGCACAACGGCCCAAGTCTGACACAGGGTGGTTGCACGATACCGCTGGTGGTAATCCTACGAATCAGTGGCTTGTTGTCAAGTGCATTTGCCCCCGATGTCCGATGCGCTCCCGCCACAGATTTTTCCACGGTTTTTCTTGCGCTGCCGCCCTGCCTTTATTGGATTGATGGCATGGATGAACGGTCTTACAGATTATTCATCTGGCATCCGAAGCTCTGGATGAATACGGCAGGGCCTCGGGCGCGGAGTTGCCCTGCTCACCGCTCGGCTGCGCTGACAGCTTGTTCATCTGGCAGCCAAAGTTCTCGGTGTGGGGTCATCGTGGCTGAGATTCCACTTCGGGAATCGCGCGGCCATCTGTGACCCAGCCGTTGTCACGCCAGTTCCTCCGCACGGTTCCGGACAGGCTCTGAGCCTGTCCTTTCAGCATGTTCAGCGCTTGCCCTGAGTCCTGCCGAAGGAGCAGGCTCCGGGACGGTCGCGGGATTCTTTCGCGGGAAGGCCAGACTAAACAAGAGGACTTGGGTCTCGCGCAGAGACGCGGAGCCCGCCCTGAGCGCGGCCGAACGGGGACGCGGAGCGACCCATGAAGCACCTTTGGGCCTGGTTTTCTTCCCGATTTCCCCGCTGGTACCCAAGAGGACCAAGAGAAGAGGCGGTTCAGGGTGCGGGAATGGTGGGACCTTTCCACGCACAGGGAGCCGCGGAATCGGACGCGTCGGTCCGTCTGGGAGTAAGATCACACGTGCCCGGAAGCAGAAGAGACCGGGCACAAGCGGACGAGGCCGGAATCCAGAAGGCGAAGCCCCGAATCAGACTCCTTCCGTAGGAATCCGCCGATGGGCCGTCTTCCAAAGGGGTTCGGCCCATGAACCGCCTCCGGAGAACGTCGGACGTGGACGCGACGCGGTTGGGATGCTGGACCGGCGGCGGGTACGTGCGTAGCGTTTACGCCCCTGAACCGCCCTTGTGCGCATGTTTGCGGGTGTCGCGTTGAAGTGTGAGGGAACCATCGTGGTGGGCGAAGCAGTCTGTCCTCAGCCCTCCGTCCTCTGTCGTCCGTCCTCCCGACCTCTGCGTCCCGGCGTCCCTGCGCGAAACCGGTTCTTTGTTCTGTTTGTGCAACAGTTGAAAAGGTAAAACACCCCGCGAGCGAAAAATTCTTTAATCCTTCCCGCACCAGGAGTTACGCGACTTTCGGGCCTCACCCGCGCACAGAATTCCGACACGATTCGTGCAACACGGAGCATAGGTAGGGGGACAGTCTGCCCTGAGGCGGAGCCCCTCGGATCTATGATTCCCGCCTTTGGGAATGACATGTTTACGACTTGAAATATGTCTCGCGCAAAGACGCCAAGATCGCCAAGGATCGACCAGGTTGTCGTTTCGATTTTCTTCGCGTCCTTTGCGTCTTGGCGCGAGAGCGAAATGCGCGACAACGCCTCGTTGCCCCACTTCGGGAAACGAACCCAATTCCGGGCCCTGCCGGGTGGGCCGGAGCCAGAGGGACGGGGAACGAAGGGACAAATGCGCCAAACGAACCCAATTTGGCCCGAGTGGCCAGCCAGGGGCGAAGGTGGCCGCCCGAGCCCGCCGGGGCATGACGGCGCCAAACAAACCCAATTTGGGCAACGGCAAAACTAAGGGCAAGTGGTTTATGGGAAAGGAGTTATGGTTGAGCGGACCTGCAAAGAGCACTGGAAAAACAAAGCCAAACTTGGGAGAGCTGGGGCATCTGGGCAAGGACGGTCCTCATATGGGCGGCGACTTGGCCGGAAAGTGGAATGCGCAAAACGAACCCAATTGAGAAGAAGTTTGAAGGTTGGAGTGTGAAGTTCGAAGTGCGAAACAAACCCAATTGCCCGAAGCGGGGCACCGAAGCGGTGTCCGGCAATGGCGGGCGATCCCCCTCGCCCCTCGACCCTCCGGCCTCGGCCCTCCGCCGGGACGGCGGTACGAACGAACCCAATTTGGCTCGGGCGGCCGGGAGAGCCCGCCGGGGCACGACGGCGCCAAACAAAGCCAATTTCCGCCGGAGTTGCGGGAGGGGCAAGTGGCTTGCAGGAAAGGAGTTATGGTGAACGGAACGTGCAATAGGCTCCGGAAGAACAAAGCCAAACCTGGGCGGGCTGGAGTATCTGGGGGACGGCGATGGGGGAGCTCGCTGCGCAAAACGCGCGAAACGAAGCCAATCTGGGGAGGAGTTTCAAGTGTTAAGACGGGCAAGGCCGTGGTCGGGGCTTCAAACTTCACACTTTACACTTCAAACTCGGCCGAAGGCCATCCGTGCAACACCACCGCTGCGCTTGCGTTGCCGGTGGGAGGATGCTATGGTGAGTCAATGAATGAACGCCCCGTCGGTCTGAAACTTGGCAGCCTATCGCTGGATGTGCCGTTCTTCCAGGCTTCCCTGAGCGGTTACAGCGATCACAGTATGCGCGCGCTGGCCCGGCGGTTCGGCTGCCCGTTCGCCCTAACCGACGTGATGCTGGCCAAGAGCGTGGCCCATCCGGCGGTCCTGGCCAAGGCCATGTTCCGCCCCGGCGATGATGAGCACCCGGTGGGCGCCCAGATCCTGGGCAAGACGCCCACGACGATGGCGAAGGCTGCCCGCGATCTGGTGGCCGTCGGCTATGATGTGATCGACCTGAATTGTGCCTGTCCGGCCCCCAAGGTCCTGCGGCGCGGCCGGGGCGGGGCCCTGCTCGACCACCCGGACACGGCGATCGAGATTCTCCAAGCGGTCCGGGATGCCGTGTCCTGCCCGGTGTTGATGAAACTCCGCATCGGCTTCAGCCACTCATTCCAGTCCCAGGACAACTTCTGGGAGATCGTGACCCGGGTGATCGAGCAAGGGGTCGATGCCCTGGTGATTCACGGCCGCACCGTTTCCGAGAGGTTTCGCGGCAAGGCCGATTGGGACGCGGTCGCCGCGGTCAAGGCCCGCTTTCCCGCCGCCACGATTATCGGCAGCGGTGATGTTTTCGACGCCTCCGCCACGGTCGAGCTGATGAAAAGGACAGGGCTCGATGGCTTTGTGGTCGCGCGCGGCGCGATCGGCAATCCCTGGATCTTCCGCGATTTGCGCTGCCTCTGGGAAGGCCGTCCCCTGCCGCCGCCCCCCAACCTGGCCGAGCAGCGGCTCATCATGCTCGAACACCTTGACCGCATCCTCGCGTCCCCCAGCGCGAAAAACCGCGTGCGCGGGTCGCGCGGGGGCCATCCGGAGAAATGGGGAATCGGGTATTTCCGTAAGTTCATGATCTACTACGTCCGGCGTCACCCCAAACGCAAGCAGGTGGTCCAGACCCTGATCAAGGCCAGGACACGCGCCGAGGTCGAGGCCGGCATCAACGCCTGGTACAACGGGGAGGCCCTGCATGACTGAGGCAACGGGGAGGATGAGCCCCTGGCCCCTGATCTACCTGGCCTCGGGATCCGCGCGGCGAAGAGCCATTCTGGAAGAATTGGGGATTCCGCATCGGCCGCTGGCGGTGGAGGTGGATGAGATCGTGGCGGCTACCCCGCGCCAGACCGTCGAAGAGAACGCCCGCCGTAAACTGTGGGCGGGCCTCCGAAGCGCCGATCCGGGCGCTATTGTCCTTGCGGCAGATACGGTGCTGGAGGCCCAAGGTCAACTCCTGGGCAAGGCCGCCGACGAGACGACGGCAACGCAGTATCTGCAGATCCTCAGCGGCGCTGCCGCGACGGCTTACTCGGCCGTTGCCCTGGCCAGGGCCGGCGCGGCGGAGGGCTGCCTGGCCACGGAGACCGCCGCGATCCACTTCAAGCTGCTGCCGCCGGAAGTGATTCAGTGGTATGTCTCGACGGGCGAGCCGATGGGCCGGGCGGGCGCGTTCGGAATCGGACGGCTGGGAGAGGTTCTGACCGAGTCGGTCGAGGGCGGCTATTCCTGCGTCTCCGGCCTGCCCAAAACGGCCCTGCTCTTGGCTCTCGGCCAAGTGGCAGGCGAGCAAATGCCGGAGTTGCTGCGCCACGTGCCCCTCACCCTTATGGGGCCTAGAGTCCAGTCACGCCCTCTGCCCGCCCGCGACCCGTAACCACACCGGTTTTCGACTAACGATTCCCTGTCCAGGCCTTACGACATAGGCAAAAGCCCACCAGGAAAATACGCCTTTGTCGCACACCTCGCGGTAGCTACGGTCAGTAAAACGATGGAATAACCGAATGTTGAATGGGCCTCCCAACGCAGGAGTTCGCGTTTGGCGACCCAGTGCGGGTGAGCCATGAATGCCCTCCCCGATATTCCATCACTCCAATGTTCCGTATCAGAAAGTGAGGCGTCACATGGATAGGAAGGCCTTAGGCTTGATGATTGCCGCCATGACTGTGGTCGTATGCGGCACGGCTTCCCGCAGCTTCGCCGCCTTGGCGCCAACAACGGGAGTGGTCGCCAATGTCGATATCGGGTTCTTCTATGACCGGCTGGCGCCGTATGGCGACTGGCGGCAGCATGCCCGCTGGGGCTGGGTCTGGTGCCCGCGCGACGTGGCGGCCAGCTGGCAACCTTACACTCTCGGCCACTGGGTCTACACGGATGACTACGGTTGGCTGTGGGAGTCGGATGAAGACTGGGGTTGGGCGTGCTTCCATTACGGCCGGTGGGACTGGGATGATGATCTCGGCTGGTTCTGGGTGCCCGGCTCCTATTGGGGACCGGCCTGGGTCGCCTGGCGGACGGGGCCGGGCTTCATCGGCTGGTGTCCGCTGCCTCCTGCGGTCCGCTGGCGACCCAACGTGGGTCTGGCGTTCAATGGCGTGGATCTGGACGACCTCCCGGCGCGGCGCTGGGTCTTTGTCGAGTCCACCTTCTTCGATGCGCCTCGGCTCCATGACCATCTTGTGCTCGTGTCTCGCAACGTGACCTTCCTGCGAGAAAGCCGACCTTTCGTGCGGTTTGAGCACATCGACGGCCGCATCGTGGACCGTGCCTTTACTGCGCGGCAAATCGAGGAGTTCACCCACCGGCCGGTGACCCATTTTCGTGTGCGGCACGTCGACAGCCCGGCGGCGATGCGCGTGTTCCGCGCGCGGGATGGCGAGGTCTCGCTTTTCACTCCGCGCATCCGGCGGGGCCCCGCCGGTCTGGTGCCGCCGGGACCCGGTGAGTTCGAGAGACGCCAGGAAGCGGAACGCGCCCAGCTCCAGGAACGACAACGAGCCGAACAACTCCGGCAGCAGGAGCGGTTCCGAACGGAACGGCCGGGACCGGGCGCCCGCGCAGAGGAATTGCAGCGCCGCCAGGAGGCGGAACGCCAAGCCCTGCAGGCGGAGCACGGGCGTCAGCAGCGGTTTCTGGAGAACCGCCAGTTCCGTCAGCGCGAGGAGTTCGGGGGTCGTCAGGCACGCTCCAACGTGTTTGGAGGTCCGGGTCGCTTCGCGGAGACGCCGGGAGCACCAGGGCGCGGGATGCGCCGGTGACCGGAAGGAGAGGATCGATGACGGAGGACCGAGAATGCAGCAAAAGCCGTAGCAGGTCGCGCCATCCGCTGCCCTCCGTCCTTTGTCCTGTCCTTGGGTTGCTCCTCCTGAGCGGCTGTGCCGTCGGTCCCAGCTACCACCGGCCCGAGACGCCGGTCCCGGAGAGTTGGGCCGAGACGTCGGACACCTTGACGGCCGCTCCACCAAGCATGGTTCAATGGTGGACCGTGTTCAATGACGCCCAGCTTGATGCCCTCGTGGACCGCGCCATCCGCTCCAACCGGAATCTCCGACTCGCCGAAGCCCGGATTCTGCAGGCCCGTGCCCAGCGGATCGTCGCCGCCGCCGCCGGATTGCCGATGCTTAATGCGACCGGGGCTTATACTCGCCTCGAACGCAGCCGTAACGCCTTCAGTTCCGCTACAGGCGACACAAGTGGAACAGGCGGAACTGCCGGTGGCGCTGGCGCGTTCGGTCCCGGCGCCTTCGGCTTCGGTCCGGAGCTGTTCCAAGCCGGCTTCGATGCTACATGGGAGATTGACGTTTTCGGCGGCGTCCGTCGGGCGGTGGAAGCCGCCAATGCGAACATCGGTGCGGCCCAGGAGAATTTCCGGGACACTCTGGTAACGTTGCTCGGCGAGGTGGCCACCAACTATTTTCAGATCCGGGGCAGCCAGCGCCGGATCGCCGTAGCGCTCGAGAACATGGACATCCAGCGTAAGACCGTCGAGTTGACCCGGGGGCAGTTCCAGGCCGGCTTGAGCAATCGCCTTCAAGTCGTGCAGGCCGAAGCGCTGCTGGCCACGACCGAATCGCAGATCCCGCCTCTGGAAACCACTGTCAAGCAGTCGACCTACCAACTGGGCCTGCTCATCGGGACAGAGCCAGAAACCCTGCTGCAGGAATTATCGCGCGCGAGCCCGATGCCACCTCCGCCACCCGCGGTGCCGGCGGGTCTGCCCTCCGATCTCCTGCGCCGGCGCCCCGACATCCGGCGGGCGGAACGCCAGCTTGCGGCCGCCACGGCCCAGATCGGCGTCGCGGTAGCCGACCTGTTTCCGAAGCTGTCTCTAACCGGCGCCTACGGCTATCAGAGCACGACCACCTCGACTCTCTTCTCTTCCGGAAGTCAGTATTGGAGCGTAGGGCCGGGTCTGACCTTGCCTCTCTTCCGCGGCGGGCAGATCCGAGGAAACATCCAGGTCCAGAGGGCTTTGGAGCAACAGGCCCTGGCCACGTATGAGAACACCGTGCTGACGGCGTTGCAGGATGTGGAGAGCTCGATCGCGGCCTATGCGGAAGCCCAAGCTGCACGCGCCTCTCTGGCGCGCGCCGTCAGCGCGAACCAGGAGGCGACCCAAATCTCGCAGGACCTCTATGAGAAGGGTCTCACGGACTTCCTGAATGTGTTGCAGAGCGAGGGCTCTCTCTATCAAGCGCAGGATCGGCTGATCCAAAATAATCAACTGGTCTTGACCTCTCTGGTGGCCCTCTTCAAGGCGTTGGGAGGCGGTTGGGAGATGGTGGCCCCCGAGGCACGGAGGACGGAGGGCAAATGATACGAAGTCGGAGGACGGAGGACGGAGGACGGAACCGAGGTGGCGACAACTCACGCCGTCGTCTGTCCTCTGTTCTCTGTCTTCTGTTGGCCGTTCTGTCCTCCTGTTCGCGGGCTCCGAAAGGGGCCGGCAAAAGGGGTCAGCCAACGACCCCGCCGGCGGTGCCCGTGACCGTCAGCCCGGCCGTGCAGAAGACGGTCCCGGTGCAGATACAGGCGGTGGGCCGGGTGCTGCCCTATGCGGTGGTGTCTGTCAAGGCCAGGGTCGACGGGCTGGTGACGGCGGCACACTTCAAGGATGGTCGGTATGTCAAAGCCGGTCAGTTGCTCTTCTCCCTCGACCCGACCCCTTACGAGGCTCAGCTTAAGCAGGCTCAGGCCAACCGGGCCAAAGACCAGGCCCAACTCGAAAACGCCCGCAAGCAGGTGGAGCGAAATGCCGCCGTAGTGGGCAAGGGCTACGTTTCCAAAGAGCAATATGACCAGGCCGTCGCCAGTGCCGCTGCTCTGGCAGCGACCGTGAAGGCGGACGAGGCAGCCATTGAAACGGCTCAACTCAACGTCCAATACTGTTCCATTGTCTCGCCCATCACCGGCCGTGCGGGCGCGGTGCAGGTGGATGTGGGCAATCTGGTCAAAGCGAATGACCCTGCCAGTGTCCTCGTCGTCATCAATCAGGTGCAGCCGATCTACGTCAGCTTCTATGTCCCGGAGAACACCCTGCCCGACATTCGCAGGTACATGGCCGCAGGACCTCTGGCGGCCGCGGCGATCGTGCCGGGCCACGAGAATGCCCCGGTCCGCGGCAAGCTTTCCTTTCTGGACAACACCATCAACACCTCTTCCGGGACCATCCAACTCCGGGCCAGGTTTGCGAACGAGAACCTATGGCTCTGGCCGGGCCAGTTCGCCAACGTGACCCTGACCTTGACCTCGCTGCCCAACGCGGTCGTCGTTCCCTCCCAGGCGATTCAGACGGGACAGAAAGGCCCCTACGTGTTCATCGTGAAACCCGACCTGACGGCGGAGTACCGGCCGGTCACGACGGGCCAGACCGTCGGCAATGAATCCGTCATTGAAAAGGGCGTCCAGCCGGGCGAGAACGTTGTGACCGACGGGCAACTCCGGCTCACGGATGGCGCGCACGTGAGGATCGCCCCGCCGGTAACTACGGGCACCGCCGGCTCAACGGCCGGTGCGGCGGGAGGTCCGGCACCATGAGCATTCCGGAACTCTTCATCCGACGGCCTGTGACGACGACGCTCCTCATGATGGGCATCCTCTTGTTCGGCATTGTCGCGTATCGTCTGCTGCCGGTCAGCGAGCTTCCCAACGTGGACTTTCCCACGCTCCAGGTCAGCGCGGCCTTGCCCGGCGCCAGTCCCGAGACCATGGCCTCGTCCGTGGCCACGCCGCTGGAGCGCCAGTTCACCACGATTGAGGGCCTGCAATCCATGACCTCCAGCAGCACGCTGGGCAACACCCAGATCACCCTGCAATTCGCGTTGTCGCGGAATCTCGATGGGGCAGCGTTGGACGTCATGTCGGCCATCAATCAGGCGCAGCGGCTGCTGCCCCCACAGATGCCCAGCCCACCCTTCTTCCGGAAAGTCAATCCCGCCGACCAGCCGGTGATCTACATTTCGCTACGGTCCGAGACCTTGCCGCTGTACACCGTCGACGAGTACGCGGAAACGTACATGGCCCAGCGAATCTCGACCGTCAGCGGCGTCGCCCAAGTCCAGGTCTTCGGCTCCCAGAAATACGCCGTGCGCATCCAGGTGAATCCCAATGTGCTGACCTCGCTGGGCATCGGGATCGACCAGGTGCAGCAGGCAATCACGACCGCCAACGTCAACATTCCCACTGGGACCCTGCAGGGACTCTACCAGGCCTTCACGGTCCAAGCGACGGGCCAACTCACCCGCGCCGACGCCTACCGTCCGCTGCTGGTCACCTATCGTAACGGCGCGCCCGTCTACCTGCGGCAACTGGCCCGCGTGATCGACAGCGTCGAGAATGACAAGGTCGCGAGCTGGCAGGGCGATACGCGCGCCATCGTGCTGGCGATCCAGCGCCAGCCGGGAACCAACACCGTCCAAGTCGTCGATGGCGTCAAGGCGCTCCTGCCAGGCTTCCGTGCTCAGATCCCCATGTCAATCGATATGACGATCCTCTATGACCGCTCCGAGTCCATCCGGGCCTCGGTTCGGGACCTGGAGATCACGCTGCTGATCAGTGTGATTCTGGTGATTCTCGTGATCTTCTTCTTCCTGCGCAACGTCTCCGCCACGATTATTCCCAGTCTGGCGCTGCCGCTGTCGATCATCGGCACGTTCTCCGCCATGTACCTGCTGAGCTACAGTCTGGACAACCTCTCCCTGATGGCGTTGACCCTTTCCGTCGGGTTCGTCGTCGATGACGCTATTGTCATGCTGGAGAACATTGTCCGGCACGTCGAGATGGGCAAACCGAGGCTCCAAGCCGCCCTCGATGGGTCCCGGGAGATCGGCTTTACCATCCTATCCATGACGCTGTCATTGGCGGCGGTGTTCATTCCGCTGCTGTTCATGGGCGGCATCCTGGGCCGCTTGCTCCATGAGTTCGCCGTCACCATCACCGTGGCCATTCTCGTGTCGGGGTTCGTCTCGCTGAGCCTGTCCCCCATGCTCAGCAGCCGCTTCCTGAGGCCTCCCCGCACGGGCCGTCGAAACCGTCTGTACGCTTTGTCGGAGCGCTTTTTCGAGGGCCTGTTCCGAGGCTACAAGGCCAGCCTGGGCTGGGTCCTGCGTCACGGGCGGCTCATGATCCTGCTGTCGATCGTGCTCGTAGTGGCGACGGGATATCTGTTCGTCATTATTCCGAAAGACTTCATCCCCAGCCAGGATACGGGCCAGATCTTCGGCTTCACGCAGGGGGCCCAGGACATCTCCTTCGAGTCCATGGTGCGTCATCAAATGGCGATCAATCAAGTGATCGCACAAGACCCTGCGGTCGAGGCGTTCATGTCCACGGTCGGCTCGTTCGGCTTGGGCGGCATCAACACCGGGCTCGTGTTCCTGCACCTTAAGCCCACCACGCAGCGGCCGCCGGTCGACCAGGTGATCCAGCGGCTCTACCCCAAGCTGGCCCAGATCCCCGGGATCAACGTCTTCCTGCAGAACCCGCCGACGATCCGGGTGGGCGGCCGGCTCACGCAGAACCTCTACCAGTACACGCTGGAGGGTCCCGACACCGCCGAGCTGTACCAGTGGGGCCCGCAGGTCGAGGCCGCCCTACGCAGCTTGCCCGACCTGCAGGGTGTGACCAGCGACCTGCAGCTCAACAGTCTGCTGTTGGTCGTCGACATCGACCGGGATCAGGCCACCGCCCTGGGTGTCACCGCCGATCAGATCGAAAATGCCCTCTACAGCGCCTACGGCTCCCGGCAAGTCTCGACGATCTATACCCCCAATAATGAGTACCAGGTGATCCTGGAAGTGGAGCCCCAGTACCAGAACCAGCCGGCGGACCTCTCGACGCTGTACATCACCTCCCAAACCCCGACGACGGCAGTCGGAGGACAGACGACGACGTCCTCCGCCCTCAGTCCCCCATCCTCCGGTTCCCTCGTTCCCTTGAGCGCGGTGGCCAAGCAGACTCGCACCGTTGGGCCTTTGAGCGTCAATCACACCGGCCAGCTTCCTTCCGTCACGATCTCTTTCAACCTGCGTCCGGGGGTGGCTCTGAGCCAGGGCATCGCCGAAATTGGCCGGGCCGTCAGCCAGCTTCGCATGCCGACTTCTCTCGCGACCGGCTTCTCCGGCCAAGCCCAGGCGTTTCAGACCTCCCTGAGCGGGATGTGGCTGCTGCTGCTGATGGCCATTGTGGTCATCTATATCGTGCTCGGCGTTCTCTACGAGAGCTTCATTCACCCGTTGACCATCCTGTCGGGTCTGCCCTCGGCCGGCGTAGGCGCGCTGTTGACCCTGCTGATCTTTCACGAGGTCCTGAGCATCTATTCGTTCGTCGGTATCATCATGCTGATCGGCATCGTCAAGAAGAACGCGATCATGATGATCGACTTCGCTCTGGCGGCCGAGCGCGGCGAAGGCAAGAAACCCGCCGACGCCATCTTCGAGGGTAGTCTGCTGCGTTTTCGCCCGATCATGATGACCACGATGGCCGCCCTGATGGGCACCCTGCCCATCGCCCTCGGTATCGGCGCGGGCGCTGAGGCCCGCCGACCGCTGGGCTTGGCCGTCGTCGGAGGCCTGTTCTTCTCCCAATTTGTGACCCTCTATATCACACCGGTCATCTACATCTACCTCGATCG
>JAMCWO010000094.1 GCA_023481165.1 Planctomycetota bacterium | reverse complement strand
ACCGTCCGGATCGGGTTGAGCCCCGGGCGGTGAAACGACGCAAGAAACAGGTGTACTTGAACGAGCCTCGCGCCGTTGCCAAAGCACGCCTACTCAATGCAACATAGGGCTTATGGAAGTGCCATTCAGGGCTGACCCTCCAAGTCTCTTGGTTCCCGCGAGGCAGCAACCTCGTTACATCCCGAACAGAGAGAGTTGACGGTGTGATCTCATTTTCGTCCCCTTGGGGAGGACATCAAGAATCACGTCAGCCGGCAGATTGGCCAATTCCTTTGGCTCAAGCTTGTAAAGACCGCCGCCGTAGGTGCGTCCATGGCCGACAAGGCTCTCCGGCGTGACGGAGGAAAGGGCCTTCCAGATAACCCTGGAGACTTCGGGGTTGCCCTGGAGCAATGTGGCAAGCCTGGGTTTGGGGTACAGCATCAGATAGACATTGGCCGCCGTGGCTTGGGAGTGATTGAGGATGAACCGAAACGGTGATTCGCTTCTCGCTGTGGGTCTTCCCATGTAGGTGCAGAGGAATGGGGCCGGCGGACGATTCTCCTGGCTGTACCACGGCTCTCGATGACGACACAGGTATCGCTTGTGGATGCCCCTTTCTATGCCGTACTCAAGGTACCGCCAAAATGACTCATACTCCGCTCGAATCCGTTCTGCACACAGATCACAGTGGACCAAGTAGCGTCGCTTCGCGATCAACGGCTCCCCGGCTTTGTCCGCCAGTATCTCGTCGCCTGCAATGTCTCTTGGACTCGGGAGGATCGGCCGAAGGAACTGCGCGGGCAAGCTGTGTCTCTGCACCTCTTCCGCCGACAGGACAAAGAACGAGTTGCAGCCTGTTGCCAATCCTCGTTTGATGGCGAACAGATCAGCTAACGTACCCGTGCTATCCTTTCGATCATGCTCGACCGCGGATTGAGGTAAGTGCGTCCATTTCGGTGTCTTGTACACCTGATTCAACCCAACCAGAGTGGAGACTCTCGGCTCATCCAACGTCCCTCCAAAGGAGAACTCCACCTGGTGGTTGTCGGAAGGCAACGCGTTGGTGAAGAACACGACCACCGAAGACACCAGAGCGTCTTCAAACTGCACTTCGTTCGGATCAAACCGATGGAGACGGTGGAGGGTCACCCGACTTACCAGAAGTTCTTTGACCTTACGCCCATAGTTGACGTCCATGAACTCGCTCGGGACAAGCCACGCCCCGACGCCGCCTTTTGACATCCACGTCTGCGAAAGGGCCATGAAATAGGTATAGAGACCGCCCAGCCCGTTCATCTGGAAGTGGAGCCTCCGCGATACGATCGCTTGAAGCTCCTGCTTCTGGGAGCTGTCCAGATGGTGGTGACGCACATAGGGCGGATTGCACACGACCAGATTATATCTGTCGGCCTCCGTTTGCGGGGGTTCGACTCTCGTGAAATCAGCATGATGCAGCCGTAGCCCGGTGCCATCCCAGAGACGAGCACTCTGCTCGAAATAGTGCGCGTCGATTTCATAGCCTGCAGCGGTTTCGATATGCGATGGCGATGCACTCCGCAGTAAAGCGGAATAGAAGGACCCGGTTCCGAAGCCCGGTTCAAGAAAACGGATGCTGCGGCCCCGTCCGAGCAGGGAGAGCGCCTGTCGAACGATGTCGGAGGCCAGACTCGCGGGGGTCGCGAATTGCCCAAGCTTGTTTCGCACAGCTTGGCTTTTCGCCGACCGCAACTGTTCCGTCAACTCCTGACGAGCTTTTTCACGATCCTCAACCACAGCTACACTCTACAACCCGAATTCCTTCAAATCGTCCGCGCGATGTTCCCAGATCCAATCGATTCCTTCCGCCGCCTCATAGCCGAGATACCCGCTGTCAAAGTAACCGCACAGGAACAGTACGTATTGGACCGCATCGCCGTGCAGTCTCTTCAGTTGACCGATCTTTGTTGCTTCCTCTTTTCTTCGCTTGTTGGTATTCGTGAAATCCCCGGCCGACTTTGCCTCAATCATTACCGGCAACTGGCCCGGTTTGGTCTTTCGTGGCATGACCACGGCATCGACCGGAATATTCACCGTTTTGCGATCTTCCTTCAGCCCCGGCACGTTCAAACGAAAAGCAAACGTCCCCCGCGCCATTTCCTTCAGGTCGGTCTTGCCCGTCATATCCTGCTAGTGACGGGCTTCCAGCCAAGCCCTGATCCTGCTTAACTGCCTTCGCTCCTGAGCGTTACGAATGATGGGGTTGGCATTGGCCCCGCACAGGCGGTCTGCCACGATCGTCGCCGCTCTGTATATCTCTTGCTGCGTCGGGTCACGGCTTTCCGCCAGCCACGTGAAGATGTCCACATCGACCAGGCGTGTAACCATGGCGATGATCTTCTGTATGCTCCTCTCCAAAGCAGCCTTGTTCATCTGGGGCGGGAGGCAATCATCCTTCTCCATCGAATCCACGAGGGCTCTGGGGACGCCGGCTAATCCGACCAAGCGATCCCTCGCAATCGGGGGAGCGGTACACATACGAAGACCGAAGAGAACCGAGGGATGCTCGCTCAATTCATGGAACGTGAGCCTGCGAAGATATCCAGTTCGCTCCAGCATGACCTGCACATTCGCCGTCGCTCGTACTCGCTCCTCCCGGTACGTGTTCGGCGCGAATTCCAGAAACCAGGCGTTATATAGGTCTACCGAAAGGGCGATATCACGCTTCCAGCGCTCTGGTTTATCGCAGTTCACTGCCATGTATCCGGAACTCCACACCTAGTCTTCTGTAAATTCGTGCCCATTAGACCTGTTGGGGTCTCACTTGTCCAGACTCTGCTTCTTGCCTCTGGGCCGTCCATCAGGCAGACTCATCGTGGTGGATTTGCCAAGTGCGGAGTTGGCGCCGGATGAGAACGAGAACTCAAATCATTGCAGCCGTCCTTGTGGCGGCAATGCTCGTCGCCATACTGTCGGCCTCGCTGCCGCGCGAGCATCAACGCCTGTACAAGGTGACCATCCTGCCGCCGATGGCGTCACTGTTCTCGAAGATGAGCTTCTCGACTTGGGCCGCAGTCATGGCGGGATTGACGCTCTTGACCGGAAAATCAGCCATAGACGACTTCCCCGTTGCGGGTGTAGTCGACGATCAGGGAATCGCCGCTTTCCCATTCCTGGGGCGCCATGGCAATGGCCTCAATCGGATCGAAGACCTTCACCAGTGCGGCGGCGAGAACGTTGATCCTTTCCCAGTAGTCCTTGCTCGCAAAATCCTCGGAGATCACCACCAGATCGATATCGCTGCCTTCATGCTGGGTACCGGTACTGTACGAGCCAGACAGGATGATCTTCTGAGGTCTGACACCCTCGGCTTCCAAAGCCTTGCCATAGTCGGAGATGATTCTCAGAACCGTGCTTTTATCCATGTCAATATCTCCTTCGTCTGCACGAGAAGAGACATAATGCCGATGCGAATCCGAAAAGAATAGAAGGGCAAGAGAATGATAGCCGAAAGAAACGAAAAAATGCAAAAGAAAAGAGGAAGACGAGAGGTATTGCCATCCTTGTTTTTTTGTCTTCTTTCGTTTCTTTCGGCTATGAATTCGGCTGTTTACAGCCTCCACGGGCTGCGCAAGGGGCGCGTGAGCAGGCGGTTGGCCTCGTCGTCGCCGGTGAATTGCTCGGTTTTCGGGTCCCAGTGGAGCTTGCGGCCGAGGTGGATCGCGATATCGTCCAAATGACAGATCGTATCGGAGCGCACGGCGGTCTCGATTGGGCAGATCGTCTTTTGCCGCGTCTTGAGGCAGTCGAGGAAATTGCGCTTGTGATTGTTGCTGACGGGCAGGCGCGGCTCGTTCGCGCTGAAGATCGTTTGCAGGAGCGACTTCGGATGAGCGTCGATGCCGCCGCGTGAGATGATGACCCAGCCGTCGGAGCCGATAAAGAGGATGCCGCAGCCCCGGCTCTCCAGGACCGGCGTTACAAACTGCGGGAACTCCTTCTCCGTGTGGCGGGAGTCCATGTGGATCATTTTGACGCCGTTGGCGTAGAGGTGCTCGACGCGCCAAGTGACGGCGGTGTCGCACAGGCCGTCCTGGGGAAGGACGCCGGTGCCCTCGACTTCGAGCGGGCCGGTGTCGTCGGTGTTGTTGCCCCATTGGGCGATGTCCACGTGGTGGATGCCCCAGGCGCCGCTGAGACAGCCGAGGCCATAGTCGTGGATGTGCATCCAGTAGCCGGGACTGCCTTCCGCCCGCGAGGCGGACCGCTGGAACGTGTACGGTGACCAGGGGGCGGGACCCAGCCACATATCGTAGTCGAACTCGCTCGGATCGGGTTGCGGCTGGAGTGGCTGGTTCTCGAACTCCATGCCGGGCAGCGAGCCGACAACGATCGTGTGCAGCTTGCCGATGCGGCCGCTGCGGACCAACTCACAGCATTGTCGAAATTCCTGGCTGGACCGCTGCTGCGTGCCGAACTGAAAGACCACGCCGTAACGGTTGATCGCCGCACGGAGGGCCTTGGCCGCCGCGACGTGGACGTCGGCGGGTTTCTCCATGTACATGTCTTTGCGGTTGCGGGCGGCCTCGATGGCGATCAGCGCGTGCCAGTGGTCCGGCGTGGCGATGCAGACCGCATCAATATCCGGCCGGGCCAGCAGCTCGCGATAGTCGTGGTACATTGTGCAACCAGTGTTGCCGTACCGCCCGTCCACGGTCTGCTTGGCGTTCTCGCGGAACTTGCGCCGCAGATCGCACACGGCCACTACGCGAACATCCTCCTGGCCCGCGAAGCCGCGCAGGTGTCCACCGCCCATGCTGCCGATGCCGATGCACCCCATCACGATCTTGGTGCTGGGCGGCGTCCCCCCTGCGGCTCCCAGCACGCGACCCGGCACAACATAAGGGAATCCGGCTGCTCCCAAGCTGATGGTTGCAGTTGTTTTCAAAAACTCTCGACGTGTTCGCATCTCATTCATGGCCGCTATTATAGGATTGGGCCTCGTTGCTTGTCACCCCCTGGAATTCATTTTGGGTTCTGGGCCGCGCCGTGCTACACTCTGGCATGGTTCGTAATGACGCCGTGAGGCGTTTCGTAGCATGGGCATCCTGCCCAGGAGTATCACGGGCGTCCCCGCCCGTGCCACGTCGCTGCAGCGAACGAGGAGAGCAGGGGACATGTTTTGAGGTGTGCGTATGAGTGAGTCAACCAGACGAACATCACGACGTCAGCTTCTGAAAACGGCGGGGGCCGCGGCGGCCTTTACGATTGTGCCGCGGCATGTGCTGGGAGGACAGGGGCGGACGCCGCCGAGCGAGAAGATCAATCTCGCCGCCGTGGGGACGAGGGGCCAAGCGGCTTCGGACATCAAACAACTCGCTCCCGGCAACAACATGGTCGCGCTGTGCGACGTGGACCGGCGGGAGGGAGGACGACGAGCCTCGGTGATCCCGGATTTCCCGGACGCCAAAGTGTACGAGGATTTTCGCCGGATGTTGGCCGAGGTGGGGGACAAGATCGACGCCGTGATCGTGGGCACGCCCGATCACACGCACGCGGTAGCGGCGATGGCGGCGATCAAGCGGGGCAAGCACGTCTACTGCGAGAAACCCCTGGCTCACTCCGTGGGCGAGATTCGCGCCCTGATGAAGGCGGCCCAGGAGCACAAGGTCGTGACCCAAATGGGCAACCAGGGCCACTCCTTTGAAACGATCCGTGTCTTCTGCGAGTGGATCTGGGATGGGGCGATCGGCAACGTCCATACCGTCCACTGCGGCTGTAACTTCATCAACTCGGCCCTCAGCGCGTCGTCCCGTTGGGCCGAGAAATCGGCCCGGCCCGAGTTGTCGCGGCTGGACGAGAAGGAGGAGGTGCCGGCGGGGCTGAACTGGGACCTCTGGCTCGGGCCCGCGCAGCAGCGCCCGTATCACTCCTTCTACCTCCCCGGCTCCTGGCGCCGGTGGACAGCCTTCGGCAGCGGCACGATCGGCGATTGGATCTGCCACGTCGCGGACCCGGTCTTCTGGGCTCTCGATCTGGGGGCTCCGCAAAGCATTGCGGCCCAGGCGAAGGACTACGATCCCAAGACCCAGGGCGAGACCTATCCGGCGGGGGATATCATCACCTTCGAGTTCCCGGCCAAGGGCAGCCGCGGCCCCGTCACGCTCGTCTGGCACAGCGGCACGGAGAAAATTCCAGTGCCGAAGGAACTGGAGCCGGAGCGCGCCAGTAAAGCCATCACCACCGGGGCCTACGTCTACGGCGACAAGGGCGTCATCATGTACGGCTCGCACGGCGCCGGCGGCGTCCGGATCATCCCCGAAACGGCCATGAAGGCCTACAAACTGCCCCCTAAGAAGCTGCCGCGGGTGAAAAACCACTACGCGGACTGGCTCCGGGCCATCCGGGAAGGAGGCAAGGCCGGGTCCGACTTCTCCTACGGCGGGCCGCTGGCGGAGCTCGCCATGCTGGGCATCATCGCCCTGAAGATGCCGGGCACGAAGCTCCAGTGGGATGGGCCGAACACGCGCTTCACCAATTCCGACGAGGCCAACCGGTACCTCACTCCATCCTATCGGCAGGGCTGGAGCCTGTAACGATTTATGAATTATGATTTATGATTGATGATTTGAGGTGTGAGTATGAGCGAACCAACCGGACGAACGTCACGACGTCAGCTTTTGAAGACGGCCGGGGTCGTGGCGGCTTTTACCATCGTGCCGCGCCACGTGCTGGGAGGGCAGGGGCAGACCCCGCCCAGCGAGAGATTGAACGTCGCCGGGATCGGCGCCGGCGGGCGCGGCGGCGATGACATCAATGAAATCGCCAAGGGGGCAAACATCATTGCGCTGTGCGACGTCGATCTGCGGCCGGAGCATCGCGACCGGACGACGATCCCGAAGTTCCCGAACGCCAAGGTGTACCAGGACTTCCGCAGGATGTTCGACGAGATGGACAAGCAGATCGACGCCGTGATCGTCGGCACGCCCGACCACACCCACGCCGTGGCGGCGATGGCCGCCATCAAACGCGGCAAACACGTCTTCTGCGAGAAACCTCTGGCCCACTCGGTCGGCGAGGTCCGGGCCCTGATGAAGGCCGCGAAGGAGCACAACGTCGTGACCCAACTGGGCAACCAGGGCCATTCGTTCGACACCATCCGCACGTTCTGCGAGTGGATTTGGGATGGGGCCATCGGCAACGTCCACACGATCCAGTGCGGGTGCAACGCGGTCAATACCGGCATGGACCGGCTGTCACGCATGGGCGACAAAGAAGAGGTTCCCGCCGGTCTGGACTGGGAT
The DNA here is from genome assembly GCA_023481165.1 of Planctomycetota bacterium. Lineage (GTDB taxonomy): Bacteria > Planctomycetota > Phycisphaerae > Sedimentisphaerales > Anaerobacaceae > PLanc-01. The sequence goes on along the minus strand of JAMCWO010000094.1, from coordinate 43,415 downwards.
CTGTGGCTCGGTCCCGCCCAGGAGCGGCCGTACCACTCTTTCTACCTCCCCGGGCGCTGGCGCGGCTGGGTGCCGTTCGGCAACGGCACGATCGGCGATTGGGTCTGCCATGTCGTGGACCCCGTCTTCTGGGCCCTCGACCTGGGTGCTCCCCGGACGGTCCGGGCCGAGGTCAAGGACTACGATCCGAAGGCCCAGGCCGATGTCTTTCCCCGGGGCGATATCATCACGTTCGAGTTCCCCGCCCACGGCAAGCGCGGGCCCATTACCCTCGTCTGGCACAGCGGTACCGAGAGGATTCCAGTTCCGAAGGAGCTGGAGCCCGAGCGCGTCAGCAAGGCCATCACCACCGGGGCCTATGTCTACGGCGACAAAGGCGTCATCATGTACGGCTCGCACGGCGCCGGCGGCGTCCGCCTCATCCCGGAGACGGCGATGAAAGCCTATAACCGGCCTGAGCAGAAAATCCCGCGAGTCAAGAACCACCACGATGATTGGCTCCGGGCGATCCGCGAAGGCAGGAAGGCGGGCTCCGACTTCTCTTACGGCGGCCCGTTGACCGAACTGGCCATGTTGGGCGTGATCGCCCTGAAGCTGCCCGGCACGAAGCTCCAGTGGGATGGTGCGGCGGCGCGCTTCACCAACTCCGACGCGGCGAACCAGCACCTCAATCCGCCGTACCGCAAGGGCTGGAACCTGTAAGAACCGATGATTCATGATTGACGATTGATGATTTGATAGGGCACGTGTGCCTCGTCCGGCAACGAAGGTCCCCAAACACCACGATTGGCGTTCCGGGACCGCAGACACACGTGCCCTTTCTCATTGGGCCAGAGAGCCCTGCCCGCAGCGCAGTTGCGCTTCGGGAGCTATTGGTTCAGTCGCACGCAGAGGCGAGACATTTCGAATCACGCGCGGACCGGCAATCTTTTCATCATCGGAGCCCTCGGTGGCCGATAATCTCCCGATACTGTATTTCGATCGGTTGCCGGCCAGCGCCGTCCGGGGGTTTACCGCAGGAGGAACTCGTGCAATAGACGACTCGGCCGGATTGTCCGCCTTGGGAAGTTTCACACAGGGTTATCGAAGCTTGCTGTGAGCTTTACCCCTGTGGCACTGTTAGAGTGTTGGAGACACAAACATGAAGAAGATCGGATGGATGATCGTCGCGCTGTCCCTGTCGCTGAGCGTGGCTGCGTCGGCCAGCTCCGTAGGGAACCAGAAGCCCGCGTCCAAGAGCAAGACCGAGCAACCCAAGAACCAGAGGCCGTCGAGAGGCAAGGCGGTCCGCGGGGACCAGGCGAACCTGATCGCGCAGCTCAAGCAGGAGCATCAGGTCGCCATGAATGAGCTGCAGGAGATCAGGAAACTGGCCGCCGAGGAGAAGGCTACCAAGACACTCGGTGCCCTTGACAAGCTGATGACCCGCCGCAATCAGGAATTCCAGCAGCGGCTGCAAAAGCTCGAAGCACAGGGCAAAGGGGGCGAAAAGGACAAAGGCAAGGGTAGCGATGACAAAGAGGGTCAGAAGCAGAACACAGGCAAGGCAAAAACGAGAGGGCGGTAACGCATACTAACTAAAAGGAAAAGGCTGCGGTCATCGGGACCGCAGCCTTTGCTTAGCGTGGAATTACTGCTGTGGCTGTTGCTTCTGCTCCGGCTTCTTCTTGCCGCCGAGCAGGCCGCCAAGCGTGTCCGTCAGGCCCTTTGTCGAGGGCTGCTTGAGCGCATCTTTCACACCCTCGGGGAGCTTCTCGCCGAGCTTGCCGTCCAGTTGCTTCTGGACCTGCTGGTTGACTTCCTGGATGGCCCGCTCTTTGCCGGCTTTGACCAGGGCATCCTGAAATTCCTTGGTCAAACCCTTGGTATCGAAGACCAGCCGGGGAGCGGTGGGCGAGCCCACGACCCGGATCGTCGTGCTCAACTCCTTCAGCACCTGCATCACCTGGGAGGTCTGCTCGACACCGAGGCCCAGCACGCCCTTGCCCGTCCCCTGGGCTTGCAGGTTTTTGAGACTCACGTCGATGGTCAGGTCCACGTTCTCCTTGGTCAGCGTCCCTTGGAACGATCCCTCGGCCTGGCCGGATTGGAAGGACAGGCCCGCATCCTGCGAGAGGTCCTTCAGTTTGCTCAGGTCGAAACCTGCGAACGTTCCGGAAATCACCGGCGTGCCTCCCTGGGAGTAGTCCGCGACCGCCTTCAGCACGGCGGAGGTCACATAGGACTTGATCTGCATCGTGATCGGCAGCTTGGCCGCCTGCGGGGCGTCGCTGATGTTCGTGACCTCGATCTTGCTGTTGCCGAACAGCGTCGAGGGAATCTCGGTCTTGTCGGCCACCAGCAGTTTGGCCAGCATCCGCGGCGTCGCCGGAGTCAGCAGCCGGGTGGAGAGGTAGTCCAGATAAGTCTCCGGCGCCTTCTCCACGGCGAGCGCCGGCTGATTGGCATCCGCCGGAGCGCCTGCCTGCCCAGCCTCGCCTTTCTTGCCCTCGGGCAGCCAGTTGCGGAGTTTCTCCAACTGTTCCTTGAGCTTCCTGGCGTCCTTGACGTACTTCTCCAGCTTCTGGGCATCGAACTGATACTTGTTGGGGTCGACAGGCGGTTCGGGCGGCTGCGGGAGCACGGTGCCCGGCGTCTGCCGCAATTGGTTGAACCGCACCGCCGTAAGCTCCGCCTTCTCAATGACCAGCTTGCCCAGCAGCAGATCGTAGATATTGGCGTTCGCCTCCATCTTCTCGATGGCCAACTGGTTCTGCTGCGGGTTCTTGGGATCGGTCAGTTGCAGGCCCGTGACCGCGACATCGCCACCGAGGACCGAAATCCCGAGCGTGTCGATGTCCGCCTCTGCTTTGTTCACGTTGGTCAGTGCCGTGGCGGCGTATTCCTTGACCACCGTGCCCTGGAGGAAGTGCGCCGCGGCCAGGAAGCCGCCGACGAGCAGGACCGCCAGGACCACGCCGACCTTGCGGATGTACTTGGCCTTGGCGAACATGGCGTTGACGTCCTTGGTGCGTTTGCCGATGAGAATCCGGTCGAGCAGGCGCACCCAGAACTTGGAGTAATACTGGCGGAACTTCTCGGACTTGTCGTTGAGCCTGAGCATCGTCCGGCGGAAGGAGTAGACGAAGAGGGCCAGGACCAGGCCGCAGACCGCCCCGATGATGGGACCCAGAATCAGACCCCCGGCCACTGCCAGGCGGTTGAAATCCGTGATGCCCACGATCGGGATGGAGGACAGGCCGGCGAGCAGCCCGGCCAGGTGCCCGTGTGCCCAGACGCCGGTGTGGTACAGCAGCGGCGCCGCTGCCAGACTGATCGCTTTGCCCACCCCCAGTGCCAGGATGAACAGCCCAATGTGGACGTTGATCACGAGCACGAGCACAACGAGCGCCGTGTGCAGGCCGGACCAGCCGGGCATCATGCCCGCCCAGACACCCAGCAACGTCGACAGGAGAATCAGCGGCGGGGCCACGTTGCCGCGCAGCACGGCGAGCCATTTGCTTATGAATCTCGGAAGAAGCATAGTGACAACTCCTTAACACCAAACCTTAGGCTTTGACCAGGACCGACAGCGCCGCATTATATCGGCCACCCCTCCCCCTGTAAATCAGTTCGCGAAACCCGGGCGATTGACATGTGGGGTCACGTGAAGTATGTAGAGACTGGTGTGGTATGCATTGAAGGCAATCCAGCACAGAAGGAGGATGCCGATATGGGACGACCGACATCGTTGCAGAACACCAGAGGCAGGCGGGGCGGGCGGTTGTCACGACGGGAATTCCTGGGTACGACGGCGGTCGCGGCAGGTCTGTCCATCGTTCCCCGGCAGGTGCTGGGTGGGGCCCGGCAGGTCGCGCCGAGCGAGAAGATCACCTTGGCCGCCATCGGCACGGGTGGGCAGGGGGTGCAGGACATCGGGTTCCTGCTCGAATTTCCGGAAATACAAGTGGTGGCCGTCTGCGACGTCAATCGCGAGGGCGGCGGATACCTGTCCTGGAACTGGGCGGAAGGCAAGGAGCGCCGACCCGCCGGTCGCGAGCCCGCCCGACGGCTCGTTGATGAATACTACGCCAAGCAGAAGAGTTCCGGGACGTACCAGGGCTGCCGGGCGTATGCGGATTTCCGTGAGTTGCTCGAGAAGGAAGATGTCGATGCCGTCATGGTGGCGACGCCCGATCACACGCACGCCACGATCACGATGAACGCCTTGAAACGCGGCAAGCACGTCTACTGCGAGAAGCCGTTGACCTGGTCTGTTTACGAGGCCCGGCAGGTGACCGAGGCCGCTCGGAAGGCCAACGTGGCCACGCAGATGGGTAATGCCGGTCAGGCGTCCGAAGAGGCGCGACTGACGTGCGAGATGATCTGGGGCGACGCGATCGGCCCGGTCCACGAGGTGCAGGTCTGGTCGCCCCAACGGTTCTGGAGCTGGCCGACCTGGGCGGGCCGGCCGCCGGAAACGCCGCCGGTGCCGGACGGACTGGATTGGGATTTGTGGCTGGGACCGGCCCCGGAAAGACCCTACCACCCGGCGTATTGTCCGTGGAATTGGCGCAACTGGTGGGATTTCGGCACGGGTGTGCTGGGTGACCTCGGCTGCCACAAGCTGTCCACCGTCTTCAAGGCCTTGAAGCTTGGGTCTCCCACACGCGTCGAGGCGTGCAGCACGCTACTGGGCCCGGAGATCTATCCGCAGGGGGTCATCGCACGATTTGAGTTCCCCGCGCGGGAGGGCATGCCGCCGCTGCTGTTGTCGTGGTACGATGGTGGGCTGAAGCCCGCGCAGCCGAGCGAGTTGGAGCCGGGCCGGGCCATGGGCGATGTAATCTACAATGGCGAGAAGGGCAAAATGATGGGCTACCGGCTTATCCCGGAGTCTCGGATGAAGGAGTACGGGCGGCCGCCCAAGGTGCTGCCGCGCTCGCCCGGCCATTTCAAGGAATGGGTCGACGCCTGTCGCGGTGGGCCGGCCGCCGGAGCCAACTTCGTCGATCATGCGGGGATCATGAGCGAGGTCTGCGCCCTGGGCAACGTTGCCGTCCGGGCCCGCAAGAAGATCCTGTGGGACGGCGCTCAGTTCAAAATCACCAACGACCAGAAGGCGAACCAATACCTTCACCGAACCTATCGGTCGGGATGGACACTGTAGGAGCCTCTAACACGATGCCGGTCCACGGGAGAGACGCCGTTTCCTGTCATTCCCGCGCAGGCGGGAATCCACTGACGCAACGGCGTTCCTGGACCCCCGCCTGCGCGGGGGTGACAAAGGGGGACGGGCATTCATTTATTAGAGGCTACAAGAGGAAAGGAATGAATCATGTCTCATGCACGGATCACACGTCGGGAACTCATTCAGACGGCAGGAGCGGCTGTGCCCATCATTGGTGCTTCTCTGATATCCGCCAGCCAAGGCGCGAAGTCTGAGATCAGCCCAAACGTCGGAATCTCCACGCAGCAGTTCACCAAGTACACCAACGCCCAACTTGCCCAGGCGCTGGCCGAACGGGGCTTCCACGTGGTGCAGTTATTCCTGATGCAGTCCGACAGCCGGTACTGGAAATACAACAGTCGCTCCGATCTGTCCGACCTGACGGTCGCCCGCTGTGAAGCGATCGGCCGAGCCTATCGGTCGGCGGGCCTCACCATTCACAGCATGGGCGTCTATACCAACCTGATTCATGGAGACCCGACGGAACGGCAGGCCTGTCTGAAGTACTTTGAAGACAATATGAAAGTGGGCGGCGACATCGGCGTTCACGCGTTCATCACCGAGGCGGGACATTGGGAACCGGAGAAACTGACGCCCGGGATCCCGTATCACTTCCGCGAGGCGGTCTGGAAGCAGATGCTGGCGACCATCAAGCAACTGGCGGACATGGCCGAGCGTCACGACGCCACGGTATTGCTGGAGCCATCTTTCGCCAGCTTTCTGGCCAGCGCCAAGCGGACCCGCGTATTCCTACAGGAGGTCAACTCGCCGCGGATTCGGGTCCTGCTCGATCCTGCCAACCTGTTGGAAGTGGACGAGATCGAGGAGATGTTCGACGAGTTGACGCCGTGGATCGACTGCATCCATGCCAAGGATCGCAAGCTGCACGTGGACGCAGGCGTCGCGGCGGGGCAGGGCGATGTTGATTATCGCAAATTCGTTTCGCTGGCGGCCCAACGTACGCCCAAGGCCCCGCTGATCCTGGAGTACGTCGGCCCGGAGAACTACGAGCAGTCCCTGCAGCATCTGCAGAAAGCAATCCGAGAGGCCGGGACGGCATAATCGCGGGTCGCTCGCGACAATACCGATGGTGCGTGGTACGCACCCTACTGTGCCGTACGCCCTAAACTTGTGGATGGGTGCCATGCTTACGCTTGCGTAAGCATGTCTCTCTTGTCGGATCGAAACATGGCTACGCAAGCGTAGCCATGGCACCCTGCCTCTCTTCGTACATCACAAATCCGGGTCCTGACCTTGGGTCTTCGCACGCTCGGCGGCGATTTCTCGGGGGATTCTGTCCTGGAGTTCGGCAGCCGTCTGACGACTGGTCCGCATATGCCACCACCCGGATACGGCCACGAACAGCAGGTAGGCCATGGCAATCAAGGTCGAGGCAGCCTCAAGCGTAGCCTGTTGTAGTGACGCCGTCCGGCGTTGTCTTCCATGCCCTTACGGGCCCACTACAAACCAAGGCCTGACAGTCAACACGTAACGGAACAATCACCAAGAAAAGACAAAGTCGTAACAAGATGGTAACACGCCGATGCCAGAGTACGGAGTGTGAAACCGCTCGCGGAACGTGGTTGGTAGGGTGTAACACGCGGGCGGTTCGGTACAAACGGAAATATCTTGAAGAATTCTCTATTTTTCTATTGACATGTAATAACAGTGTTATAGATTATTAGTACAATAGCTGCTTATACTTATGGCGCATGTACCGATACATTGGTTAGGAACGTGGTGTCAAACGCAGATATCAGGGCTGGCGCGAGCAATGTACGGCGACGATGTGCGTCTATAGTGGTGTATAATGCAGAGTTTGGCTTCGGCAAATCCAGCAAGCCGTGGCTGTGAGTGAGAGTTGCTGCTTCGGAAGGGCGTGAGTGTGAGAAAACTACGCATACTGATCATCTTCGCATTGATCTTTGGGGTCGTAGGGGCGGGCGGCTGGGTTGTCGTGAAAAAGCGGGCCGCCGCGGGCAAGAAAGCGACGATTGTCCGCGTCGAGGAGGCCCAGCCGACCGAGTTGCAGGAGTTCGTCAGTGCCCCGGCGGAACTGGAGCCCAAGAGCCGGGTCGAGATCAGCGCCAAGGTCAATGGCCGCGTCGAAGCCCTGCCATTCAAGGTCGGCGAGCAGGTCACCAAGGGCGATCCGAACGCGAATCCGCCCATCCCGGCGTCGGTGATCGTGCGGCTTGACTCCAAGGACTTGGCGAGTCAGTTGTTGGGGGCTCAGGCCCGCCGGGCGGCGCAGGCCGCTACCATCGAGTCGGAGAGGGCCAGACTCGCCAGTCAGAAGGCCACTCTCATAGGCACCGGCGCCTCGCTCGATCAGGCCAAAACGCAGATGGAGCGGCAGAAGAATCTGCTCGAGAGCAAGGACATCAGCCAGTATGACTTCGACCAGGCGCAACTGAAGCTCGATGAGTTGCAGGCCCAGTACAACGCCGCCAAGCTCGGCCTGGACGCGGCGGACCTGAATCTCCAGGTCCTGCAGCACAACCTTGAAGCCGCCGATGCCCAGATCGCGCAGTCTGAGGAAACCCTCGGGTACACGACCATCGTCTCGCCGATCGACGGCGTCATCACGCGGATCAACGCCAAGGTCGGCGAGATGGTCGTCACGGGCATGATGAACAATCCGGGCACCAAGATCCTGGAAGTGGGCGACCTGTCCCAGATGCTCGCCGTGGCCCAGGTGGATGAGGCCGATGTGGGCAAGCTGGAAATAGGGCAGAAAGCCAGGGTATTCATTGACGCCTACCCGAGCGACGAGTTCAAGGGGACGGTCTACACCATCGCGCTGTCCACCGATTTGTCGCGACAGGGGACGAAGTACTACAAGACCGAGATTCTGCTGGAAAGCGACCGGCGGCTCTATTCCGGCCTGACCGCCAACGTGGATATCCAGACCCGCAAGTACAGCGATGTGCTGTCGGTGCCCTCGCAGGCCGTGATGACGCGGGAGATCGAGAATCTGCCCATCGAGATTCGGGACAGCTCTCCCTATGTGGACAAGACCAAAACGTTTGCGACCGTGGTCTTTCGCTATATCGACGGCAAGGCGGTTATCACGCCCGTCAAGATCGGCCCGAGCAACCTGACGCATACGATCCTGGAAGCCGGCGTTGAAAAGGGTGACAAGATCATCATGGGGCCTTACAAGGAGTTGGAGAAGCTCAAGCACGATCAAGTTGTCAAGGATGAGCGGGAGGCCAAAGCCGAGGAAGAGGCGAAGAAGGTCGGCGGGCGATCCATGAACCCGGTCGATGCCCCGCGCGAGGCCAAGGCCGAGGCGGAGGCCAAGAACAAGAACGGGACGAAAGCTACCGGCGACGCCAAAGATGCAAATGCAGTCCGATAAAATCGTTATCAAGCTCGAGGCGATCACACGCGTCTACAAGGTCGGCGTCGAGCGCATTCACGCGCTCGATGGCGTGAACCTGGAGCTGCGCGAGAACGAATACGTGGCGATCATGGGGCCTTCCGGCTCCGGCAAGAGCACGCTGATGAACGTGCTGGGTTGTCTCGACCGCGTCTCCAGCGGCCGCTACGAGCTGGACGGCCAGAACACCACCGGCATGAGCGACGCGGCTCTGGCCCGGGTCCGCAACGAGCGGATCGGCTTTGTGTTTCAGTCGTTCGAACTGCTCAGCCGCTCCAACGCCCTCAAGAACGTGGAGATGCCCCTGATCTACTCGCGCAATGGCTGGTGGTCGCGCCGCAAGCGCGCCATGCAGATGCTGGAGCGCGTGGGCTTGGGTGACCGGGTCAAGCACCGTCCGAATCAACTCTCCGGCGGTGAGAAGCAGCGGGTCGCCATCGCCCGCGCCATGGTCTGCAATCCCAGTATCCTGCTGGCCGATGAGCCGACCGGCAACCTTGACAGCAAGACCAGCGAAGACATCCTGGCGCTCTTCGATCAGCTCCACGCGGAAGGCCAGACGATCATCCTGGTCACGCACGAGGAGAGCGTCGCCCGCCATGCCAGGCGGATCATCCGCATGAAGGACGGCCAGATCAATAGTGACCTGTCCACCGAAGAGGACCAGGCCCGGCGGGGCACGCTGGTGGCTGAGCTCGGAAAGGTGACGAAATGAAAGCGGTCTTTGCCCTGCCCTTGGTCTTCTTCCGGCTGTTCTACCAGAGCATCTATCTGGCCCTCACCCAGATCTGGGCGAACAAGACGCGCTCGGTCCTGACGACGCTCGGCATCGTGATCGGTGTCGCCTCTGTGACGGCGGTGATCGCCGCCCTGACGGGACTCAAAGCCAAGATCCTCACGCAGGTTGAGACCTTTGGGACGAACACGATCTTCATGGGGCCGCACGTGCCTGAGCGCGGTCCGATGAGCCACGCCAACTGGTGGCAACTGCGGTTCCGGCCCGAGCAGTTTGATAACGTGCTCCAGCACTGCCCCTCCGTCGCGGTGCTCAGCCGCATGGGCGGCGTCGGACGGCGCACGGTCCGATGCGGCGAGCAATCGGTGGACAACGTGGAGATCCAGGGGATCGAGCCGGCCTACCATCAAATCGAGCATCGGCCCGTGGTGCTCGGGCGCATCTTCTCGCTCATCGACAATGAGCAGGTCCGTCAGGTCTGCCTGATCGAGCCGAAGCTGCGGGACAAACTGCGGATGGACCAGGACTGTATCGGCGAGACCCTCCGGATCGGCTCGACCGCGTTTGTCGTGGTCGGGGTCATCGAGGCCCGGCCGCAGATGAACTTTGGGGACAGCGGGCGGGAACGGTACGAGGTCTTTATTCCCTTCAACACGCTCAAGAAGTTCGGCGAGCCCTTCACGTGGGCGATGGCCTCCGGCAAGTCCGCCGAGACACTGGAGGATGCCCAGGCGGAGTTGAAGTTCTTCCTCCGCCGGACTCGCAACGTCCGCCCCGGCCAGCCCGACACGTTCGAGGTCCAGTCCCTGCAGAACGTCCTGAACACCTTCAACAAGATCGCCGTGATCGTCACGATGGTCGCCGGCGGCATTGTCGGCATCTCCCTGCTCGTCGGCGGCGTCGGCATCATGAACATCATGCTCGTCTCCGTCACCGAGCGCACCCGCGAGATCGGCCTGCGCAAGGCGGTGGGCGCCCGGCGCTCGGCGATCCTGACGCAATTCATGATCGAATCGGTCACCCTGTGCTTCTTCGGCGGGCTCGTCGGCATTGGCTTGGGCCAATTGCTGACCATGGCCATCGCCAATATTCCGCAAGTCAAGCTGGACCTGGCCCATATCCCGCTGTGGGCGATCGGGATCTCCTTCGGCTTCGCCGGCATCGTCGGGATCTGCTTCGGCATGGTCCCGGCCATCAAAGCCGCGCGGTTGGACCCCATTGAGGCTCTCAGGCATGAATAGACGCTCTCTCTTCGTATGCACGTGGATGGCAGTTGCGTTGTCTCTCGTCGCGGTGCTGGCGGGTTGCGGGGCGCACTCGGAACGCTACGGGCTGCACGAACTCGGCGTCTCGCCCCAGCAGGTGCACGAGATCGAGCCGCTGGAACTCAAGAAAGCCGAACCCAACGAGGTCTCACGGGAACCCAATCGGCCGCCCGAGAAGGTCGAGTGGTCTCTGGTCGAGTCGCGGGCTCTGGCCCTGGAGAACAATCTCCAGCTCAAGACGGCCCTGATCAGCCCGGCGATTGCCGGGGCCCAACTCAGCGCGGAAGAGGCCAAGTTCGAAGCCTCCTTCTTCGCCAACCTGAACGGCAACAAGGTCAACCAACCGACGATCGGCGCTTTGGGCCAAATCAGCGGCTCGCAAAGCGAGACTCTGGGAGGGGATTTCGGCGTCCAGGTGCCGCTGCGGACAGGCGGGCTCGTGACGTTCGATGCCGCCGACTCGTGGAACAAGAGCAACGCACTCGGATTGTCGTCCCAGGAGTACTGGACTTCGAACCTCTCGGTTTCGATCAGTCAGCCGCTCTTACGCAACGCGGGGCAGCGGGCCACGATGTATTCGATCCGCGTCGCGGCGTACAACCGCGACATCGTCGACACGCGTACCAAACTCGACGTCATTACCGTCCTGGGGGCCCTCGACCGGGTGTACTGGCGTCTCTACGCGGCCCGCCGGGAATTGGAGGTCCGGCAGCAGCAATACGAGCTGGCCCAGCAACAATTGGAGCGGGCGCGGCATTTGGTCGAGGCCGGGCAGCGGGCTCAGGTGGAGATCATCCGGGCCGAGGCGGGCGTGGCGGACCAGCTCCAGGCCATCATTATCGCGGAGAACAATCTGCGCGATCGGGAGCGCGAGCTCAAACGTGTCGTCCATAAAGAGGGTCTGGATGTGCAGACGCCCACCATCGTGATTCCGACGACGGAGCCGGACCCCATCCGCTACCGGCTGGACCCGGCGGCCCTGGTCCAGATGGCGGTGCAGAACCGGATGGAGCTGCTGGAGCTGCAATTGCAGTTGCTCCAGGACGCCAGCGCGATCGACTTCGCCCGCAACCAGGCTCTGCCTTTAGCGACCCTGAGCTACACGTACAACATCCCGGCCTTCGGCCCTACCCAGAGCGACGACCTGGACATGCTGTTCGATGCTGACTTCTACGGCCATACCGGCCGCCTGCAAATGGTCATCCCCCTCGGCAACGAGGCGGCCAAGAGCCGGGTGCGCCAGTACATCTACACGCGGCGCCAGCGGCTGGCGACGCGGGCCAATCGTGAGGACATCATCCGGCAGGAGGTCCTCAACGCCGTCGATCAGGTCGAGGCCAACTGGCAGCAGATTCTCGCGGCGCGCCAGACCTCCATCCTCAACGGCCGGCTCTATGAGGCCGAGCGACGCCAGTTCGAGCAGGGCCTGCGGACCAGCACGGATGTCCTCATCGCCCAAGCCCAGTTCGCCAATTCCCAAAGCAGCGAGATCGCCGCCCTGGCCAACTACCAGATCTCGCTCGTGGATATGGCTGTCGCCACCGGCACGCTCCTCGGCTCCGACAAGATCCGTTGGGAGCCGATCATCCCGCCGACCGATTCCGAGTGACCGCCGGTTGCCGGCTGCTTACGATCCCCGGCCGGGGTTGTAGATGAGTCCGCCGGATTTGGCGTATTGTTGCAGGACAGCCCGGGCCTCGTCCCCCAGGACGTCCCGGACCACTTCGATCCCGCGTTTCTGTAGTTCCCCGGTCCAGTCGGCGGGCTTGGCCCCTTCGTCGAATCCGATAGCGGCGGCATCCTTGCCGTGAGCGGCACACACGACGCGTCGCACACCGGACCAGGGGATGGCGCCGAGACACATCGCGCAAGGCTCGGTGCTCGTGGCCAACTCATACACGCCGGCGGCGCCGAGGTCGTAATATCCCACCGCCTGTTGTGCCAGGGCAATCGCGATCATCTCCGCGTGAGCCATCGAGCAATTCGACGCCTCCACCAGATTGACGCCGACGCTTACCAGTCGGCCGCTGTCGGCCTCGAACACGGCGGCGCCGAAAGGTCCCCCGGTGTGCTGCTCGACGTTCTGCCGCGCCAGTTCGATCGCGAACCGCATTCGGAACTCGGCGGATTGGAAGACACGTCTCTCCTGCAGCGCGAGCGCACGAAGCCACGGAGGCAGCGTCAGCACGATCTCGGTGTTTCGTGGACCACGATCAGTCACTTGTTCACCTTCCTTCTGATGTCCATCCTTCACATCCACTCCGCGCCGGTCAATGGTACGCAGTAGGCCGGAGGCCGTCAATTCCTGCCAGGGGAGATTGACGATTGGCTGTTCGCGGTTTACGATCCCGATGCTTGGGCGGCCCGTGTGTGGCTCAAGCTGAAGGTAGGATGCCCGCGGCAGGTGGGCTCACCCCAATGCCGTGACCGATAAGCGACATCTTTCAGGGAGACATGGTGCTATGACAAGGAGAACGAATCTGGTCCTGTGCGTTTTGTCGATCTGGATCGTGCTGGCTCCGGTCGCGTCCGGACAGGGGCTGCCGTCGGCGCCGCCCCGATCCGTAGGCTTGTCCCAGCAGCGCCTGGAACGCATCGGTATGCTGATGCGGGAGCACGTGGATAACGGGCTGTTGGCGGGGGCGGTGGCGCTGGTAGCCCGCGACGGCAAGGTGGCCTACCTCAAGAGCGTGGGCCTGCAGGACCGGGAACGGAACGTCCCCATGAAGCCGGATGCGATCTTTCGGATTGCGTCCATGAGCAAGCCCATTACCAGCGTCGCCGTGATGATGCTGTATGAGGAAGGATGGTTTCGGCTCAGCGATCCGGTCTCGAAGTATCTCCCGGAATTCAAAGATATGAAGGTCCTCGCCTCCGATGCAGCCGGCGGCAAAGCGACAGAGCAGGTCGTGCCCGCCAAGCGCGAGATCACGATCCGTAACCTGCTGACCCATACCTCCGGCCTGACCTATCACTGGGACCCGCGCGTCGGGGCCAAGTACGCCCAGGCCGGGATCACTCACGGCCTGATCCAAACGGAGGATACGTTGGCCGACGGTATCAGGAAGCTCGCCCAGATACCCCTGGTGCACCAGCCGGGCGAGGCGTTCACCTATAGTTTGTCGGTCGATGTCCTCGGGCGGCTGGTCGAGGTCGTCTCCGGCATGTCCTTCGACGAGTTCCTGCGGACACGCATCTTCGAGCCGCTGCGGATGAACGACACGAGCTTCTATCTTCCGAACGGCAAAGTGTCCCGGCTCGCGGCCATCTACGGCCCGGATGAGAGCGGAGCTTTGAAACGGCTGGGGGACGGCGTCCTCGGGGAAGGAGCCATGCGGGTTTGTGTGACCTATCCCTATGAAGGACCCAAACGCTACTTCTCCGGCGGTGGCGGGCTGTGCTCGACGGTCTCGGACTACGCGCGGTTCTGCCAGATGCTGCTCAACGGCGGCGCGTTGGATGGCGTCCGGCTGCTCAGCCGCAAGACCGTTGAATTGATGACCGTCGACCACGTCGGCGCGCTGAGTCCCGGCTCCGGCTTCGGCCTGGGCTTCGGCGTCACGCGCAGTTTGCGCGAAGCCGGCGAATTGACCAGCGTCGGCGCCTACCGCTGGGGCGGCTTCTGGTACACGACCTTCTTTATTGACCCCGCCGAGAAGCTGCTCGGCGTCTGCATGGTTCAGTTGTACCCCTCGGGCAAGGCCACGCTGAACGACAAATTCGAGGCCCTCGCCCACCAAGCCATTGTCAATTAGAGCCGCGCTTCGGGCGGATCGGACGAAGCACAGAGCATTCCTCCATAAGCAGTTGATACTGGAGCATGCCCAGAGGTATACTGCGGCATCTTTGTGGGGACAGGTACGTGGTCCTCGCGGAAACAGTCTTTTCTGAAAGGGTAGTGTCATGAACAATCGGTATTCCTGGCTGGTCAAACTGGTCTGCGGTGGTCTCTTGGCCGCAATTCTGTCGGTCTGTTATCTCGGTTCCTGGGGCTCGATGGCACAGGCCAGGATGATGCAGCGGGAGCCACTGGTCGGGGCCATATTCCAGGTCGAGGTGGAGGGCCGCTGGGGTGGCAGGTTCAATACCTGTTCCGGGATCGGCTCGAACAATGAGACGGTCGAGAATAAAATGACGGACAAAACAGGGCAGGCCATCGTCGCCAAGGTTCCTGGCCGGCTGCATTTGCACGACATCACCCTCTCCCGCGGGCTGACCGGTGACATGAAGCTCTGGGCTTGGCGTCAAGAAGTCGTGGTGGGCAAAGTCGCGGGTGCCCGACAGAAGTGCACTATCACGATGATGAGTCCGGAGGGCAAACCGGTGGCCGTCTGGGAATTGGCCAATGCCTGGCCCATCGATCTGACGATCGGCACGAAGGGCGATACCAATATGGTCACCGAAGAAGTCACCATCGCGCATGAGGGCGTGACCCGAAGACAGTAGACAGGAGTCTGAGGTGCGGACGCTTGTTTCACGCTGGATTGGGGCATTGTTATCGGGCTGCGGATCTCTTCCGTAGCCCGTTGTCTGCGCCCGGTGCGTGCGGGGGCGAAAGTCTTGCCGCGGGCATGGAGACGGGGTATAAACACCGGGGGACGGCAGGTGGCCATCCCCCATCGTCCCTTTGCTGGGGTGTCGTGTGAGTCGTAGACGCGAAAGTCCGCAGGCGCAGACGGACCTCTCGGATGAGGCGCTGGGCCGTGCTACCTCTGCGAACGCTGTGCCTTGCAGGTGGGCGGATGCCGGCATGCCGAGCAAGCCCGGCCGGCGATGGAGGCCTGCGGTATCGACGTGTTCACGACCGTCCGGAAGACCGGCCTGCCGCTTGAAGTGGTGCGAACGAAGCGACAATGTCCGAATAATTACGGGCTGATACTCGTCGACTGAGAAATGATGTGCTTGATGGGAGAATGGCTATGAAGAACCGTGGAGTGGTTTCGGGGTGTGCGTGCTGCCGGATGAATCGCCGGCGCTTTCTGGCGGCGGGCTGTGCCGCGTGCGCGGGGACGGCGGGATTGTTGGTCAGTCCGGGCGAATCGTGGGCGACCGGCGCCGCGGGCGGCAAGATGAAGATCCGGGTCATCTACGCGCTGCACGCCGCACAGCAGCCCGGTCCGGATTGGCCGAACAAGGGTTTTGACTTTCGGCCCGTGATGGAGCGGATCAACATGGGTCTGGCCCAACAGTGCCCCAATTTCGAGTTCGTCTCCTCGCTGGCTGCCGGACCGGAGCAGGCTCAGAAGATTCTTGATGAGGACAAATCCGCCAACAGCGGCGGCTACCTCGTCTATCAGATGAATGCGTGGAACCGCGTCGTGCAGACAATCGCAACTTCGGGTAAGCCGGTCTTGTACGCCGATTTCCAGTACGGCGGCAGTGGCGGGTTCCTGGTCTACATGGCGGACTTCATCCGCAAGAAGGCCCCAAACGTGGGATTCGTGGCTTCCTCGCGGTTGGAAGACCTGGTGGAGGCGGTCCAATGTTTCGCGCGGGTTCAGAAGGGGGGCTCGGCGGCGGACTTCGTCGCGGCCACCGCGCAGGTGCGGGTGAAGAACACGCCCCAGACCGGCGACCTCAACTGCAAGCCCGATCCGGTCAAAGTCCTCTCGACACAGGAGTGCCTCGCCCGGATGAAGCAGTCGAAGATCCTGGCGGTTACCACCGAGGCCGGGCCGACCAGTACGTTGATGGGGATTCCCGTTGAGCACATGTCGTTTGTCGAGGTCAACGAAGCGTGGAAGGCGGCGGATAAGGACGAGTCCCGCGCGGTGGCGAATCGCTGGCGCAAGAATGCCGCCACGGTGATCGGCGTCTCCCAGGAGACGCTGGACACTTCGGCGGCGATGTACCTCGGCATGAAAGCCGTCCTGAAGAAGCACGGGGCCAACGCCATCACGATCAACTGCCTGGGCGGCTTCTACGGCGGGCACATCCACGCCTATCCGTGCCTGGGTTTCCACGAGTTGTGCAATGAAGGTCTGATCGGCGCCTGCGAGTGCGATGTCCGCTCGACGGCCACGATGGTCGCGCTGACCACGTTGACCCAGGGCCGGCCCGGCTATATTTCCGATCCCGTCATCGATACGACCAAGCGGCAGATCATCTATGCCCATTGCGTTGCTTCGAACAAGGTCTTCGGACCGCAGGGACCAACGAACCCGTTCGCGATCATGACACACTCCGAGGACCGCCAGGGCGCGTCTCTGCGGTCGGTTTTGCCGCTGGGCTATATGACGACGACGGTCGAATTCGAGCAGGGCCGCAAAGAGGTTCTCTTCCATCGGGGCAAGGCGGTCGCCAACGACCCGGATGACCGGGCCTGCCGGACCAAGCTCGCCGCTGAACCGGTCGGCGATATCGAGAAGCTCTTTACGCTCTGGGACCAGTGGGGCTGGCACCGCGTCACCTGCTATGGCGATCTGAAAGAGCCGGTGTTCGCCCTGGCGGATGCTCTGGGCTACAAAGTAGTGGAAGAAGCGTAAGCAACGAACGGTTCGGGTGGCAGCGGCAAGGAAATTCCGATGGATGAGAGGAAGTTGTTCGTTACGTTGATGTGGGTGGCGATTGCCGGAGCGGCGTTCTCCTTGTTCTGTCTGGCCGCCCGCGGCGCGGGCGATCACCCGACTGCTTTTCAGACATACTTGTTGTGCAGTGCCATTGTTCTGGGATCGTCGATGATTGCTCTGGCTTTGCCACGCAGCCGGAAAGACTGAGTGGGACGAAGGCGAGGGGAGTCAACATGAAGCATCGCGGTACGCCGTTCTTCGTCGTGTGGATAATTGTCGCTCTTTCGCTGTTGGACGGCGAGTCTTTGGCGGTAGCGCAGGTGCGGCCGCCGGAGGAACTGATCGGGCACAAGGTCGGCGCGGACTACAAGCTCGCCCGCTATGAGAAGATTTGCGCGTACTTCCGGCACGTGGCGGACAATTCCGTCCGCGTGCACGTGCGGGACATCGGGCGGACCACCGAAGGCCGCCGCATGATCCTGGCGGAGATCACCGAGGAGGCCACGCCGGGACAGATCGAGCAGGCGATGGCCTGTCAGAAGAAGATCGCCGACCCACGCCGAATTGCGGACAAGGAGCAGGAGCGGTCCCTGGTGGACACGGCGAAGGTTGTGATCCTGGTGAGCTGCAATCTGCACTCCAGCGAGATCGCCTCCAGTCAGATGGCGATGGAACTGCTGTACGATTTGGCCACGCAGACCTCGGATGAGGTCATGGAGATTCTCCGGCGGACCATCATCGTGCTGATCCCCAGCGCTAACCCGGATGGCACCGACAAGGTCATCGATTGGTACGAGCGATCGCTGGGTAAGCCCTGGGAGGGGGCGGGGATGCCCTGGCTGTACCACACCTACGCCGGCCACGACAATAACCGCGACTGGTTCATGCTCAATCTGCAGGAGACCCGGCTGGTCACGCAGGTGATGTACAAGGAGTGGCTGCCAGACGTCGTATACGATATCCACCAGATGGGCAGCACGGGGGCGCGGCTCTTCGTGCCGCCGTTCTTCGACCCGAAGAATCCGAACATTCATCCCTTGAACGACAGCATGATGCTGATCATCGGCGGGCACATGGCGGCCGCGCTGACGCGGGCGGGCAAGAAGGGAGTCCTCAATAGCGCCATGTACGACAACTGGTGGGAGGGCGGCTTTCGCACTACGGCGTACCGGCACAACATGACCGGCTTGCTCACGGAGGCCGCGAGCGTCGGGATCGCCTCGCCCGTGTTTCTGCGCAATGGCGAACTCAAAGGCGGCACACGCGGGCTGCCGGACTACGAAGTGGCGACGAACTTCCCCGATCCGTGGCCCGGCGGCTGGTGGCGGCTGCGGGACATCGTGGAGTACGAGAAGGTCGCCTGTATGAGCCTGTTCACGCTGGCGGCCCGCTACCACGACATGTTCAAGAGCAATGTGATCCAGCAGGCCCGTGATGCGATGGAACGGGGCAAGAATGAGCCGCCCTGCGCGTGGCTGGTCCCGCCCCAGCAGCGCGACCCGCGGGCCGCGGCGCAGATGCTGGAGGTCCTCCACGCGACCGGCGTCGAGGTCCACCAGGCCCAGGCGCCGTTTACCGCCGATGGAGTCCAGTACCCCGCGCAGACTTACATCCTCTACTGCTGCCAGCCCTACCGCAGCCACCTCAACGACATGATGGAGCGGCAGGAATATCCGAATCGGTCCATCTATCCGCAGGGGCCGCCGGAAGCACCTTATGACATCGCCGGATGGACATTGCCTCTCCAAATGGGGGTCCACGTCGTCAGTGTCAATCGGCCGTTCGAGTGCCAGGCGAAGGAGCTGGAGGTCGTCGCTCTGCCACAGGGCAAAATTGTGGAAGCCCAAGAGGCCAATGCCTACCTCGTGCGGGCGGGACCCAACGATAACTACCGGCTGATGAACCGCCTGTTTGCGGCGGGTATTCCTTTCCGCCTGATTACGTCCGCGTTGCCGTGGAAGGCCGCCGCCGGCGACGAGGTGCCGGCGGGCTCGCTGCTCATTGCGGATGGGAACAGCCTCAAGGCGGCCCAGCCGAAGATTCTCAACGGAATCTCGTCCCTTCTTACCGGCGTCCGGCTCCAGCCGGGGGAAATGGAGCGGGTCCTGCGGAACATCTCCCGGCCGCGCCTGGGTCTCTATCAGTCGTGGACGGCCAATGTCGATGAAGGGTGGACCCGGTTCGTCCTGGACAACTTCGAGTTCTCCTACGGTTCGGTCCACAACGCGGAAATCCGGGCGGGCAACCTGCGGGAACGCTACGACTGCCTCGTTCTGCCTTCGATGGCCTCCCGAGCAATGGTGGAGGGCTGGAACGTGGATACGACCGAGCCGCAGTACGTGGGCGGGATCGGCTCGGAGGGGATTGTGGCCCTGCAAGACTTCGTCGCGGAGGGCGGTACGCTGGTCTGCCTCGATGAGGCCTGCAATTTCCCGATAGAAAAGTTCCACATTCCGGTGCGCAACGTCTTGCGGGACAAGCAGGCGAAGGAGTTCTACTGCCCGGGGTCGCTGCTGCGGGTCTGGATCGACCGCGCGCATCCCGTGGGCTACGGGATGCCGGAATGGGCGTCCGGGTACTTCACCCGCTCCCAAGCCTTTGAAGTCACCGAAAAACCCAGAAGAGCGGAGGATGACCCGCGCAATCCGGCGGCGCGCTTCCCCGTCCACGTGATCGCGCGCTACTCGGACACCGTCCTGCTGGAGAGCGGCTGGATTCGATCGCCCGAGTGCATCACGGACAAACCGGCGGTCGTGGAAGTGCGGTATGGCGCGGGAAAGATCATCCTGCTGGGTTTTCGCGTCCAGCATCGCGGCCAGCCCCACGGCACGTTCGCGCTGCTGTTCAACGCGATTCTTTCCAGCACGATCGATCGCAGGTAGAATGTGCCAAAAGAGAAACTACTCCGGCTACCCCAGCTTGGCGTGCGGGTCTGGATCTGGGTGCCATAGCTACGCTGGCGTAGCCATGCTCCGTGCGAGAGAGAAAGACATGCCTACGCGAGCGTAGGCATGGCACCCACAAGTTTCGAGTGGTCGGAATCCCACGGCGGACGCTCGGGCCATGACCCGATGGGGGGAACAATGGACGATTCGTCGCAGAAAGCCAATGTCGGCAGGGGGCGGCTTCGCCGGCCGGGGGTTCTCGTGGTCGTGGGGGCTTCCTGGCTCCGGTGATGCAAGGCGTCTTCTTCTTTGTGGCGGCGGGACGCTTCGACTTGCCGCGCGCGTGGCTGTTCCTGGGCGTGAGCTTCCTCGGGATGGTCGGCAACGTCGTCGTGCTGGCGCTCGTCAGCCCCGAGATGCTCAACTATCGCGGTCTGTCCCGGAAGAGAAAAGATACCAAGGCCTGATAGATCATCATCATCGCGTCGTGACCACCGGCCCCTACGCCGTCGTGCGCCACCCCGGCTATGTCGGCGCCAGTCTCTGGGCGCTGGGCACTCCGCTGATCGTCGGCTCGGCCTACGGCCTGATCCCCGCCGGCATCACGGTCGGGCTTCTGGTCCTTCGCACCTGGCTCGAAGATAAGACCCTCCAAGCCGAGCTGCCCGGCTACGCGGATTACACCCAGAAAGTCCGCTACCGTCTCATCCCCGGCATCTGGTGAACTTGCCGTCTGTATTCTTGTGTCTTCTTGATTCGTCTGACGTGGCATGTTACCATATGAATCGTATATGTTAGCCGATTCCAGAACCGCGAAATCCCCATTCCTCGTGGTCGACTACGATAGGCGTGACAATTGGTTTAGTCCGCAGGATGCGTATCACGCACCGTTCTGTGCCGCCGGTGGATCCCTTGGCAGTGCGGGCAGATGTGGGTGCCGCGGCCGGAGACGCGGAGGTATTGGATGGGTGTGCCGCAGCGGCGGCAGGGTTCCCCTTGGCGCCCGTAGGCCTTCAGTCGATTACGGAAGCGGCCCATGTTGCCGTACACGTTGCGAAAGTCGCTCAAGGTCGTGCCGCCTGCGCGGATCGCCCGGCGCAGGACCTTTTGGATCTCCCGCAGCAGCGTCGCGGCCTCGGCGACCGTGAGCGACGAGCCCGCGCGGGCCGGATGGATGCACGCCGCCCAGAGCGATTCGTCGGCATAGATGTTCCCCAGCCCGGCGATCCGGCTCTGATCCAGCAAAAGCGACTTGATGGGCCGGTTCGTCTGGAGCAGAGCGGCGAAGCTTTTCGGATCCAGGTCGAACGCTTCCGGCCCCAGTGGCGTCAGGCCGGCCGCTTCCATTGTGGCGTCCGGCGCCTCCGGGTCCAGGTCGCGCAGGCACCACACACGCCCGAACCGGCGCGGGTCCACGAAGAGAAGCACCGTCCCATCGCGGAAGGACAGAATCAATCGCGTATGCTTCGGCGTGGCCGCCGCAATGCCCTCCTCCGGATTCGGCAGGAGGAATTTGCCCGTCATGCCAAGCTGAAACACCAAGGCCAGACTTCCTTCTGCTGTCAAGATGAGCCGCTTGGCCCGGCGGGCGACGCTCACAATGCGCCGACCGGTCAGTTCGGCCATAAAGGCTCGCCAGTGCCGGCGCTCGGGCCCGCGGACGATGATAGGACTGCCAACCCAAACGGACGCGACGCGTCTACCCACGACGACCGGCCGCAGTCCCAACGCAATATTCTCAACTTCCGGCATCTCCGGCACAAGTAGCTCCTTACTGGCAACACATTGGCCCAGCAGGGTAGCGGGAAAGTGCCTCCGGAGCAAGCATCATCGGGACACGCTGAATAGGTCTCACGTCTTTTATGACCTTCACGTTACTCAGGTGGCTCTTCCTGCCCTATAATAGGAGTAATCCAGACCGGTGTTCGTGAGGTGTCGAGAAGTGAGGGCAGGAACAGTCATTCTTATAGCGCTGCTGTTTGCGATCGCTGGTTGCACGACCCAGCCGAGAGGAGCCGCGAGGGCGCAGAAGCGAACCGGCGAAGAGAAAGCGAGATCGACAGGCGCATTCGGCTGGGACCGACAATTGTATGTGGCGGTCAGCCGAGATGATGTGGAGGGTGCCCGATCCGCTTTGGCAGAAGGGGCCAATCCGAATACCGGATGGGGTTACGACGGTGGGACTGTTCTTCATCACGCTATAGCGACGGGATATACGGAGATCGCGGAGTTGTTGATTACCTATGGGGCCGACCTGCGAGCA
Organism: Planctomycetota bacterium; assembly: GCA_023481165.1. Taxonomy (GTDB): domain Bacteria; phylum Planctomycetota; class Phycisphaerae; order Sedimentisphaerales; family Anaerobacaceae; genus PLanc-01. Next base: position 21,163 of record JAMCWO010000094.1, on the reverse strand, counting down.
CGCGACGGGGCCATGTGCGATGCCACACCGCTGCATCTCGCGGCTGAATTTGGACGATGCGAAATCGCGGGACTTCTTATCGCTCATGGTGCGGAAATCGATGCTCGTGATGTTGATGGAATGACACCATTGCACAAAGCGGCGTGGAAGGGCCATAAAGCTGTGGCCGAACTGTTGCTTGCTCACGGAGCCAGCGTCGATGCCAATGACCGTCGAGACAGCACCCCGCTGCATCAGGCCGTTATAGCGGATTACTTGGCGGTCGGCCATGCATTCATCGAGGCCCGTTATGGCGATGCCCGTGGAAACGCCGAGAAGACTGATACTGAATTGGTGGCCGAGAGGAACCGGTTCGAGGCGAACCTTAAGGTGGAGATGGTTGAGCTCCTTGTGGCTCATGGTGCAAATGTCAATCGGGAAGACTATGTTGGCGGGACACCGCTGGGCTACGCCATCATGGATGAATCAGTCGGAGTCGTTGAGACCTTGCTTCGCTCCGGTGCCAGGCCGGATCGCGTGAACAGGCACGATGGCACTACGGTTTTTCACGATGCCGCGGGAGGCGGCTTGTTGGGGGTGGTCAAGCTGTTCCTTGCCTACGGGGCCGCCGTCAACGTGAAGGATGCAGACAAGCAGACGCCCCTGCACGAAGCGGTCTGGGAGGGCAACGCGGAAATGACCGAACTGCTTCTGGCGCGCGGTGCTGATGTCAACGCCAAGGACAAGAGGCGTGACACACCTTTGCACATCGCGGCGCTCAACGGCAATGTGCAGGTTTTCGATCTGCTCTTGGCGAAAGGCGCGAACACAAAAGCCAAGAACAGGCAGGGCCTGACGCCCGCTGATTACGCACGTTCGATGCCACCCCAGGAGATGATACGATTGGCGCCTGGAGGTCCGTGGCCGTACTCGGTCATCATCACGCGTGTGAGTGAGATACGGGGTTTTCTGCGCAACCGGGCAACCGCATACGATTGCTTCTGGATTCCCGGGGAGGCTGATGTCAAACGCGCTGAGGCTATCTTGCGGCGTCCTCGGGAGAACAGCAAGGCTGCCAGGGCGGACAACGTCCCCAAGCGTGAGCCTGCCGTGGCCGATCTTGGTCAATACAACCGGGAGTATGCCGGTTTCATGAGAGGCAGGGCGAGGTTCATGATCTGCAACTTGAATCGGTATCATCCCGACAGCAAGCCCTGCGAGAATCGGTTCTCGGGAGGAATGGACGGAGGGTGCGACTTCATGCGCATCGTGATTGCACTGGATGCCGAACGGGTGGAATGGGTCGAGTGTAACGGCTTCTGATCCGAAGCGCCTCTATTCCACGTGAACGGCGGTGCTTTTTTGTCGGCGTTGAGGCCGGCTTTCTCGAACGTGCGAGGCAGGATGGAGATTGATCTTGTGCCTTCCTGGTGCTAAACTACCGTTATGAAGAAGAATGTTGACAAGATTGTGGCGGAGGTGCTGGAGTTGCCTTCTCCTGTGAGAGCATTCCTGGCGGCGAAGTTGCTGGAAAGCCTCGACATGGATGGTGCCCCTGAACTCTCCCCGGAGTGGAAAGAGGAGATTCGTCGGAGGTGTCGGGAGATCGACGAGGGGACGGTTCAATTGGTGGAAGCCCAAGAGGCCTTTGCCCGGGCCTACTCGAGACTGACATGAGGCAAGTCAGGCTTCATCCCCAAGCCGAAGCCGAAATGATCGAGGCGGCAATCTACTACGAGAACCGACAGGAGGATCTCGGCAAGAGGTTTCTTGCATCTGTCCAGGACGCAATCAACAGCATTGCGATCAATCCGCGGCTTTTTCCTGTGGTGGATCTTGACGTAAGACGGTGTTTGACGAAGGTGTTTCCGTTCGGTGTCCTATTCCGAGTCTCTGACGACGGGATCACCGTTGTGGCTGTCATGCACCTCAGCCGCCGTCCCGGCTACTGGAAAGGGCGGTAGCCCTGGCAAAGCCGGGCTCATTCCACGTGGAGGATGTTGCGTCTTTGTCGGTGTTGAGGCCGGTGTCTCCTATGGTGTTACAGGTGGGGTCCGCGCGCGCCCCGGAGGCGGACCCCGCGTGCCTCGCGCTCGGCGCCAACAGGTTGCTGAGCAGAGAAATCGGGGGGCGGGCTCCGTTACCGGGTGGTCTCCAGTGCGGCGTATAGCTGTGCCTGGCGCAGCATTTTCCTGTTGGAGGCAGTGGCCGCCGGGGCGGTACAGTGATGATGGACAGGACGGTCACGAGTGGCTGTCTCTCACGATCATCGTTTGCGCAAAGGGAGAACCATGAAGGCTCTCGGCGATTTCATCCGGACGACGCTGATCGGCGGGATCCTGTTCCTTCTGCCTATTGTCGTGCTGATCGCGGTGCTGGGCAAGGCGCAGGACATTGCGAGCCGCATCGTGGCCCCGGTGGCACAGCGGATGCCGGTCCCGTCCGTTGGGGGCGTGGCCGTGGCGAAGATCCTGGCGATCGTTGTGATTGCTCTTTTCTGCTTCTTGGCCGGTCTGTTAGCGCGGACCCGCTTCGCGCGGAAAGGCGTGGGCTGGCTGGAAGGAGGGCTCCTGTCTCTCGTTCCCGGTTACGATTTCTTTAAGGGGATCAGCGAAAGCCTGGTAGGGCATGAGAAAGACCATGCGCACGAGGTCGTGCTGGCGCGGATCGAGGAGTCGTGGCAGATCGGGTTTTTGATGGAACGCGTGGAGCCTGATCACTATGCGGTCTTCGTACCCGGCGCTCCGAGCATCTGGTCGGGCTCCGTCTACTTCATGACGGAAGATCGCTTCCAACGCATCCACATCTCCCGCGCGGAGGCAATGAAATGTCTGCGACAACTGGGCGAAGGCACGAATCAGTTGCTGGCCGGAAGGATCGTCCAGGCCCATCCTACCGGTTGACGTAATGACTATTCCACGTGGATGACGTTGCGTTTTTTGTCGGCGTTGAGGCTGGCTTCTTTGAGGGCATCGTAGAGAGGGCGGCAGCGGTTGACTTTGACGAACTCGAACTCGGGGTCGGATTCGTCCGAGGTGATCAAGATCACCGTGCCGATGCCGAGGAGACACTCGAGGAGGGAACGCCGCAGCTTCAGGTCCACCACCCGGAACATGTCGATGTTGTCCACGTGGCGGTCGAAGACTCCCCGGGCCCATTCGATCCGGTCCGGCGTGACTTCGTAGTGGATACTCTTGAGCGAGATCGCTTTCCAGGCGAGGGTCATCGCGGCCAGCAGGGCCAACGCCAGCGCTCCGGCGTCCAGCCAGCCCTCGATCTGCACCAGTTGTCCGGCTTGCACGTGGGTCTTGGGCAGGTACCGGATGATCCCCGTCACCGGGTAGCGGTACACGACCCAGCACATGGCGATGAAGCAGCCGGCCTTGAGGAACATCCCAGTCAAGGCCAACAGGCTCGGCCGGCCGGACCAGAGGACCGAGGGGGTGTCCTCACCCTCCGGATCTCGGGCGGCAGCGCGGTCCTCTTTCGTCGGTTCTGTGTCCTCTGCCTTCTCTGTATCGTCTGACGTCTGTCTTCTGTCCTCTGCCCTCTGTCTTGCGTCTCCGGCCTTGCGGTGGTTGCCGTCGAGGAACTCGCCGCAGAAGCGGCACTTGATCGCCTCGTAGCGGATCGTCTCGGCGCAAAACGGGCAGGACTTGGTCTGATGGCGCGTCCGCGGCGCGTGCGGTATGGGCACAGGATCGATCTGCTGCCGCATAGTCATGTCATCCCAGTATGTGACCAGGTTTCCAACGCGACACGCCGCGTTGGGGGCCCTCGGACGATCGAGTCGGGCACACCTGACGTATTATCGGCCAAATGTCTCTCGCAGCGACAATATCCGACGCGGTGGGACGACACTTCGCATTATGGGACGTGAATTTCTGTTACGGCGGGCACTTGGCGCAGATGGAGCGAAAGAGCGTGGTGCTCAGGTAGCGGTCGCCGCGGTCGGGCAGGATGACGACAATCGTGCCGCGGGTCATTTGGTGGGCGATGGTCAGGGCGCCCGCCACCGCCGCCCCGCTGGACATGCCGACGAAGATGCCCTCATTGGCGGCGAGCAGCCGGGTGGTCTCGAAGGCTTCACCATCCTCGACAGTGATCTTCTCGTCCAGCAGGCTTGGATCGTAGATGCCGGGGACCATCGACTCGGTCATGTTCTTGAGCCCCTGAATCGTGTGCCCCAGCCCCGGCTCGACGCCGACGACCTTGGCCTGCGGTTTCTTCTCCTGGAGATAGCGCTTGACGCCCATGAGGGTGCCGGTGGTGCCCATACCGGCGACGAAGACATCGATCTCGCCCTTTGTCTGGGCAAAAACCTCCGGGCCGGTGGTCGCATAGTGGGCGAGGATGTTGCTCTCGTTCTCGAACTGATTGGGCATGTAGTAGGTGTCCGGCTCGGACTCCAAGAGCTGGTGGGCCTTGCGAATGGAGCCGTCCGTGCCCTCCCGCGCCGGCGTCAGGATGACGTCCGCACCCAGGGCTCGCAGGATCTGCTGCCTTTCCGTGCTGACACATTCCGGCATACACAACTTGACGCGGTAGCCCTTGGCGGCCCCGATCATGGCCACGGCGATACCCGTATTACCGGAGGTGGCCTCCAGGAGGATCTTGCCGGGCGCCAGTTCACCCGACTCCTCGGCCCGCTTGATCATGTAGTAGGCGGGGCGGTCCTTCACCGAGCCGCCGGGGTTGGCGCCTTCAAGCTTGCCGAAGACGCGCACGCCGGGTCGTTTCGAGTTGACGTGCGTCAACTCCACCAGGGGGGTGTTTCCAATCGCCGATGTAATGCTCATATCCGAAAAGCCTCGACAGACCAACCGCAATAGCGCCGCCCGATATTCGGGTAGATCACACCACACCTGTCAATATAGCAGGAAATCGCCAGAGGTCAAATCGACGCCGGCAAATGGACGAGGTCCATCAGGCATCTTCCCCTGCCCCAGCCGCTACGGCGTGCGGCTGAGGATTGTGGCGGCTTTCTTCTGGAACAAGTCCAGCCAGCTCAGGGTCATGGCGTCGCCGATCGTGTTCGACCCCCGGTATTCTCCGGGTGTCTTGCCCCAGTAGAAACCAATCCAGCCTTCGGCGATCTTCCGCGAGCCGTCGATGAAGACGCCCAACTCCTCCGCGCTGCATTTGAGCGGGAACATCTCCTCGACGACGAGCGGCTTGCCGATGTCGTAGACGGCCAAGGCGGTAAGGGCTTGGTCGATCTTGCCTTTCTCCGGGTAGAAGTGCACGCTGGCGAAGTCCAAGTTCTCGGACACTTCCTTGGAGTAGAACAGCGGCTTGGCCTTGGGAAACACCAAGGCCCAGGGGATGACGCCGACGGTGATCGAATGACGGCGATCCTGTTTCCGGATCGCTGCCACGAGTCGGTCCACCCAAACTTTGGCGACCTGTTGTTGTGTGCGGCCCGCCAGATCGAGGGCGATGCGCTGGACAAAGAACTTGCCGTCCAGCTCGCCGGCGAGCCACTCGGTCTCCTTCTTGTCGCCGGGCAAAATGGGCTCGTTCATCAGATCGTAGCAGAAGATCGCGGGACTGCCGCTACAGCGGCCGGCGACCGCCTCCCAGAAGCGGGCCTGCACCGCCCAGCGGTCCCGTTCCGACAATCCATCGTACCAGGCGGGAACGTCCCTCTTGTGGTAGCATGCCAACCCCGTCAGATCGAGATACAGGTGCACGCGCTGGGCCAACTCCACAACCTGTCCAAGTCGGCTCAGAGCGACCTCGTTCGGCTCATCCGGCTGCTTCATGAACTTGCCAAGCTGAAGATGGAGGCGGACGACATTGGCCCCCAGATCCTTCATCTCGCGGAAGTCCTCCTGGACCTTCGGCCATTCGGTAGTCCAGTAATCCTCCAGCAGCCGGCCTTTCTCATCGTGATCGTAGTTGAAGCCCCAGGCAATGAAGGGACTGCCGTCGTCCAACAGGAAACTCCGTTGATCCGGGGAGACCCGGACAAAGCTCATGGGCTGCGCCGTGGCCTGGCTCGGGGCCATCAACGCGGGCCCAACGAGCGCACAGACCACCGCCCCCCAGCCGATTTGCTGTAGATTTGTGCGCACAGTGCCTAAATCGTCAGGCCGGACAGATCGCCGCCCTTTTCCTTCAGCTTGTTGTAGTAGACCTGGAATCGGTCCGTCAGATCCTTGAGGGAGGTCTGGATCTTCTGGACCTCGGCCTTCAGCGTCTTGGCCTTCTCGCTCAAGGCTTCGGCCAGCGGGATTTCCTTGACTTGGGCCAGAACCTTCTGCAGGTCCTCCTTCTTGACCGAGATCGCTTGCACGTACTGGAGGGCCGTCGCTTTCAGGTCGGCCACGCTCATCGTCTGGGCCTTTGTCTGGACTTCGGGTACGGGCTTCTCCAGGTCGGCCGCCACTGCGGCGCTGACCTCCGGACTGGCCTGGGGGGCGGAGGGGCTCTGGTCTGCACTGGTTTGAGGGACGGAGGGGACTGGGCCCGCACCGGTCTTGGCGGCGGGCGGCCGCTGGTCCGTCTTCTTGGCGCAACCCACCAGGACCAAGCCGGGCAGAAGGATCAGACACGATACTATCGCACACATTCGAACTGTCATGGTGGACCCCTTTCAGCACAGAACTCTTCTGCTCCACTCCACGAGCGTGAATTATACCGGCGCCGTCGCCCCCGTCAACACGAACGTGGATCTTAGGGCAGCGCCGCAACATGGGGCCAGCCATTGTTCCACACCATCGTGGAGATCTTCAGTTCGGGCCGGCCGGTCTTGCCCTCGTAGGCGTGAAAGACCAAGTAGTTGCCGCTGATGTCCTGGAGCACGGCCTCATGGCCGGGTCCCCGCCAGTTGGGCGTCGTGGCTTCGATCACGAGGGTGCCACCACCCTCGGTCATGGGCACGCCGGCCCGGTCTGCATAGGGGCCGACGACATCCCGTGCACGTCCCACCCGGATATTGTACGTGCTCTTGACGCCGCGGCAGCAGAAATCGAAGGAGGCGAACAGGTAGCACCAGTTGTCGTGCCGCACGATGAACGGGGCCTCGATGGAGCCTGGCTGCCCGCCGGTGCGCGGGCGCCGCGCCAGGTTGTGCAGCGTTGTATCTGTCGTGGAGAGCTTGCCGGTAGCCGGGTCGATCCGCCGCATCATGATGCCACCCCAGAAACTGCCCCAGCAGAGCCAAAGGTTTTGCTCATCCTGGATTACGAGTTGGGGGTCGATGGCGTTCCAGTCATCCCGGCTCGGCCGTGACCGGACCACCAGACCCTCATCGACCCATTTATAGTCGGGGCTGTTCGGGTCGAGCGTGCGGTTTGTGGCCAGTCCGATGGCGGAGTTGTTCTTGCCGAAAGTGGAAACAGAATAATAAAGGTGATATCTGTCATGATAGCGGGAGATATCCGGCGCCCAGGCGCTCCGCGCCCCCGGAATCTCCTTGATCGCCCATCCCGGCAGCGTCTCGAACACGGAGCCACAACGTGTCCAGTGATACAGATCCTTGGAGCACCGGATCGGCAGGACGCCGGCCCGCCGATTGCCCGTCGCAAAGATGTAGAACGCGTCGTTCTCACGGATGATGACGGGATCATGTACTGCCAAGTCACCGGAGAGCGGGAGCATCTGCGGCGCGGCCGGGGTTGTGGGATTCTCCGCACTCCAGGAGGGTGCTGCGACTGCGACAATTCCCAGCACACCAGCGAAAAGGATCGTCTGGCGGGTTCGCGACCCGACAGGGACCGCTAATTTCGGCACGCGCAGCATAGGACGCCGATCCTCTTGAAAGCGCGTGTGCTCCACGGCCGTTGCGACGCGACGACAGGCTTCCGTGGACGCACGACGGCCCTGTTATGTCCTCACTCCAGGATCGCGTCACGCCGCGCGATGGATTTTCGCCTGGGGTTCGTCCCGCGGACCCGTAGCCGGGATGATCTCCGGTGCCGGCTTGGCCTTGGCGGCCTCATCCACGGAACAGAACCGCGGCGGCGTGCGCCGGCACTGCTTTTTCGGCTCATCCAGCCACGGACAACCTGTACATTGCTCGTTCATCTGCTGCCCCTCTATCTTTCTTTTGGTTGCCTTCACGGTAGACCACTATCGGTACGCTCTGTCTTCGGAGTCCTGAAGTACATTCGGGTGTCCCCCCCAGCAGTACCGACAGGATACAAAATCAGCAGACTACTCTCCCGGTACGGACATGTCAAGCGCAAAGTCCGCACAATTCTGCGGGGACATCGCACAACCTGAGCAGTGCCGTCCCTGCGACTTCTTTCTCAGGAGGTCACGCCCACCCACTGGTATTAGCTTGGCCCCGAGTGGTTGCCGTGATATCATGTGCTTGGATTTCTCAAGGACCGAAAGCTCGCGGGTCGGTGGGACGTCGCGGTCGGTCGTTCGGTGGATCGTGAATGCTGGATAAGAGGACGGATATGAACAAAGACAGTTCGAGGGTCACGCGACGGCAGTTTATCGGCGCAGCAGCGGGGGCGGCGGCGTTTACGATTGTGCCACGCCGCGTGCTGGGTGGGGCGAAGTTCGTGGCGCCGAGCGAAAAGGTCTATATCGCCGTCATCGGCTGCGGCGGGCAGGGGCGGACCAATGCCCGCGGCCTCTTTCAGGAGAAGGACGCCCAGATCGTTGCCATTGCCGATCCGCGGGATCAGGCGGATTACGAGCAATGGTACTATAAGGGCGTCGCGGGGCGGCTGCCGGTCAAGGCGGAAGTCGAGAAGCGCTATGCGCGGGACAATCCGCAGTTCAAGTGCAGGGACTACGTCGATTTTCGCGAGCTGCTGGACAAGGAAAAGAATATCGACGCGGTCCTGTGTGCCACGCCGGACCATTGCCATGCGTGGGTGACGGTCGCGGCGCTGCGGCGCGGCAAACACGTCTATTGCGAGAAGCCGCTGACGCACAATATCTATGAGGCCCGCATGGTGGCTAAGATTGCCAAAGAGGCGGGCGTTGCGACCCAGATGGGTAACCAGGGCCGCAGCGACGAGGGCAACCAACTGACGTGCGAGATGATCTGGGATGGGGCCATCGGGGAGGTTCGCGAGGTTCACGCTTGGAGCGGGACCGGCGGCTGGGCGAGCGGCCGCGGCCGGCCCAAGGACACGCCCCCGGTGCCCCCGGGCTTCGATTGGCAACTGTGGCTGGGACCCAAGGCGGACCGGCCCTATCATCCGGCGTATGCTCCGTACAACTGGCGCGGCTGGTGGGAGTTCGGCACCGGCGCCGTCGGCGACATGGCCGTGCACAATCTGGACCCGGCGTTCGCGGCGCTGAAACTGGATCATCCGATCAGCGTGGAGGCACTCAAGACCGATTTCGTCGATTCCGAAGTCATCGGCGGCGATAACCACGTGGTCTGGGAGTTCGGCCCGCGCGAGAAGGTGGGGCCGGTGGCGGTCCACTGGTACGATGGCGAGCTAAGGCCGCCGCGACCTGCGGATCTGGAAGCCGGCCGCCAACTGGGCGAAGGGGGCAACGGCATCCTGATTATCGGCAGCAAGGGCACGATCATGGGCGGGGGCTGGAGCCGCTCGCCCCGGATTATCCCCGAAGCGAAGATGAAGGCCTACGGCCGGCCGCCCAGGGTCCTGGCACGCAGCAGGGGCCATCATCGCAACTGGCTCGACGCCTGCAAGGGCGGTCCGCAGGCGGTCAGCGACTTCAGCTACGCCGCCCGGCTGGCAGAGTTCATCCTGCTCGGGGATGTCGCGATCCGCGCCCAGAAGAAGATCCTCTGGGACGGCCCGAACATGAAAGTGACCAACGCCCCCGAGGCCCAGCGGTTTGTGCAAGAGCCTTACCGTCCGGGTTTCGATCTGGAGAAGATATAGGACAATTTTGTCGGGTGGCAGCCTCAAGCGCAGCTTGGGGATGGCTCCATGGATGTGTGCCAACCTCCCCAAGGCCTGTGGCCTTGAGGCTGCCACCCATTGTCATTGCTCAGGCACGTAGGATGAGTCATGCAGGATGGGCTTTAGCCCATGCTGCTTCCTAAAGCCCATCCTACACACGGCAAGCAACGCACCGGCGCAAGGATGACGACGGCGAGGGTACACAAAAGGAGTAGATGCAGTGCAGAAGAAGATCGTTACACAGATTGGATCTCTGCCGTATGATGATGTCGACCAGGCGGTCGAGTACAGTCTGCGGCATGATATTCCTTTCCTACCCGAGTTGCCGAAGCTGGGCGATGCCATGCTGGAATACGCTAAACAGCCGGGAAAACTGAGCTGCCTGCGCCGCTTCCAGGAGCGCGTGGCGGGTCTGGATATGATCAAGGTCCAGTGCATCGGTCCGGCGACGCTGATTCTCAGCGGGTACTCGGAAGATGAAGCGATCAGCCGTTCCCTTCAGCACATCTCGGCCATTCTCGACGGCTTGCAGGTCCACCAAGTCATTCTCTTTCTGGATGAACCGGCCCTGGGCCAGGTGGGGTTCGACTATCAGCGGCTCTGGTCGGCCCTGTTCGAGAGCTTCCCGGTCACGCCGGGAGTCCATGTCTGCGGCAACATGAACTGGGACGACCTGTTCCGCTCCAGCGTGGAGATCATCAGTTTCGACGCTTCCACATACGACCTCACGAAGTATCCCGCGTACCGCAATGGCAAGCGCATCGCCTGGGGCATCCAGGGCCGCGAAGACGTCAAGGATTTCCGTGACGGGGACCTGTTGACTCTGCCCTGCGGCATGGGACCGAAGGTCTACGCTCCCGCCGACTGTGACGCCAGTCTCAAGAAATTGCAGGAGGTTGCCAGCGACCTCAAAGCGGAGTGTTCGGTTTGATGGAGCAGGCGATTCACAACACGGCAGGAAGAGCATGGACTTATCCTGATTCTTGTAGTATCATACTTAACCTGTAGGTCTAATAGTGTTATCTGCCTGCGGTTATGTGGGTTTGCCGAGAAACAAGAGGGTTGTGGCCGCGCTCACCCATCTTGGGCCTGTGTGCTCCGCCTGTGAGGAATGCCGATGAGCGGGTCGGAAGACCAAGCCGATGATCGTCCGAATTCGGAGGACACGGTCTCCGCGCTGGGCGGTTCCCTGACGCCGGGGTCGCAGATCGGTTCGTTTCGGATCGAAGGAGAACTGGGACGCGGCGGGATGGGGGTCGTTTACCTGGCCTATGACACCCAACTCAAACGGCCGGTAGCCATCAAGAGTCTGGCGCCGGAAATCACGGCCGACGCCGGTCTCCGGTCACGTCAGGATCGCGAGGCCAAGGTCCTGGCCCGGCTGAACCATCCGAATATTGCGGCCATTTATGAGAGGCTGGAAGATGCCCAGGGAGCCACCTATCTTGTGCTGGAATATGTTCCCGGTCAGACTCTGGCCGAGCGAATCCGCCTGGGGCCTCTGGGGCTCTCTGAAGCCATCTCCATTGCCTCCCAAGTCGCGGCCGCCATCGCCGCGGCGCACGAACAAGGAGTCGTTCACCGCGACCTCAAGCCGGGCAACATCAAGATCACACCCAAGGGGACGGCCAAGGTGCTGGACTTCGGCCTGGCCAAAGCCGCCGACGCCGGTGCGCAGAATCCGCCGAACACGACGACACAACTGCGCGTGGTGATCGGCACGCCGGCCTACATGAGCCCGGAGCAGGCTGCCGGCGACCCGGTGGATTACCGGTCGGATATCTGGTCCCTGGGACTGGTCGTCTATGAGATGTTGGCGGGCGCGTTTCCCTTCCGGGGCGACACCCGCCGCGACGTGCTGCACTCGATTCTACACGAAGAGCCCCCGCGTCTTCGTCGTATTCGCCGGGATGTTCCTCGATGGCTGGAGCGCATGGTCCTGCAGATGATGGAGAAGGACCCGGCCCGGCGACCGACGAACGTTCGGGAATTGCTGGCCGAGCTGGACCGCCTCGGGCGGGCGGTGCAGCCTGGCGACCGGCCCACCGCGTGGCGGCGGACCCGGCGCCAGGTCGTCGCTCTTCTTACGGCCGCTACGCTCTGTGTCGGCGCGATGGCCTGGGCGTATCTCCGGCCACCGGCCGTCTCCCCGCCGCCCTCCATCGTGGTTCTGCCTTTCGAGGACATGAGTCCCCAGAAGGATCAGGAATACTTCTGCGATGGAATAGTGGAGGAACTCATCAATGCCCTGACGCACATCAAGGACCTGCGGGTCATCGCCCGCACGTCGGCATTCGCCTTCAAGGGCAAGAACACCGATGTCCGCGACATCGGTCGGCAACTTCAAGTGGCGACCGTTCTGGAGGGAAGCGTGCGCAAAGCGGGGGGCAAGCTGCGGATTACCGCGCAGCTTGTCAATGCGGCGGACCGACGCCACCTGTGGTCGAACCAGTACGACCGGGACGTCGATGATGTGCTGGCCATTCAGGGACAGATCACCCAGGCCATCGTGGGGGAATTGAAGCTCCGGCTTCTGAACGATGAGAAGGCGCGAATCTCCCGGCGCCAACCGATGGATCCGGCAGCCCGGGACGCGTATTGGAGCGGACTGTCATTCTGGAACAGGCGCAGCGAGGAGGACCTGCACAAGGCGATAGAGTACTTCGAGAAAGCGATCCAGAAAGAGCCGAACTACGCTCTGGCGCACGCGTTGCTCGGTTCGTGTTACAGTCTCCTTCCGCTTTACAGCACCTCGGCCCCTCCGGATGCCGTGCAGAAGGGCAAGGCGGCCGCGTTACGGGCCCTCCAGATCGAGGAGACCCTGCCGGAGGCCCATGCGGCCCTGGGACAGATTCTGGTACGCTATGAGTGGGACTGGGTGGGGGCGGAGAACCACTTCCGCCGCGCGATCGAGCTCAATCCGGGCTATGCCAGCGCGCACCACTGGTACTCCGACCTGCACCTGTACCGGGCCCGGTATGCCCAGGCCGTTCAGGAACTCGAACAAGCGCGGGCCCTGGATCCCATGTCGGTTACGGTATGCCGGAACCTGGGAATCGTGCTCTGCTACAGCGGTCGGGTCGACCGGGGATTGGAGGTGCTGGGCGATGCGCTGGAGATGGACCCGTCCCAGGTCTACACGCATCTGTTCCTGGGAAGAGTCTATCTCGACAAGGCGCGGTACGAAGACGCCCTGAAGGAATTTGCCCTGGAAGAGACGATCGCCAAGGGCTCCCACCTGTGGGCCCGCGCCTATACCATCTGGACGTATGCCAAAATGGGCGAGTCGCAGGAGGCTCAGAAACGGTTAGCGGAAATGGTGGAGCTTTCCCGGCGGCAATACGTCTCGCCTGCCATTCTGGGTTTGACCTATTTCGTGGTCGGCCGGAGCGACGCCGGTTTCGAGTTGCTGGACAAAGCGTGGACCCAGCGGGATCCCTGGTTGTGCTGGATCAAACTGCCGGGGATGGCGGACGGCGTCCGGCAGAACCCAAAGTACGGCGTGCTTCTCAAGAAGATGAACCTGGAAGAATGACAAATCAGGCGTGGGTAGTCCAGAAGACGGGCGAGTACCGCGAGGCCGGCCGGTGATTATCCCGGGCGCAACACAGGCAAAAGCCTATTTCCCTCTTGACCGGTTTCGGGCAGGGTAGGCCGTGTGTGGCCGGAAAGGGATGCCTATGGCCGGCTTGGATTCCGAACGCGCGTTGCGGAAGATTCCCGAATTGCAGGAGCAGGCGCATCGCGTCGCCCGGGGCCTTCACGAGGAGGTGCTCCAAGGCGGTCGGCCCGCGCGCCAAGTCGCCGACTTCCTGCACGGCCGGTGGTTGCAGCATCCGCTGCATGTCGCCTTGACCGATGCCACGGTCGGAGCGTGGTTCCTGGGCTCGGTCCTGGACTGCATCGGCTTGGCCCTCCGGCACGAGGGAGTCGAAAAGTGTGCCGACCGGCTGATCGATGTGGGCAATGCCACTGCCGTGCCGACGGCGCTGAGCGGACTGGCGGACTTTACGACGATCCCGGAGGAGGCGATGGCCAGCGGTGCCACGCACGGATTGCTCAACGCGTGCGGCTTCGTGTGCAACCTGCTGTCGGCAGGCGCCCGCAAGTCTGGCCTGCGCCCGCTCGGCGTGCTCCTGTCGGCCGTCGCGACGGGCGGTCTGCTTGCCTCCGCCTGGCTGGGTGGTGAGATGGTCTACCGATACAAGGTGGGCGTCAACCGGACCCGTAAGCCCGCTGGTCCGCAGGATTGGCAGCCGGTCCTCAACGAGAATGAACTGCCGGAAGGTCAGCCGATGCGGGTCGAGGTGATGGGAGCGCCGATTCTGCTCTACCGCCACCGGGGCGTAATCCACGCGATGGGCGCGGTCTGCGGCCACGCCGCGGGAGCCTTGGACGAAGGGACGTTCGAGGACGCTCATGTGACCTGTCCTCTGCACCAATCGGTCTACGATCTGCGTGACGGCAGCGTCGTCCACAGCCCGTCCCTCTACCCCGAACCCACCTACGATATCCGCGTCCGCGAAGGCAAGATCGAGCTCAAATCCAAGAGCGAATAGGAATACCGGATACCCATCTGCTCTTCCCGTCTCGAACGGGTTCGTCCCCGACCCAGACGTGTTTGACGGGCGTCCCGTTCCCGGCTATACTTCCCCTGCCGGTCTGATGCAAAAACGAAGCTTTCGTCGTCGAATTCAGAATGGGATTGGAGAAATGACCATGGCCCACGAGACTCAACAATCATCTGATGCAATGTCGCGGCGAGCGTTCTGCAAGATTACGATGGCAGCGGCAGCAGTTCCCTTCGGAGGGTCGTCCGTTGCGGCGGGGCAGGGGACGGGCGGGGTCAAGTTCTTCAAGAACTTTGCGCCGGGGCATATTGGGGTCAAGGCGAATCAGCCGCAGGCGCTGGAATACGCCGTCAAGTATGGGTTTGGCGGGATCGCGCCCTCGGAAGGGGAGTCTGCGAACAAGTCGGCCAGCGAGATCGGCGAGTGGGTGGCGCTGATGAAGCAGAAGGGGATTCGGTACGGGGCCGCTGGGTTGCCGGTCGAGTTCCGCCGGGATGACGCACAGTTTCAGAAGGACATGGCGCAGTTACCCAGGCGGGCGGTGCTGCTGAAACAATTGGGCGTGACGCGCGTGGCGACCTGGATTCTGCCGGGCAGCAATGAGCTGACGTATTTGCAGCACTTCAAGATTCTTGAGACGCGGTTCCGCGAGACGGCGAAGGTGCTTAAAGACAACGACCTGCGCCTGGGCCTGGAATTCGTCGGGCCGCATACGTCCCGCGAGCGGTTCCGCTTCCCCTTCGCCTGCACGCAGGTGGACATGATGGAACTGGTTGAGGCGATCGGCACGGGCAACGTGGGCCTGCTGCTCGATAGCTGGCACTGGTACACCTCGCACGGGACGGTGCCGGAACTCGAACGGCTGTCCAATAAGGACATCGTCCACGTCCATGTCAACGATGCTCCCTCCGGCGTGGCGGTCGATCAGCAGATGGACAACCGGCGCAAGCTGCCCGCGACCACCAACGTGATCGATCTCAAGGGATTCATCAATACGCTGGTGAAGATCGGCTACGATGGCCCCGTTGAGTGCGAGCCCTTCGACCAGGAGCTACGGAAGATGGACCAGGCGGCCATCGTGCAGACGACCGTCGAATCGCTCAACCGCTTGTGGGGCTTGATCGCATCCTGATCGGATAGGTTAATGTCCGGCATGAGCGGTACCAGAGAGATCGACCCAAGGCAGCGCAAGCAATCCCCGTTGGGCCGGTATCGGTCCGGGCCGCGTCTGAGTCCCTTTGTCCGCAACTGTTGGACCCTTCAGGCAGCCGGTGAGCCCGGCACATGCCGACGGCAGCGCGTAATACCGGATGGCTGTATCGACATCCTCTTCGTCCGCCACAGTCCAACCGAGGAGTTTCGAGCGTTTGTCGTCGGCACCATGACCCGACCGATCTTCGAGGATCTGACCGCCCACGCGGAGTATCTCGGGGTTCGGTTCGCGCCTGGAGGTTTCGGACATTTCTTCCGGACCCCGGCCGACGAATTGACGGATCGCATCGTCCGTTGGACAGCCTTTTCCCGACGTCCACCTTGGCCGAGAGGGTGACCAATACCCTGACCGTCCCGGCACGCCTCGCGGTGCTTGAAGGTGCCCTCGAAGAGCAGCTTCTATCCGAGAAACAGGACCCGATCTTGACGGACGTATTGAGGACCGTGTCTGCCTGTCGCGGAAGCGCCCGGATCGAGTCCCTGGCCCGCCTCGCCGGCTGGAGTCCGCGCCGCTTGCGCAGGGTGTTTCACGAAGGGGTGGGCGTCGGTCCCAAGATGTTCTGCGAAATCGTGCAGTTCAACAACGCCCTGCGCGTGTTGGGCCGTCCATCTCGGCCGGATTTGCTGGACGTGGCCCTGGAAGCAGGGTACTACGATCAGGCCCACTTCATCCATGGTTTCCAGCGCTTCTACGGGTCGAGCCCGTCAACTGTCCTCAGACACCCCGAGCGCTGACGTCAAGCGGGACGAGGTGGAACTGATGCTCCAATCGCAGAAGAGCCTTTCCGGCGGGTTGCCGGAATTCCGGAAGCGGCCGGTGGGTGGGGCCGTTACTCTCTACATCCAGGTCGCCAGCGCCAGAGAACTCTATGAACAGGTCAAGGATCGGGTTACGATCCTCAAGGATCTGCACACGACTTTCTATGGTGCGGAGGAATTCTATGTCCGCGACGGCCACGGGTACGTGCTCATGTTTGCCAGTCGATAGCGGGAGGTGGCGGT
Organism: Planctomycetota bacterium; assembly: GCA_023481165.1. GTDB lineage: Bacteria > Planctomycetota > Phycisphaerae > Sedimentisphaerales > Anaerobacaceae > PLanc-01. The sequence continues at coordinate 4,551 of JAMCWO010000094.1, read as the reverse complement.
ATGACAACTCGCGAGGAACTCGAACAGATTCCCGGCGTCGGGAAATCCATCGCGGCAGACCTGAGGCTGCTTGGCATTACTTCCGTCCGTCAGCTCAAAGGAAAAGACCCGGAGAAGCTCTACCGGAGGCTCTGCCGTTTCCGGGCTTCGCCCGTGGATCGCTGCATGCTGTACGTGTTCCGTTGGGCGGTGTACTACGCGTCCACGAACAACCCGGACCCCGAGTTGCTGAAGTGGTGGAATTGGAAGGATAAGTAGGACCGGCGCGCGGCTGTGGCGGCATGGCCTGCATACCTTCTTCATCGGATCAGGATGAACGAGCCGGCTACTTCCGGGCGGCCTGTTTTTCGCGGCGTTGGGTGACGATCTCCTCGGCGAGTTTGGTGGGGACGCGGGCGTAGTGGGACATTTCCATTGAGAAGGTCGCCATGCCCTTGCTCAGGCCGCGGACGACTGTGGCATAGCCGAACATGCTGGCCAGCGGGACCTGGGCCCGCACGACGGCAAAGGTGCCGCGGGCTTCGGTCTCATGGATGATGCCCCGGCGGCTGTTCAGGTCGCCCACGATCGCGCCCTGGTATTCGCGCGGCATCTCGACCTCGACTTTCATGATCGGCTCCATCAGGCAGGGCTTGGCCTTGCGGAACACCTCGGCAAAGGCGTCGCGGGCCGCGATGCGGAAGGCCATTTCGCTGGAATCGACCGGGTGATACGAGCCGTCGTCGAGGCACAGCTTGCAGCCGACGACCTCATAGCCGGCCAGCGGTCCTTTCTTCATCGCCGCCTGGAAGCCCCGGTTGACCGCCGGGATATACTCGCCGGGGATGCGTCCGCTGGTGATGTTGTCCTCGAACTCGTAAGGCGTCTCATAACCCGGCGGCAGGGGAATCAACCGGCCGACGACGTGCGCGAATTGGCCCGCGCCGCCGGTCTGCTTCTTGTGGCGATAGTCGAACTCGGCCTCGGCGGTGGGGGCCTCGCGGTAGCTGACACTCGGGGCGCCGACGGTGACGTTGGCCCGGTACTCGCGGCGCATCCGCTCGATGTAGATATCGAGGTGCAGCTCGCCCATACCGGCGATGATGGTCTCGCTGGTCTGCGGATCGGTCGAGACGCGGAAGGTCGGGTCCTCTTTCATGAACCGGCTGAGAGCCTTGGCCATCCGCTCCTGGTCGGCGTTGCTGGCGGGCGTGACGGACAGGCTGATCACGGGACGGGCCACGTAGATGCTCTCGAGCGAGTAGTTGATGCCCTCGCCGCAGAGCGTGTCGCCATTGGCGCACTCGACCGCCAGCAGGGCGACAATGTCCCCCGGTCCGGCGTCGGTAATGTCCTGGCGGTTGTTCGCGTGCATGCGGACGATCCGCCCGATGCGCAGCGTGCGATTCGTGCGGGCGTTGCGGTACTGCCCGCCTTTGACGAGCCGGCCCTGGTAGACGCGGACGTAGCTCAACTGCCCGAACGGCTCATCGGTGATCTTGTAGACCATCGCCACCAGCGGGGCGTCCGGGTCGGCGGCCAGCGGCGTCTCCGTGCCGGCGTTGTTATGGTCGCGAGCGAAGGATGAGCGGTCCAGCGGACTGGGCAGGTAATCGCACACGGCGTCGAGCAAGGGCTGCACGCCCTTATTCTTGAAGGCCGAGCCCATCATCAGGGGCACGATGTCGCGGTTGATCGTCGCCTCGCGAATCGTCCGGCGGATCATCTCCTCGGTGACGGGCTGCTCTTCGAGGAGCCGCACCATCATCTCGTCATCGTACATGCTCAGGGCTTCGAGCATCTCCTGTCGGGCCTTCTCGGCCGCGGCGGCGTACTCGTGCGGAATAGACGCGCGAACGACCTCCTCGCCGTCGTCGCCCGCGAAAGCCACCGCCTCCATCGTGATCAGGTCGATCACGCCCTGGAAGCTCTCGGCGACGCCCATATTCAATTGGATGGGTACAACGTTCAGGCCGAGTTTCTCCCGCAGTTCCCGGTGGACCCGCTCCGGGTCGGCGCCGACACGATCCATCTTGTTGATGAAGGCGATCCGCGGGACGCGGTAGCGCTTCATCTGCTGATCGACGGTGAACGACTGGCTTTGCACGCCGCCCACGGCGCACAGGATCATGATCGCGCCGTCGAGCACGCGGAGCGAGCGTTCGACCTCGACGGTGAAGTCCACGTGGCCGGGCGTGTCGATCAGGTTGATGCACCGGCCGCGCCAGGCGACCTGCGTGGCCGCCGACTTGATCGTGATGCCGCGCTCCCGCTCCAGATCCATGAAGTCCATCGTGGCCCCGCCCTCGCCATTGCCGTTGTGGACCTCCTGCATGCGATGAATCCGGCCGCAGTAATAGAGAATGCGCTCGCTCAGGGTGGTCTTGCCCGAGTCGATATGCGCCGAAATCCCGATATTCCTGATTTTGCTGATTCGTTCCATAATTCTTCCACGTTATCGGTCAGGACAACATCCGACTCCAGACAATTGCCCAACCTATTCTCCAGCCGGACAACCGCACGGCCGTCCTATTCGTAGGGTGGGCTATGCTCACCACTTGATTCCCGTGGTGGGAATTGGTGGGCATAGCCCACCCTACGTTGCTCGCTTATCGATAGTGAATTCCCGTAGATTCCGAACACTATCGTAGATTCCAGGTGAGGCAAGTAACGGATCGCTAACCCCCCGTCCTGCACCAGAAGACGCGAGAAGCCAAAAGTATACTCCACCTCCGGCCCCGATGCAACAGGAATTTCCCCCTTTTTACGAAAATCCGAGGCTCCGGTTCACCGCCCGGGCTCCTCTCTGTCCCTGCATTTTGAGCGGTGCCAGCACCATTTGCTGGGCTCTTTTGGGGCCGGAACAGCAAATGTCCGTCGGAGGGGGTAGGCCGCAGGCTTTAGAGTCTCCAACACAATGACAATCCACAGGAAGGATGCTGTTTCTTGTCATTCCCGCCTGCGCGGGGTTGACGGAGGGGGCCAAGCGTTCATCCTGTTAGAGGCTCTCAGGTTAGTGGCACCAAGTCCAGCGCTTTGAGGTTCATTGGCTGCCAGCCCTCGGGGATAGGCCGCACCGCCACGCTGGTCTTGCCGGAAGAGGTCAATTCCACGCTGCCGACCTCGACTTTCTGGAACCGGCCATAGTCGCCCGTGTTCGGCGCAGTTCCGTCGAACTTCTGATCTCCCAAGGCCACTTGGAACCGGCCTGGTGCCAAAGCGGCGATCTCGGCCGTCACGCGGAATCGGCCGGGTCGCTTGACCTCGAGCTCCCATTCCGCCCAGTCGCTCGCCTTGGTCCAGAATCCCAGGTTGTCCCGGTCGGGGCCGACCTCATACCGGATCTGCTCTCCGTGGATAATCGCCTTCGCGGCGGATAGCTTTTGCGGAGTGTTGCTTTCTTCGGTCGGCACAGGCGGCCGGACGTCCGGCGAACCAAGATCTCCGATCGTCTGCGCAGGTGCTTGGAATTGCGGAATGTTGTCCGGCGACCGCCCGTGGCCCGCGGCCAGAGCGGCCATCGCGGCGTTGGCCAACTCGCCGATCATGCGCTTGGTCATTTCTTGACCGGTGGTCTGCTCGGTGACCGTTGTGGTCAGGGCCGCGATCGTCCGTGTAGTGGTCTCCACCATCTTCTCCACTTCGGTCTGGAGAGCGCTCAGTCCCTGCTGAATGGTCTCGATGGTCGCGTTCATGACTTTGGTGCTGTCCTGCATGGCGCCACGCACCGCGGCCTGTTCCCGCGCGACATCCGCGACGCTGCCCACCACCGTCTGGGTCAATTCGTGAAGTCGCCGGACGTCGCCGGCCAACTGTTCATGAGCACCGGTCAGCCCGACGGCAGTTCCGGTGATGGTCTGCCCCTGGGCCCGCACGGCCTCGTGCAGGGCGGTCTGTCTGGCCCCGACACCAGTCACCTCCTCTATTACACGCTTAACCGTCTCACGCACCGCGGTCTGCTCACCAGCCGTTGCGGCCAGAGCGGCGGTGGTTTGCTGGGTGGCCTCCACCATCTTCTCCATCTTGGTCTGGAGGGTCCTGTGGTCCTGCTGAACGGCCTCAGTGGTTGCGCTCAGGACCTTGGTGCTGTCCTGCACAGCGCCGCGCACGGCGGCCTGTTCCCGCGCGACATCCGCGACGCCGCCGGCCACCGTCTGGGTCAGTTCGTGAAGCCGGTGGACGTCGCCGGCCAACTGTTCCTGACGACCAGCCAGGGTGGCGGTTGCCGCGGCGCCGGCCTGTTCGTGGGCCTGCACGGCCTCGCTGAGAGCGGTCTGCCTGACCACGATGCTGGTCACTGCTTCCATTATGCGCCCAACCGTCTCGCGCGCCGCGGTCTGCTCGCCCGCCGCGGCGGTTAGAGCTGCCATCGTCTGCTGGGTGGCATCCGTGACCTTCTTCTCCATCTCCCTCTGGAGAGTCCTCTGGCCCTGCTGCATGGCCTCGATGGTCGCGCTCACGGCCTTGGTGCCGTCCTGCATGGCACCGCGCAGGGCGGCTTGTTCCCGCACGACATCCGCCACGCCGCCGGCCACCGTCTGGGTCAATTCGTGCAGTCGCTGGACATCGCCC
>JAMCWO010000296.1 GCA_023481165.1 Planctomycetota bacterium | reverse complement strand
GGCGCAACGGTCCCGCCGGTATCCACCCAGACCAGCGTGTCGGCGTCTGACTCGGCCGCTGTCGTCACACCGGCGCGCAGGCGTGTCACGGCCCGGGCGCAAGCGTCACACACGCGCAAATGGCGCCGCCAGGCCGCCAACTCTTCCACGGAGGCGGAGCCTTCGATGAATGCCGCCATCTCTCGCTGGGACAGGCAACTGCTCACGATCCTGCAGTCTCCTTCAAAGCACACCGGGACTTCCGGGTCCATTATACCCGTACTGCCGGCAGGTGGAAATTGGCTTCGTTTCGCACGATAGACTCCGCGTCCATCCCACCCGGCGCGCCGGGAATTGGGTCTGTTTTGCACGATCGACCTGCCCCCCAAGCCCCGTCCCGCCCGGCATCGCCGGGCAGATTGGGTTTGTTTGTACAACTGGCCCTGCCGGCCTTTGGCCCTTGCTGCCCGCGCGCAAATTGGCTTTGTTTCGCCAAGCCTCTTGGCAGACGCCATTGGCCATAACTCTTTTTCCGCACAGCACTTGCCCGTTGCGCCGCTCGGGGGAAAATTGGGTTTGTTTGGCACGATCGACCCTGCTGTCCCCAGACTCCGTCCCATTTGGCCCTGCCGGGAAATTGGGTTCGTTTTGCGCACTTCGCCCTCTGCAGGCCGGAGGCGGCACGGCGCAGGGCCGGCGTCCCGCCGCAGGTCTGCCCCCAATCCGCAATCCGAAATCCGCAATCCATCTGCCCCTCGTCCCCATGTCTTTCCCTTCCGCTTTCAAATCATAACTCGTAAATCATGAATCCGAGGTCCGTCCCGGACCTCGGTCTCCCTCTACCTGTGGGCCATGTTGCGGGAATCGTGCCGAAATTTTGTGCGCACGCGAGGCCTGAGAATCGCGCAACTCCTTGCGCCGAAAGGAATAAAAGTTTTTTCGCGCAAGGGGTGTTTTCCCTTTTCAACTGTTGCACAAACATTGACAGTCAGACCGCGAATCTTTTGCTAGGGACAGACCCTGTTTGTCCAAGGGCGCGTCCCTGGTTGTCTCGTGGTGTGGCATACCAAGACATCTCTCATGGTTCTCTAACATTTCGCGAGGCAAAATTGATCACAGGTTTGTCCGCACATAGGGCTGCATGTAAACACAGAGTCGGCTGCAACAAGACAAAGAAGAAAAGGAGCTACGACGATGAAGTACTGGATGTTTTGCACGGTTCTGGTGAGTGTCGTGATCGTGGGGGTTACGGGGTGCTCCTCTTGGGGAAGAAAGGGGGAGCGGGGTGAAGGGAAAGAGGGAGCGGAGCAGAAGGTAAGCCTGACGCAGGTTCCTGCGCTGGTCCGTGCCACCATTGAGAAGCAGACTGCCGGTGGAGAGATCAAGAGCATCGAGAAGGAGGAGAAGGACGGCCAAGTGATCTATGACGTAGAGGCGACGGTGCAGGGCCGGGACGTGGAGTACGACATCGCTGCCGACGGGACGGTGCTGACGAACGAGCAGGGTGTGCCGTTCGCCTCGCTGCCGCCGACGGTGCGCAGCGCTGCCGAGAAGTACTTCGGCTCCGCCGCGGACCTGAAAGCCGGCGTGGAGACAGAGGGCGACAAGACCTTCTACGAGGTGGAAGGCAAGAAGGGCAGGACCCTGGTGACGCTGCGGCTCACCAACACGGGCCAGATCGTGGAAGAAGAGAAGGAGAAGTGATCCGCGTTTAGACTGACCAAGGGTGAGTGGTAGCGGGGGTCATCTCCCTCACTACCACTGACCCCACCTGCGACTGGAGGGGAGTTCGCGCTGTGAAGCTAGGCGGAGACTCCTGGTCTGTGAATGACGGCAAGCGGTCGGAGCAGCGCGCCAACTCGCCCCCGCGTGTCCTGTGGGTCCGCCTGGTTCTCCTGTGGATCGCGGCCATCGTCGTCAGTTGGCTATTCCTCGACCAGGTTGTCAGCCGCTGGCTCTTCGACCACCGCGTTGACTGGCACCACAACACCTGGCTGGATGGATTCCGCCAGTTGGGCAAGGCGGGCACACCCATCTGGCTGCTGTTGGCCTGGAGTTGCATCACCGACCGGTGGCGTCCGACGCTCGCCCTGATCGTGGCGATGATCCTGGTTGGTGTCAGTGTGTGCCCGACCAAGGTGCTCACACGCAGATGCCGGCCCTACATGGTTATGACAACGCCGGAACCATCGCCGCCCCGGATACAGGACATCCCGTGGCACAAGAAGACTTCCTTCCCTTCCGGGGATGCCGCCACGGCGTTTGCCGCCGCCACCACGCTGGCGTATTTCCTCAGCGGGCTCTGGGTTCCCGTCCTCTTCGCGACGGCCGGTGCCATTGCCACACTGCGGGTCATAGTTTTGGCCCATTATCCCTCAGACGTATTGGCCGGCGCGCTGGTTGGGGTATTGTGCGGTGTGGTGGCAGTTCGATGGATGGCACGCTGGCGGGAATTGGATCGATTCCGCGCAGGAATTCGATGGCGGTATGTCGTCGCCGTGGTGCTTGCCCTGGTCGTTTTTCCCGTAGGTCCGTTCGTAGGCATGACTTCGTTGCGGGTTTTCCTGGACGTCTACGCCGTTCCGCTGACCATCTTGGCTCTGCTTTTCTATTGGACCCGCAGGTGAGGCGAATACTCCTGCATGCCTGCCTAGGCAAGGCCGTAGGCATGGCACCCGGCTTATTACCGACGATGTTCGTCAAAACTCACCCGACGCGGACAGGGGCCTTGGGTTCCCACAATTCATGGTGGCGCTGCTACCGCCTTCAGGCGGCTGGAACCGGCTAAAGCCGCGACTGCGAACCGAGAATGCGAATGTGGGTGGGCGTGACGAGGCGGTAACGGATGCCGCGCCAGCGGATCGTGCGTCCCGCGGCCGACGACAGCAGCAGGGCCAACAATAGGAGTGACCAGAACCAGCAGCCGAATACGTCGGCGGCGGCGGCAGGCAATAGCCGGGCGAGGTGTTCGTTCAGGGCCTTGGCCATGGCGAGTTGGCGCAAGACCGCCCGGAGGAGTTGGCCGGTGAAGAAGACCAGCGGCACGGCGGCGTAGAGCACGATATGCTCGGCGTGAATGGCCCCGGCGTACAGCGCCGCCGCAGCGCCGCCCCACAGACCGAGGACAGAGCCCAGCGTGCTGAGGAATCCCATCCACCATGTGCCCGGTGCATAGATCCGCGTGATGAGGAATTGCCGCCGGGCGAACTCGCAGAGCCGGCGCCACGTGAACGACTCGAACGAGGCGACCAGGCACTCGGGCACGAAGACGATCCGCAGGCCTGCACGCCGCACCGCCCAACTGAGGGACAGATCATCGCTCAGGGCTTGGGACCAGATCTCCCGCATCCCCAACCGGCGAAAATCCTCCGCGCGAATGGCCATCGAGCCGCCCCAGGCCAGGTTCCAATGGGTGTTGCCCAGGCACTGGGCCACCGCGGCATTGAGCGCGGAGGCCGCCAGAGTAGCCGCGTTGTTGGCCGTCGGAATGAACCAGCGGTATCCGGTGGTGACGCCGCGCTTCGGCACGACCAGGGGATGAACTAGGTGGCTGAGCCAATCCCGGTGGACGCAGACATCCGAATCGGCGAAGGCCAGGACCTCGGTCTGGGGCGGGACCCGGTCCACGGCGTACAGCAAGTTGTGGATCTTCTGGCTGCAAGACCGGGATCCGCCGGCGACCAGGATCTGGCAAGCCCTGCCTGTCTTCTCTTGCTCCCGCACCAGCGTGTGAAGCTCGCGGTAGGCCGGATCGGATTCATCCTCGACGACAAAGAGCAGATGATACGCCTCGTAGTCCTGTTCGAAGAAGGACCGGATGTTGGAGGCAAAATGGCTGTCGGTGCCCTTGCAGGGGATGATCAGGGTCGTGCGCGGCCGATAGAACGGCGGCTTCTTCCGCCGGAACTTCGCCGCCATGTAGTGATAGTTGTTCGCGGCGTACAACACGACCAGCAGTTGCCCCACGAGGGCGGCGCAGGCTATGGGCCAATACCAATCCATACGCCTACGATAGTAAAATCCCGGCAAAACACCAGTCTTTTTCACCGCGCCCGCTGCATGGGTGCGACTATGTTTTGTGGGGTCCGTCCGGTCCTTCTTGTCATCCGGAGCGCCAGCGAAGGATCTGGGCCGAGCACGAGAACAAACGCTGGTCCCATCCGTCGCCCAGATGCTTCGCGTTGCTCAGCATGACAAACGCGGGTGGGCCCCCACAAAGGTTAATCCCACGCCGATCGCTGCCTCAGGCGATGGCGGCCAAGGGAACCAGGAGCTCTGCAAGCTGGGCGACCGTGTAGGTCTTCGATAAGTCCAGGTCCAGCAGGCAGCCGTGATCGTGGTCGGAGGCGAGGATCAGGAGGTTGTCGCCGGCCCGGCACCAGCCGCTCTGTTGGGGCTGATGACCCAGGACGAAGACGCCGGCATCGAGCATCTGAGCCATGCGGTTGAGGGCGGCTTGGCTGTGACGGCGGCCCCAGGTCAGGAGATAGGCGCAGCCCGCTTTCTCGCAGTCGCTCAGCCGCAGCTCTCTCCCGAAGATGCCGGGGTCGAACTGGTCGATGCAGCGGTCGTTCGGCAGAGAGTGGGAAATCCATACGCCGTTGCTGCATTTGACGGCCAGAGGCTGCGAGAAGAGGAACTGTTGCATGGCCAGCCGGACGCCGGGGCCGGCCGGGCCGAACTGGCGCTCCAGGGCCAGGGTCATCGCCCGGTTCATCTCCTTGCCGTTCTTCATGACCTCACTGCTGTTGATGACGGCGGTATCGTGGTTTCCCATCACGAAATGGACCCGGTCGGGGAAGCTCAGCTTGTACCGGATCGCCTCGAGGAGCAACTGATAGGACAGGCAGCCGCCGGCGCCATCCTCCGGGCCACCGTGGATGATCTCCTGGAGAACGATATGCCGGTCCGGGTGGTCGGCCAGTTGGGCGTGGGTGATGAGGCGTTCGAGGTTGCGGCGGTGGCCGTGGATATCGCCGCCGACGACCAACGAGCCCTGGGCCGGCAGACAGATGAGGTTGGCGCGCCGGAAGCGGTCGGTCTGATTGGCGCGAATGCCTTTATTGAGCAGGTCGATGGTTGTTTGAGGCATTTCGGTTCGCTTTGATCTTGCTGCCGAAAATACTGTGGATCAGCAAGTCGAGTCTGGACACCACCTCCGCCATACTGGCAGGTCGTTCCGCCGCATCCTGCTTGACGCAGTCCATCACCAGCTTGGAAATCCCGATCGGCAATTGCCGTCTCAACTCATGCGGGGCAGGGCACTTCGTGGCGCCGTTGAGGCCTACACCATTCTTGGAGGCGAGCAGGGTCTTCTTCGAAATGAGGGTCGGCACGTTCTTGCCGGTCAAAGCCCAGTACATCGTCGCCCCGAGGTTGAAGACGTCGGTTTTGGGGCCCAGCGTCTTGCGCAGGACCTGCTCGGGTGCGATGTATTCCGGCGTTCCCTGGATGCGGGACTTGACCGTCCCGATGGGACAGCTCTGGCCGAGGTCGATGATTTTGATGGCCCCGTTCTTGTTGATCAGGATGTTGTTGGGCTTGATGTCGCAATGGATGAAGCCCGCTTGATGCATGGCGTTGAGTCCGGCGGCCACCATGCGAAAGACCAGCAGCACATCGCCCAGGCTGAGCGTGTCGGTCTCTTCCAGAGGTTTGCCGTCGAAATGCTCCATGGACAGCAGCAATTCCCGAACTCGGAACATACTGCGGATTCTTTGCAGTTTGTAGCATTTCCGGACGTAGGGATGATCGATCTTCTGGGCCACCTTGTATTCGGTCTCCGTCTGCTCGAAGAAGCGGTGATCCTCCGGCTTCTCCCAGATCAGACGTTTGAGCGCGACGGTGCTGCCATCCTCATCGTCCGTGGCCAAGTAGATCGTGCTGCGGGCGCCGTTGCCAATCCGCCGGATGATCGTGAATCCCCCCACACTGAGAATATCCTTGCCCATTTGCAGCTAACCTAAGAACCCAACACCCTACAACGGCTCCCGAAAACTACGAAGATGCGCCACAGTCCGTGCGTGTTCCTTTGATTCCTCGACCAATCTGCGCTCTTGGGGGTGGCTGACCCTTCTATGGCGATGCCGTACGCCAACCGACTCTGCACAGAATACGCAAACCACCCACTTTACTTGATGGGCATGCCTCTGTCCATCGCAGGGGCGATTTTTCTGTATCGGCAGCCCCAGATAAATCTTGACAAAGTAATGCAAATCTGGTTCTTTACCGATACTGCTGCCGAGGCCGTGAGCATGTGCTCGGCAGCCTTGCTTTTTGGGTATATTCCCCGATAGCTCAATTGGTAGAGCGAGCGGCTGTTAACCGCTAGGTCGCAGGTTCGAGCCCTGCTCGGGGAGTTGAGCGAGAGTGATCGCCACAGTAAGAATGCCGGCGCTGTCACTCTGCGCTGGAGAGTTTGCCGGTCTCGCCACCGGTTTTCGCTCGCAACAGCGACCGCAAGTCCCTTTCGCCACGATCCGCAGGCCGGGCGGGTGACGTCCTTGGACCCTTTGAGCAGAAGGTTGCGTCCCGAATCACCCCACCAAAGTCGTAAATATCTGTGACATAAATACTTATGCAACGTCACGCCTGCCTGGTCACACCCGCGGCGGGTGCCGGTGCTTTCGGCCGGGCTGGCTCGCGTCCCGACAGGTCCGCGTATTCTCGGGCGTTTTTGACCTGCAAGGCATTGACATCTATTGGGCGGATGGGTAAAATACGGAAAAGTGGAGACTTGAGTAGTCAGGATAAAAAACGGATTTTTAGCTTTTTACACTTGACAGTGTGTGTAGAACTTGATAAGCTGGGAAACTTAGACAAGTGCGATATTGTGGAGGTTCCTTGCCGGTAAGAAGGCATGGGGCTCTGCGAGATCGGGCTTGTTGGCAGGAGAGTGAGAAAAGGAGGAGGGTGGAGATGCCGTTCGGCAACACACCCTTTTTCTCACAAGGTTACGATGGAAGGACTGTGCTGTCCAGGTGCCTGCGACCGGCAGCCGGTACGAGCGGAGGTGCTCTCAGATAACCTGGTGAGTCAGATCAAACAAAGGTAGGGATGGCAGTACGCCAGATGGATGGAACCGCATCGGTTCTTTGAATTCGTCAATGGTTCTCGGGGGGTAATAGAATGCGGAATCTGGCGAAGGTATGTGCGGTGGCTGCGTTGTGCCTCGGCTTGGCCGGTGCCGCCGGGGCGGCGGATCGCCCTCGGCCGGGTCCGGCGCGGGCCCGGATGGGCCGACCGCCGGCGGGGTGGATGTATCCACCCAGGCCAGGCCCGATGGCGGGTCGCCCCGGGCCGGTGGCCCTGGTTTCGGCGCCGCAGACGCCTCTGTGTTTCGGCAAGGTTTCCGGAGTCGGGCCGACGCAGCTCAAGGCCGAGACAGCCGTCAAGGTGGCGGCGAATTGTCCCTTCCGCCTGCTGGTTTCGTTCCAAGGTCTGGCGGGAGGGGCAATCGACAGAGTGGCCATACCGCCAGAGCTGATGAAGGTGACGATCAACGGCAAGGAGGTGCCGATCGGGACCCAGTTTGTGGAGATTGGTACGGGAGGTCCGACGCCGCCGGTCGGCGTGGAGGTCCCCGTTGTGGTCGAGATCAAAACGGCAGGAGTTTTAGCTTACCCGGCAGGGCAGTACGGGGGAAACCTGGCATTCACCGTCAGAGGAGGGTGATGAACGGTTCTCCCGACTGGCTCCGTCGGGCGGATATGATCCCAAAGATTATGCCCAGGACCTACGGAAAGGTGCGATCCCAAACCAACCCCCTCGACAAGGGACAGGGGAGAAAGGAGGTAGGGTGATGACATGAGGATCTCGCAAGCTGGGGACGGTTTGCGAGACGTCCGAAAAGGGTGGCCTTCCTTTTGGACGGCAGAACAATGTCAACTGCCAAGTGGGAATGAAAATCGCAGGTCAAATCACAAGGGCCACGATGGAACGGACCAGCAGCGGGCAGGTTCCTCCAGATCGTTCGTGTATCCATGCCCGCACCGGTAAACATGTACATGGTTTGCGGTCCCGGCAGCCGTATGCCGGACCTGAGCAACTGGGTTAGCTTCGTAAGGGCCAAGGCGGCCGATTCGGAGCGAGGGTTAAGTTAGAAAGGAAGTAAACATGTTGAAGAAGTTTGTATTCGTTAGCGCTGTGCTCCTGATTGCCAGTGCGTCTTACGCTGCGCTGCCGCCCAGCAGCTCGTACAATGGCGTTGACGTGGAAGAGTGGGACGGCAACAACAATATCAAGGGCGAGTCCTGGAGCTGGCCGGCCGAGTACAAGTTCCAGCCGGTTTGCGTCATTCCGGTCAAGATGGACGTGGGATTCTGGGTCCGCGTGGTCGGCTGCAAAGATGCCGTCATTAAGCTGCATCAGGATGCGATCCGCAAGTACTCGGGCGAAGTCACCCTCACCATCAAGTGCAACGTCGCCATCGACCTGGCCGTGGATTTCGCCAAGCTGGATGGCATGCCGGTCAACAAGGACTGGTGCAAGATCACCCCGTCGAGCCTGCAACCCACCGGTGGCGATGTCGTCGTCTCGGTCGGGCTGAAGGATGTGGACATGGGTGGCTGGAAGGCCGAGCAGGTTGGCACCTGCATCCAAGTTGGCAACGTGACCATTAAGGTCCGTCCGGCCGTGGCTCCTCAGCTCGCCGGTGGCTGCTGACAGATCATCCAACAGGTTTGCCCTGCGTCCGGGGCCCGGATGGGTCACAGCGCGGTGTTCACAAAGCCTGAGCAGATGAATCCTACGGGGAGGGCTGGATACAAATATCCAGCCCTCCTCTTTTTTTTGCCGCCGATATCTCTGTTCCCGTCTCCCCAATTCGCAGCGCGGAAGAAGAATCTGTGGTAAAATCGTGAGAATAGGCAACGTGGGACTTGACATGGTCCCTCGAATATGATAAGCTGCGTAATATCGAATCCGGGGGTATCATCAGAACCACTGAATGGGCCTGATGAGGCATGGCACGTTAGGTTGGGGGTGTCTCACTGGAAATCGCCGGAAAGAGGGCAAGTACCGTCCTCGTGCTGCCGAAGAGGTGGGGTGCAGATCGGCACAAAAGTACCCGCACGTACTCGACGCCTCAGAGGCAGCAGCCGCAATGAAACATCAGGAATGTGGGGGCAATCACGATGGGTGAGAAGCAGGTGACGCGAGCGAAGAAAAGACTCTCTTGGGACGGAGCACACAGACGGACGTCTGCGGGCGGCAGAACCTCGGCGCGGATTATGGGACTACTGTTGGTGGTGGTCCTCGCCGCCGATTCGGCGTTCGCGGACCTCATGGTCCAGCCCTTGCTCGTGAGAATGACGGTTCAGCCGGGCCGGCGCTATACGAGGGAACTGAAACTGGAGAACTCGGATCCGCAGGTCACAGAAACGATCACGGTGCGCCTGGCGGAACTGACGCAGAAATCCGACGCTTCGTGGACGGAGCTGAAGGCCGGGGATCCGAATCTCAGCACGGCCGTCCTGCGGAGTTGCCAGAGCTGGCTCACGGTTCCGGCCGACAACATCGCGGTGCCGCCGTATCAGATCAAGCCCTTCACGCTCCAGCTGGATGTGCCGGCCGGCACCCGCGGCTTCTTCTTTGCCGCGATCGTCGCCACCACGGCGTCCCGGCCGACGACGCTGGCCAACGGGGTCGTGACCCCGATGAACATGGAGGTGGTGGTGCCCGTGATTGTGGAAGTCCAGAGTGCGCCGGTGCCGCGCCGGATCGAGCTGACGGATGTCGGCCTGGACAACCAACCTGCGGCGGAAGGGGTCCCGGCCACCACCAACCTGACGCTGGACGTCGCCAACAGCGGCGGGTCGTTCTCCCGCCTGCTGCCGATCGTCCGCCTCTGGGGGCAGTCGAGCGGCCACTGGCAGAAGATGGCGGACCTGAAGTTCAAGGAACTCGCCATCATGCCGGGCGCGAAGCTGCATATGCACCAGGATGCGGGACAGCCGCTGGCTTCCGGCAACTATCGGCTGGAAGGATTTCTGTTCGTCGATGGCCAGCGGGGGGCCCGGATTCAGAAGGACGTGCAATTCAAGGGGGATCCGCGCGCTGCCAATCTCGTCGGCCTGGCGCCGATGCTCGTGCAGCCCTCGCCCTTGTTCCTGGAAATGATTGCGGGCGCCACCCGGTCGGCGGCGGTCACGGTGTTGAACGGCTCCGAAGAGGAGATCACGGTGGCTGCGGAAGTGGTCGCGCCGGAGCATATGCAGATGGCGTCGAACAGCCGAGGGGTCCGGGGAGAGGAGCTGAGCTGCAATGACTGGGTGACCCTCAGGCCGGCCCAGTTTACCTTGAAAGGGCATGGCCGGCAGAACCTGGCCGTCGTGGCCAAGATGCCGAAGGATGCCGGGAAATACCCGAGCTTCTACGGGACCCTGAGACTGCGGCTGTCTTATGCGGATGGAAAGTTGGCGGGGACGAAAGACAGTTGGATTTGCCTGCAAAACAAGCCGGTGACGGGCACGCCCGTTCTCAGCCCCAATGTCTTGACGGTGTCCGAGAGCTCGGCGTCGCGCTACCTGGTGACCGCCTCGTACCAGAATGCGGGAGAGACCCACGCCGTGTCGCTCGCCTGCCAGGGCGTGGTGTCGATCGTGGGCGGCGGCGGCCTGGGCTCGGCGGTCTACAAGCGGTTCCAGATGACCAGTGAGGCGGTAGGGCAGACGGGCATTCTGCTGCCGTTTGAGACGCGCACCTACTCGGGCATTCTGGATATCTCGGACGTGCCGCCGGGCGAGTACTACGTGACCAGCGTCTTGAGGTGGCCCGGCAGCGCGGCGGATGGACTGCAGCAGCAGGTCGCGGTCCGGATCTCCGAGCAAGGCGGACGCAAGGTCGCCCGCATGACGACGGCGGGCGGGGCGCCCACCGTGATCAAGATGATGTAGCAGACCGCAGGGGAGGTTTTTGCTTAAAGCAGGGCGCAGGATTGCCGATACAGGTTTCGGGCCGCGAGAAGAACGTGCTCCCGGCCCAAGAAAGGGACATAGACCTATGGCCAGGAAACAGGTTGGACTACCATTAAGCGGGATGATAGCCCTGTGTGCAATCCTATTATTGGCCCCCGACAGCCACGGCCAAGGGATCAAGATCTCGAAGCGGACCTTTACCATTTCCGGCACGGTGGGCGTCGCCGGCGTGACCCTGCAGGGCTTCCCGGTCAGCGGGACGACGGTCACGACCGACGACAACGGCGTCTACACGGTACAGGTCGATTACGGCTGGAGCGGGACCGTCAAACCGATCAAGCCTGGATATACCTTCGAACCCTCGGAAAGGACCTATACCAAGGTCGTTGCCAATGCTACCAGCGACAACTACAAGCCCAACGTGCAGACCTTCAAGATCTCCGGCACGATCTCCGGCATTGCCGGTCCGGCGAGCGTCAAGCTGATCGGTTTCCCGGAGGAGGTGGTCAGCGATGCCCAGGGGCATTACACGGCCACGGTCGTCTACGGCTGGAGCGGCACGGTCCTGGCGGAGAAAACCGGCTATCGCTTCGAGCCTCCCACCTTCTCGTATGGCCAGATCAACAAGGAGATGACGGACCAGAACTTCAAAGCGTACGAGCTCATGTACACCATCTCCGGCACCGTCAAGACGGCGGGCGTCAGCCTGACCGTGACCGGCTTGCCCAAGCCGGTGGTCTCCGGGGTCGATGGGTCGTATCGCGTGGAAGTACGCTACGGCTGGAGCGGAAAGATCAAACCGGTCAAGGAGGGCGTCCAGTTCACGCCGGAGGAACACTCCTACACAGGGGTGATGGAAAACCAGATGAGCCAGGACTTCGAGGCCCGCGTCTTTACCTACGAGATCACGGGAACGGCCGGCTTGGCGGGCGTGATCATGAAGGGCCTGCCGGACGATCCCATCACGAATGAAAACGGCTATTACGCCGCCACGGTGACGCACGGATGGTCCGGGAAAGTGACGCCCGAGAAGGCCGGGCAGAAATTCGACCCGCCCTCGAAGCAGTACACGAACGTCAAGACGAAGTTCGAGAATCAGGATTACAAGCCCTCGGCCATCTACCTGACGATCAGCGGCACCGCCGGCACGAGCAACGTCACCCTGGCGGGACTGCCGGGCGATCCCCAGGGCGATGCCACGGGAGCCTTCACCGCGAAGGTCCCGTACGGGTGGGGCGGCACCGTGACCCCGACGAAGCTGGGGTGGTCCTTCGAGCCGCCCAGCTATGAGTACGGCACCGTGACCCAGGATCAGGTCAGGGTCAACTTCAAGCCCGCGCGCATCACGTACAAGATCACCGGCAACGTCGGCATGCCGCAAGTCACCCTGATGGGTCTTCCCGGCCAGCCGGTCTCCGGGCCGACCGGGGAGTACAGCGCCGATGTCGACTTTAACTGGAAGGGCACCGTCATCCCCCGCCGAGACGGGTATACGTTCGAGCCCGCCTCCCGGGAATACACCGACCTGCAGATGTCGCAGACGAACCAGGACTATCAGGCCCACATCATGCAACATTCGATTGCCGGCCGCGTCGTGGACGAAACCGGGGCCCCCCTGGCGGGTGTGATCGTGGCCGCCGAGGGCGAGCCCACCCCGGTGGCCTCGGGCCCGGACGGCAAATTCGATCTGCAGGTCGCGCACAAATGGCAGGGCCGGGTCACGTTCCAGAAGGACGGGTACACCCTGACGCCGACCACCAAGTCGTTCCCCCTGGTGACCGCGAATCCTCCCGAGGTGAACATCACCGCCAAGATCAAGGTGATGACCATCACGGACCGGATCGTGTACACCGAGGGCGCGCTCCAGGAGCCCATCGCCGGGGTGAGAGTCACCGCGATTCCTCCGGGCACCAACTCGGTCGTGACGGATGCTACCGGCAAATACAGCGTCAAAGTCCCCTACGGCTGGAGCGGGGTCCTGCTGTTCGAGAAGCCCGAGATCGTGTTCGATCCCAATACGAAGGCGTTCACGAACGTCACCGAGGATATCGACAACATCAATCCGAGCCCCGCACGGCCGCCCGAGCCCGCGCCGCCGGCGCCCACGACGATGGCCCAGCCGCCCGTGACCACGACGACCACGCCGCCGCCGGTGGAGACGGCCACCACGGCGCAGCCGCCGGTGGAGACCACGACGACGGCCCAGCCGCCGGTGGAGACGACCACCGCGGCCCAGCCGCCGGGGAACGCGCAGGCGATTCAGCAGCAGATCGAGCAACTCAATGCGGAACAGATCCGGCTGGGGGCGGAGATCAACGCCCTGCGGCAGAAAGGCCAGCAGCCGCCGGCCGACAAGCTGCAACGATACAACGCGATTCCGAAGGAGATCGGCAAACTGCTGACCCAGGCCCGCAGCGCCGGGCCCGAGGATCAGGGCGCTACGCCGGCGCCCCAGCCGAGACCGGCCGCGTCCCAGGGACCGATTGTAGACCAGTCGCCGCTGCCGGACCTGCTCAGTGTCTTGGCGGACCTGGCGCGGCAAACGGGTGTAACCATCGCTGTGGACATGACGGTCAAGCCGGAGCCGGTCTCCGTGTCGTTCCCCAGCCTGGTCGGCCAGCCGGTCTCCGTGGCGCTGCAACGAATTGTGGACAGCACGAAGACGACGTATAAAGTCGATCCGGTGGACGACCGGACCTACAAGGTCTACCGTCCGATCTCCAACATGTTCCCGGGTGTCGAGCTGGTCAATGCCTTGCAGGACCTCTCGACCGCCTCCGGCGTGCCCATCATCGCCGACCCCAACGTGACGGGACAGGTCAACATCAACTTCGAGAACGTCTCCCTGGAGGATGCCCTTGAGATGATGCTGGCGGGCAAGCCCTACGTGTTCAAGCGGATGCCGCGCTACTACCTGGTGGCCGACCGCGGCATCACCAGCCGGGTCTTCCCGGAAATCAGCGAGACGCGGCGCGTCCGGCTGAACTATATCCAGGCCACCCGCGCCAAGCAGCTCTTGTCCCCGGTCTTCGCCCCGTTCGTTCAGGCGGAAGCCGCCAATGCGCGGGACC
>JAMCWO010000199.1 GCA_023481165.1 Planctomycetota bacterium | reverse complement strand
CGGCCAACTCCAAGTCACAAATGCCAAACGGATGCACACAGACGCACACTGCCTCACTCGGCGACACTCTTCTCGGTTCGAGAGTGAAACAGCGGAAGTGCCCCCAGGGCTCTTGGCGAAGAAGGCGTTTATCGCATTTGGGATACCAGCGGGGAGGGCGGGGCGGCCACGACGGATCACCTTGGGACCAACGGGTTTTGGGGCTGGCGCATTTGGCCATCTCTCCGTTGGCACCCGTAAATCGCTAAACGCCTCGGTTCCGGCCGGAGGCCGGAACTGGAAGGGTTCGCGAGCAGCCGTGGCTTTGCGAGGCACGCGCGCAAGTGTGTTCGCCGTCGGGCGCTTGCTCAAGCGTCCTTCATGCGGTACAATCGGAGCATGGTGAGCCGCGGCAAACGCTTCCTGCTCCAGCGTTCCGCCTTGCGCAGGAACGCCCCAGAGCCCCGGCTCGCGCCAATGCCCTCTTCCTTTGTCGGCAGCGGTTAGGAGGATTCCCGTGAATCAAACGGAAAAGCGGCCGCGGCTGCGCCTGGTGCTCTTGACCGGCGCGGACTACGAGCATTGCTACGTGGCGAACCGGCTGGCGGACGCCTTTACGCTGACACGCATCGTGGTGGATACGGGCGTGCCCCAGTCGCGGCTCGATCGCCTGCGTCGCCTGCGGCGCAGGTACAGCACGACCCAGTTGCTCGCGCGCGGTCGCACGCGGGCGCGCGTTCCTCGGCCGGGACCGCGCCGCGCGCCGGGAGGCACTGTTCCGCGTGCTCGGGCGGGAGAACTGCGAGAGGCATCGGCACGAGGAGATCATCACACGCGTGCAGGGGTTGAACACGCTGGGCACGCGCACTTTGATCCGGGACCTGAAGCCGGAGGTACTGCTGGTGTACGGGACCGCCGTTGTGCGTGACGGGACTCTGTCCCTCGCGTCGCGCCTGGCCCTGAATATGCACACGGGAATGTCGCCCTACTATCGCGGGGCGGACTGTACCTTCTGGCCTCTGTACGAGGGCGAGTTGGAGTGGCTCGGCGCCACGGTGCACCAGTGCACGCACGATCTCGATGGCGGGGCGATCTACAAGGTGGGACGACTGCCACTGGAGCGGGACGATGACGAGTTCTGCGTCTTCGCCCGCGCGGTGAAGTTGGGCGCGGACTTGTATGTACGGGCGGTACAGGAGTTGCTGGACGGCCGTCTGCAGGGACAACCCCAACAGCTTAACCGCGGACGCGAGTACCGGGCCGCCATGAAGGGCTGGCGACAGGAGTTGGCCGTGCGCTGGAAAATCCGGCGCGGTTTGATCCGCGACTGCGTGGCCCGCCGCCAGGGTGCTGCCGGCGATGTGGTCACAGCATCTCCGGCGTGAATTTCCTGCTCAGGTTGATGGAGCGGCCGGAGATCATGAAGACGCCGTCGCCGCGATAGTGGAAGGTCTCCGGATACCTTGGCGAGATAGCCACGTGGGCTTTGACTACCTCCCAGATGAACAGGCCCCATTTGGAGATCATGCTGCCCTCGGCCAGACGGCACTCGAAGTTCGCGTAACATTCCTTAATCAAGGGGGCCTCAACCTTCTCACCGAGCACCGGCGTGAGGCCGAACTCCTGGAATTTGTCCAGCGTTCTGCCCGAGCAGTTGCCGATGCCGATGGCCTCGTTGATCAGATCGCTCGTGGGGATATTGATCACGCACTGCTTGCTCCGCCGGACCATCTCGAAGCTGTGATTCTCGTCCCAGATGTAGCAGCCGACCAGCGAGGGCGTGAAGCCCAGCACCATGTGCCAACCCATGGTCATGATGTTGGTCTGGCCCTGCCACGCTGAACTGACCAGCACGATCGGGCCCGGCTCCAGGAACCGGCGGACCTCGGAGACCGGGAAGTCTTCTTTGCGGAATCTCTTCATGTTCGATCTCCCTGGGCGAGGGCCTGCCGCAGGAGGTGATTGGCTTGGGCAATCGCGTCCCGGGCGGCGGGGGTGTTCGCGAGCGCGTTGAGCATGACGAAATCGTGGGTGATCCCGAGATAGCGCGCGGCCGTGACGGGTACACCGGCCTCGATCAACTTGCGGGCGTAAGCTTCGCCCTCGTCGCGCAGGACGTCGCACTCGCCGAAGATAAGGAGGGCCGGGGGCAGGCCGTGCAGTTGGTCCACCGACGCTTGCAGCGGCGACGCGGTTGGCTCGCTGCGCGCCGCCGGATCGGGGGCATACTGATTCCAGAACCACTTCATGGCCTCGCGCGTGAGGAAGTAGCCTTCCGCGAACTGGTCATAAGACGGCGTGTCGAAGCCGGTCTCCGTCACCGGGTAGAAGAGCACCTGGAGGCAGATCGGCGGGCCGCCGCGCTGCTTGGCCAGCAGGGCCACGACGGTGGCCATAGTGCCGCCGACGCTGTCACCGGCCACCGCCAGGCGGGAGGAATCCACATGGATCTCGCCGCCATGCTCGGCCACCCACTGGGTGGCGGCGTACGCCTCTTCAATGGGCACCGGGTACCGGGCCTCGGGCGCAGGCGTGTAGTTGACGAACACGAGGGCAGCCCCCGCGCCGCGGGCGATCTCTCGAATCAGCCGGTCGTGGGTGTCCTGGTCGCCCAGGACCCAGCCGCCGCCGTGGAAGTACATGATGGTGGGGAGTATCTGCCAGACCCCCCGCGGGCGCACGATGCGAATCGACACCTTGCCTTGGGGCCCGAGGGACAGAACGCGATCCTCGATATCGGCGGGCGGTCTGGCTACCTTGACCGCTTGCAGGCCGCGGAGCACCTCCCGCGCCTCCTGGGGCGATAGCTCGTAGAGCGGCGGCCCACCTTGGGCCGCCAGGTTGTTCAGGAAGTCTTGTACGGCCGGGTACAGGACCGGCGTCTGAAGCTCGGCAATGGTTTGCATGATCGGATCCTCTCGACATCCGCCTGTTGTCTCTTCCATCTTCAGGGAGCCACGATGCGGCACTTTGATATACTGTAGTGGAATTCGCGGACCGGCCTCCATGAGCCAATTCCTCGTATCATCGGCGGCAGAAACCCGTTGCGTCGGATGTTGAGGTGCGTATGGCAAACCGGTCGTTAATCGTTGTGGGGGTGGATTTGGCGGGGTCGCCGCGCCGGCCCACGGGCGTGTGCGTGCTGCGCGGGGTCCGGGCACGGACACGGATCGCCTTCGCGGACCAGGAGATCCTCGACGCGATCGCACAAGCCCGGCCTGACCTGGTTCCCATCGATGCGCCGCTCAGTCTGCCCGCCGGACGCACGACCATCCAGGACCGATCCGGCCCGCACTTTCGGGAGTGCGACGCGGAACTGCGCCGGCGGGGGATTCGGTTCTTTCCGATTACGCTGGGTCCGATGCGGATGCTGACGGAAAGGGGCCTGGCGCTCAAGGCGCAGATCGAAGAAATGGGCTATCGGGTGGTGGAGTGTTATCCCGGGGGAGCGCAAGACCTGTGGGGCCTCCCGCGCCAACACCGGGATCTTCAGGGACTGCGGCGGGGCTTGGCGGCGCTGGGCGTGCGCGGCCTGACGGAGGCGCTGACCGGCGATGAGCTGGATGCGGTTACGGCCGCTTGGGTGGGCCGGCAGTTTCTCTTGGGCCGGGGGGAAATGTTCGGAGGCGAGAGAGGAATCCTCATGCCCGCCATCCAGCGGGAATCGCCGCGGGGATGATCCTGCCATTCATGGGCAAGATGCCCCTGCCACGACGCCCTCTGAGAATCCGGCCCGCCGGTCCGCCACCACTGCAGGCAGCCGGCTGCCATCGTCATTCGGTGTTTTACACCGCAGAATCAGCAAAAGGAGGACTACCCTTAATGAGGCCGGATGGGATAAGGCATCGTAAGAATCACTGTCGTCGAGAACTATTGTCAGGGCAATCCATGTGAAGGGAAGGCTTATGGTCGGAAATGAAGAAGAACGTGAGTACATTGCGGGTGGTCACACCCACGAAGGGCCTGCCGGTTGGCGGAGAGCTTCCTGGGGGGCGATCTTCGCCGGAGCGTTTGTGACGATGGCGATCTTCCTGACGCTCCAGATTCTGGGGGTCGGCATCGGCGCATCCGTGCTGGACTTGACGGGTAACCGGGTCACCAGTGCCCGATCTTTTGGCATCGGGGCGGGCATTTGGTGGTTCATCACCGGGCTCATCTCGCTGTTCATCGGCGGGTGGGTGGCCGGCCGGCTGAGCTGGCGGCTGGACAGGCTCGAGCGGGCGTTGCATGGGCTGACCGTGTGGTCGCTCTTCTACGTCGCCATGGCCCTGCTGACCCTGACGGCGTTGGGCACCCTGGTTGGCGGCGGCATCTCGCTGCTGAGCGGCGGCGTCTCGGCGGCGGCTCAGGTGGCCACCACGCCGCAAGGACAGCAGGCGATGCAGCAGGGCACGCAAAGTTTGGGGATCCTCAATCCGCAGATCATCCAGCAGGAGCTGGCCAAGATCGTCGGTGGAAACCCGCAGAGCAACCCCAGCGTCGTCGCCGCGGTGAACGACTACCTCAAGAGCCCCCGAACGCCGCAGGACCGGCAGCAGGCGGTGCAGCAGATCACTCAGGCGACCGGCATGAGTGAAGCTCAGGCCAACCAGTTCCTCACCAATCTGGAGCGGGGCACCCAGCAGGCGAAGGAAACCACGCAAGCGGCCGCGAATGTTACCGGCGGCACGCTGATCGGGGTGGCGATCGCGATGCTCATCGGTGCGATCGTGGCGGCACTCGGCAGTCTGGCGGCCCCCGCACCCCCGCGGGTGCCCGTGCATGAGCACGAACCGGTCGCTGCCACAACGGGCGAGCGCACCTACGGTCCAAGAAGGTGAGAAAGAAAGGGGGAGAATGGGGGAAAAATCGAGGGTGTCAGGTACTCTCGCCGGAGAGTTCCTGACACCCTTTTGTTTGGTTGCGCCAAGACGAATTCCATGCCTGCGACCTTGGGGTCGAATGTCTGGGCGTTTCCGCGCCCAAACGGTGTTTTCTCGTGCTTGACAATCGGCATTGTATGGCTTACTTTGGGGATTTCCAAAGGTTTGCCGACGAGGAGTTCTCAACAGTGCCGGAGAAAGTGGTAACACGGTTTGCGCCGTCGCCGACGGGGTATCTGCATGTCGGTGGGGCACGGACTGCGCTGTTCAATTGGCTGTGGGCCCGGCGGTCCGGCGGGACGTTCATTCTGCGGATCGAGGATACGGACCTCAAGCGCAATACGCCGACCGCCATGCGGCAGGTGATGCAGGACCTGCGCTGGCTGGGCATCGAATGGGACGAGGGGCCGGAGGTCGGCGGGCCGAACGGACCGTACCTCCAGTCCGAAAGGCTCGATTTCTACAATCGCTACGCGCGCCAATTGCTCGATGCGGGTCAAGCGTACTATTGCTTCGAGACGTCGGAAGAGCTGGATGTCATGCGGGCGCAGGCGGAGGCACAGAAGAAAGGGTTCATCTACCCGCGGCCGGAGCGGTTCCCTTCTGAGCGGGATGTAGAGAAGGCGCGGGCCGAAGGCAGGCCGGTAACGGTCCGGTTCGCTTTGCCGATGGAGAAGCCGCTGGTGGTCAATGACCTGATTCGCGGCCGCATCTCCTTCCATCCGGCGGAGCTGGGTGGTGATTTCATCATCCTCAAGAGCGACGGCTTCCCCACGTACAACTTCGCCTGCGTGGTGGACGACTACCACATGCAGATCACCTACGTGATTCGCGGCCAGGAGCACCTGATGAACACGCCCGGCCAGAAGGCCCTGTGGGAGGCGTTGTTCCCGGGCAGCCCCACGCCGCACTATACCCACATGTCCGTTACGGTCAGCGATACCGGCGGCAAGCTCTCCAAGCGCGAGCGGCCCCAGACCCTCCGCGCGGCCATCGAAAAGGTGCCGGACGTCGATATCGAAAAGCTGGCCGAAGTGGGCGGGATCACGGCCGGTGTGCTGCGGTCGTTCCTGCGCGGCGAGACGACGCCGGACATTCCGGCGATCGAGGCCATGGCCAATCATCTCGGGGTCCGTTTGCCCGAGATCAATATCGTCGATTTCTTCCGCAGCGGGTATCTGCCGGAGACGATGGTCAACTTCCTGGCGCTCTTGGGCTGGAACCCGGGCGATCAGCGGGAGATCATGGCGGTGGACGAGCTCGTCCGCTCGTTCGACCTGATGCGCCTGACGAAAAGCAATAGTCTCTTCGATCGCAAGAAGCTCCTCGCGTTCAATACGGAGCACCTGCGGATCGAGCCGCCCCAGAAGGTTCTGCAGCACTGCAAAGCCTACCTCCGGGAGGTCGGCTCGCCCGTCCAACAGGCGGACGATGCGACGCTGGCGCGGATCATCAAGCTGTGTGAAGGGGCACGAACTTTCGAGGATATTGAGCGTAAATCTACGTTTGTGTTCGTGGACGATCGGCAGATCGAATTCGAGGAAAAAGCGGTTCAAAAGGTCCTGTTCAAGGACCACGGCCTGGAGATTCTCGGGCAGGTGCGGCAGAAGCTGGCGGCGCTGGACCCGCTCACGGAGCAGGGGATCGAAGAGATGCTCCGCGGGCTGGCCGAAGAGCGCCAGGTGGGCCTGGGCAAGGTGGCCCAGCCGCTGCGCGTGGCCCTGTGCGGCACGACGATCAGTCTGCCGATCTTCGACTCTGTGAGCCTGCTCGGCCGAGAGCGTACCCTCCGCCGGATTGATCTGACGCTCGAAAGGTTTGGGGCACAAGGGCAGGCACCATAGCGATGCCACTACTAGTGACGGGGTCCATCGGAATCGACACCATTCGGACGCCCCACGGTTCCAGCGAGAACTGTATCGGGGGCTCGGCGATCTATTTCACCATGGCGGCCAGCTTCTTCGCGCCCGTGCGTTTCATTGGGGTCGTAGGGGCCGACTGCCCGTTCGATATCGCGAACGTTTTTGCCGGGCGGGATGTGGACCTGCGGGGCCTGGAGATCCGCACCCAGAGCAAGACCTTCCGCTGGACCGGCACATACAAAGAGACGATGGATGACCGCACCACCGACGCCATCGAGCTCAACGTCCTGGCCGAGCAGCCGCCGGTCGTGCCCAAAGCCTTCGCCGACAGCCGGTTCGTCTTTCTCGCCAATACCGCGCCGCGGCTCCAGATCCAGTTGCTCAGCCAGATCCCGGCGCCGGTCTTCGTGGCGGCCGATACGATGGACCTCTGGATCACGAATCACCTGCCGGACCTGAGGGAGCTGCTGACGAAAGTTCACTGCCTCATTATCAATGCGGACGAGGCCAAGCTGCTGGCGCGGCAGTTCAATCTGGTCCGGGCCGCCGAGCAGATCTTGACGATGGGGCCCTCCATCGTCATCGTGAAAAAAGGCGAGTCCGGCTCGTTGATGTGCCTGGCGGATGGGAACAAGTTCGTCCTGCCGGCCTATCCGGCGACCGAAGTCCGCGACCCGACCGGGGCCGGCGACAGCTTCGCCGGCGGGCTGATGGGCTACCTGGCCGAGGTCGACCGGACGGATTTCGACACGCTCAAGACCGCCGTCGCCTACGGCACGGTCGTGGCCTCCTTCACCATCGCGGATTTCTCCCTCAGCGGCCTGACGAGCGTCACCCGCCGCGACATCGACATCCGCCTGGAGATGCTGCGGAGGTTCACGTGCTTCTAAACCGCGTATCGAACATCGGTCTGCGGGTGCGTCGGATGGCCTCCCTAGTCGGATGCCAGGTCCACGCTTGCGTGGACCTGCGTATGCCGGACCAACATGCCTACGCAAGCGTAGGCATGGCACCCAGAAAAAAGGCTTGACAAGTGTCTGTGGAGTTTGGATAATTAACCATGCGCTGTTTCATCGCGATTGATATATCGGAAGACATCCGGGCTGAGTTGGCCGACCTGCAGAAGGAGTTGGCCGGCAAGGTGGATCTTCGCAAAGGCGACGTCAAGTGGGTCGAGCCCGAGAGCATGCACCTGACGCTCAAGTTCCTGGGCGAGGTCCCGGACAACCAGATCGTCGAGGTCTGCCACATCGCGAAGGACGTGGCGAGCCGATACCCGGAGTTCGACTTCGCCGTCCGCGAAGCGGGCTCGTTCGGCGGCCGCAGCGCGCGGGTCCTGTGGGTCGGGGCCGGCCTGGACTGCCCCGAGTTGCTCGAATTGCAGCAGGACTTGGAAGATGAGCTGGCCGATGCCGGCTGGCCGAAAGAGGGCCGGCAGTTCTCGGGCCATCTGACGCTGTGCCGCATCCGCAACGGCCACGCGGGTGAGAAGCTGGGGAAGGTGATCGAAGAATACAAGGACTACGATCTGGGGCTGGTGCACGCCGGATCGATCATCGTGTTCGAGAGTCAATTGACTGGGCAAGGACCGCTGTATACCCCTTTGGGAACGTATAAACTACAAGAAAAGTAATGGCAGGGCGAGATAGAAAGTTGGAGGTACCCAACCATGGCAAAAGCCAAAAAAACCACTATGACCGAGCCCGCCGCCAGTGACGGCAAGCATGCGTCCGGTGATGCCAAGCACGCGGCCGGCGACGGCAAACAAGCGGCGCTGCAGCGCGTGATCGCGCAGATCGAGAAGCAGTACGGCCAGGGCTCCATCATGCAGATGGACGAGCACTGCTATGCCAAGATCGAAGGCATCGGCACGGGGGCGTTGTCGCTCGACATCGCCCTGGGCGGCTGCGGCATCCCGCGCGGACGAGTCACCGAGCTGTTCGGCCCGGAATCGTCCGGCAAAACGACGCTGGCACTGCACGTCATCGCCAGCGCCCAGAAGGCCGGCGGCGTCGCCGCGTTCATCGACGCCGAACACGCCCTGGACACCACCTGGGCCAAGAAGCTCGGTGTGGACGTCAGCAGCCTGCTGGTCAGCCAGCCCGACACGGGCGAGCAGGCCCTCGACATCGCCGAGATGCTGATTTCCAGCAACTCGGTCGATGTGATCGTTGTCGACTCCGTCGCCGCCCTGACGCCCAAAGCGGAGCTCGAAGGCGACATCGGCGACACGCACGTCGGCCTGCAGGCCCGCCTGATGAGCCAGGCCATGCGCAAGCTCACCGGCATCATCAACAAGAGCAAGACCGCCCTGGTGTTCATCAACCAGATCCGCATGAAGATCGGCGTCATGTTCGGCAACCCCGAGACGACGCCCGGCGGCAAGGCGCTGAAGTTCTACAGCTCGGTCCGTATCGATCTGCGGCGCCTGAGCACGTTGACGGACAACAGCGGTGCCATCGGCTCGCGGGTCCGCGCCCGGGTGGTCAAGAACAAGATCGCGCCGCCCTTCCGGGAAACCGAGTTCGACATCATGTTCGACAGCGGCATCAGCTACGAGGGCGACCTGCTCGATCTGGCGCTGGCCGCCAACATTATCGAGCGCAGCGGCGCCTGGATCAATTACGGCAAGATCCGCCTGGGTCAGGGCCGCGAGAACGCCAAGAAGTACCTGATCGATTATCCCGAGGTCCGCAGCGAGCTGAAGGACAAGGTCCTGTCCGCCAAGGGCTTGCTCACGCCCACCTCGAAGTCGAAGTCTGAGGCCGGGGAACCGGTGGAGGCGGAAGCCTGATCGGCCGATAGGAGATTGCGGATTTCGGATTGCGGATTAGCACCGCAACGCCAATCCGCAATCCGCAATCCGAAATTGGCAAGGGTGTTGTGGAAATGCTGAGTTCCAAAGAGATTCGTCGTGGGTTCATCGAGTTCTTCCAGGCCCGGGAGCATGCGTTCGTCCCGAGCTCGCCGGTCGTGCCGCAGGGCGATGAAACCCTGCTGTTCGCCAACGCCGGCATGAACCAGTTCAAGGACATCTTTCTGGGTCTCAAGCCCCCCGAATGGCGCCGGGCGGTCAACAGCCAGAAGTGTCTCCGCGTCAGCGGCAAGCACAATGACCTGGAAGAGGTGGGCCGGGACACTTACCATCACACGTTTTTCGAGATGCTCGGCAACTGGTCGTTCAACGACTACTTCAAGGCCGAGGCGATTGCCTGGGCCTGGGAGTTGCTGACGAAGGTCTGGGGCATCAACCCCGACCAGCTCTGGGCGACGGTCTTCGCGGGCGACGCCAAGGACGGCCTGCCCCGGGACGAGGAGGCGGCCGGCCTGTGGCCCAAGCTGACGTCCCTGCCCGTCGAGCGCATCCTGGCGTTCGGCAAGAAAGAGAACTTCTGGGAAATGGGCGAGACCGGCCCGTGCGGCCCGTGCAGCGAGATCCACATCGATCTCGGGCCGGACCGTTGCGACAAGAAAGGCGAGCCGGGCCATAAATGTCGAGTCAACGGCGACTGCGCCCGGTATATCGAGCTGTGGAACCTCGTATTTATTCAGTTCAACCGCCAGCCGTCGGGCAACCTCGTGCCGCTGTCCGCCCGCTACATCGACACGGGCGCCGGCCTGGAGCGGGTCGTCTCCGTTCTCCAGAACAAGCGCAGCAACTACGACACCGACCTGTTCATGCCGATCATCCGGGCGACCGGCGAGCTGTCGGGCCACGAGTACACCTCGCAACTGGGCCACAAGACCGATAATGCCTTCCGCGTCATTGCGGACCATATCCGCGCTCTGACCTTCGCGATCACCGACGGCGCCACCCCCTCGAATGAGGGCCGGGGCTACGTCCTGCGCCGGATTCTCCGCCGGGCTGCGCGGTTCGGCCGCGAACTCGATCTGCACGACCCGTTCCTCTACAAGCTGGTCCCCGTGGTCGTGGATTGCCTCGGCGACGCCTTCCCCGAAATCCGGGAGCGGGCCGACTACGTCGCGACCGTGATCGAAGCGGAGGAGGCCAGCTTCGGCCGGACGCTCGACCGAGGGTTAGACCTCTTTACCGTGGCCGCCGATCGCGCAGCGCAGAGCCCCGCCAAGACGATCAGCGGCGACGAAGCTTTCCAGCTTTATGACACCTACGGCTTTCCCATCGACCTGACGCAGCTTATGGCCCAGGAACGGGTCGTGCAGATCGAACTGCCCCAGACGGAAGATTTGTATAAGTACCACACGGACCAGTGCGAAGCCACAATCCTCGGCTGGATCGACTCCACCGGCTTTCACAAGCAAGGCGAAATCCCGCGCGCCGCCGACGTGGGCCTGGTCCTTGAGAAGACCTGTTTCTATGCCGAGGCCGGCGGCCAGGTCGGTGACACCGGCATCATCGAAGTGTCCTCCGAGGGAGCACGTCCGCCCTCGGGGGTGACCCCAGCCGGGGGCGGCTGGGCGACGGGCCGGTTCGTTGTCGAAGAAACGACGAAGGTGGCCAATACGGTGATCCATCGCGGCAAGCTTGCCGCGGGCGCGCTGCACGTCGGCCAGGAGGTCACGGTGGCGGTCAGCCTGGACCGCAACGCCACGAGGAAGAACCACACCGCCACGCACGTGCTGCAATGGGCGCTGCAGCAGGTGCTGGGCAAGTCCGTCCAACAGCAGGGCAGCTACGTCGGCCCGGACTACCTGCGGTTCGACTTCACCTATCCGAAAGCCCCGACGCGAGAGGAACTGAAAGAGGCCGAGCGGCTGGTCCGCCAGAAGATCGGTGACGACCTGCCCGTCACGTGGACGGTCCTGCCGCGCCAAGAGGCGGAGAAACTCGGCGCGATGGCCCTGTTCGGCGAGAAATACGGCAGCGAGGTCCGCGTCGTCTGCCTGGGCGCCCCCGATAAGGACCACATCGACGAAGCCTTCAGCCGCGAGTTCTGCGGCGGCACGCACGTCGACCGCCTCGGCGTCATCGGCGGCTTCAAGATTCTCAGAGAGGAAAGTGTCTCGGCCGGCGTTCGCCGCATCACGGCCCTGACCGGCCAGGGCCTGACTGCCTACCTGGAGAAAGGCAGCGAGATTGCCGAGCAGCTTGCGACTATGCTGCAAGTTCCCGCCGAGAAGCTCCCCGAGCGCGTCGCGCAACTGCTCGAAGATAACAAGCGCCTTGCCAAGCAGCTCAAGACCGCCTCGAAAACGGGCGGACCGGACACCATGGCCGAGGCCCGCAAGCTCCTCGACGCCAGCGCGAAGATCGGCGAATCCTCGGTCGTCGTCGGCCGGCTCTCGACCACCTCGGTCGACCGGGCCCGCGAGGCGATCGACATGCTCAAGAAGAAGGCCAAGTCCGCCGCGATTGTCCTGGCCTATGAGGAAGACGGCAAGGTGACGCTTCTGGCCGGCGTGACCGATGACCTGATCAAGAAGCTCAAAGCGGGCGACATCGTCAAGACCATCGCTCCGATCGTCGACGGCGGCGGCGGCGGCAAGCCCCAGATGGCCCAAGCCGGCGGCAAGAACCCCGCCAAAATCGACGACGCCCTGGCTGAGGCAACCAAGCTGGTCAAAGAGAAGTTGGCATAAGGTGGCACGAGGCCGGGAGGGGGCCATTATGACACAGACAGAACAGATTTCCGGGAAGGCCGTTCAACTCCTCGCCAATGCACCGCGTGGGCTTCGCTGCTCAGAGTTGATCCATCTGATCCTACGGGAGTTGCCGGACATCAAGGAAGCTTCGCTTCATTGGACCATCCCCAACCTCCATGTCTACAGACCCGACGAAATATACAAACCTGCACGTGGTCTGTTTCGGCACACCAAGTTTCGAGAGAGCGAGGTCGAGGGCGACATCGAGATGGCCGAGACACCCAGAAGAAGAGGTGGGGAGGAGGGGTTCTACGAGTCTTTCGCCGAATACCTCGTCGACGAGTTAGAGGAATGCACGAAGGCCATTCCACTTGGAGGCAACTGCTTCAAAGACAAATGGGGTACGCCGGATGTCATCGGCATTCTATGCCCAAGACAAAGCGACATTCTCAAGTTCCCGGCCGAGGTTGTGTCCGCAGAGGTCAAGATAGACTCCAATGCTCTGATCACAGCTTTCGGTCAGGCCTGTTCGTACCGCCTCTTTTCCCACAAGGTATATCTGGTCATTCCCATCTCCGTCTCTGAATCCGACTTGGCTCAGCTTGATGCGCTCTGCCGTGTGTTTGGGCTCGGCCTGATCCTTTTCGATGCAGAGAATCCAGGACAGCCGAACTACCAGATCAGGGTCCGTGCCACGAAGCACGAACCGGACATGTTCTACGCCAACAGGAATCTCAAGGTCGTCGAGGATCAGTTATTCGGGTAATGGTCGCAGGGAAGACCGGATGTCTTGTCGATGACAAGCCGGTTCCGCCGCTTCGCGGCGGGAGTTTTGCGCTTTTCGGCCCCCGGCACCGTTCAAGCCAGCACTCGCTTCCGATAGCCGCGTGCACGTGAAGAATCATGCCGGAGGCTTCAAAGCGATAAACTCCCCGCCAGCAATCTGCTGGCGGGTCTTGAGAGCGTCGGACGGCCTGGAATCGCCAGCCGGCAACCGATAATATGAAGTGAAGCCAAGCCCGATGTTGAAGATGATCGAAAGGATTTCGCCCCTCAGGCGTCCTTTGTTGTAGAGCGTCGAGTTTCGGTGGTTTGGATCGGTTTCGCAGGGGCATCTTCACGGCGGATCCATGATACGTTTTGCCTGCCAGCATTGCGGTGCGAAACTCCAGGTCTCTCCAGCCCGTGCCGGAAAGGAGGGCCGGTGCCCGCACTGCAAGAACAAACTCACGGTTCCGTCGCTGTCTGGGCCGGAGTTGGAGCTGGTCAGAGAGGATACGCCCGCCGACACGCACATCCCTTCCAAGCTCCTCGAAGACGTGGCCGTGGGGCCGCGGCCGCTGCCGATGGGCAAGGCCGACGAAGCCCGCCCGGGCTGGCTGCTGCAGACGCTGTCCGACGCGCTGAGTCGCCAAGAAGCCCCCGGGCAGCCTGGCGTGCGCCAACTGCCGTGGTTCCTGGACATCCTGCTGTATCCGGCGAACCTGTCGGGCGTCATCGCCATCGTGTTCATGGTGATCTTCCCGCTGGCGCTGGGTCTGGTTCCCCGGGCCTTCTTCTGGGGCGGCCTGCGGTTTCTGGGCCCGGTGGGCGTGATCGGCCTGTACCTCGGCTGGTATCTGGCCGAGTGCGTCTACGACAGCGCCAAAGGTGGGACGCGGGCGCCCACGGTCTTGGATATGGGCCGTCGGGAAGATCACCATGAACACGA
>JAMCWO010000230.1:2819-13998 GCA_023481165.1 Planctomycetota bacterium | reverse complement strand
CTACTGGCGCGTCGATGAGATCAACGCCGGCGAGGCTGACAGTCCTTGGAAGGGCACCGTCTGGAGCTTCACCACCGCCAATTTCATCCAAGTGGACAATTTTGAGAGCTACACGGATGACGAAGGCAGCCGCATTTACGAGACCTGGGTCGACGGTTGGACCAACGGCACCGGCTCGGTGGCCGGCAATACGACAGCCCCCTTCGCCGAACGGACGATCATCCATGCGGGCAAGCAGGCCCTGCCGATGGACTACAACAACACCAAGACCCCATTCTACAGTGAAGTCGAGCAGACCTTCGCGCCCCTGCAGAACTGGACGGTCAACGACGTAAATGCCCTGAGCGTGTGGCTCCGAGGCCGGCCGGTTCCCTTCGTGGACAAGGGCAACGAAGCCTTCACGATCGGCGCTTCCGGCCACGACATCTGGGACAACGCCGACGACTTCCGCTTCGTCTACAAGAAGCTCAGCGGCAATGGCTCGATCACGGTCAAGGTCGAGAGCCTGGTCAACACGAATGGCTGGGCCAAGGCCGGCGTGATGATCCGTGACAGCCTCGATGCCGGTTCGGCCATGGCATACATGATCCAGAGCTACTCCAGCGGCGTCTCCTTCGGCTGGCGTCTGACCAGCGGCGCCACCTGCGCCAGCGCTACTCAAGCGGGCGTTGCCGCCCCACAGTGGGTGAAGCTGACCCGCACGGGCAATGCCTTCACCGCCCAGTACTCTGCCGACGGCAAGACTTGGAAGGATATCGTCGATACTGCCGGAAAGCCGGTCTCGACGGTTATCACCATGGGTGCGAACATCTACATTGGTCTGTGTGTCACCAGCCACAACACCGGTGCGACCACGACCGCGGAGTTCTCCGGGGCGGCGACCACCGGCGGTGCGAGCGGCGCGTGGCAGAGCGCCTGGATCGGCGATGATCCCGACCGAACGAACAGCGCTGCGGCTCTGTATGTGGCGGTCGAAGACGGCGCGGGCAAGGTGGCCGTGGCGATCCACCCCGATCCGGCAGCGGTGAACGCCGGCACCTGGACCCAATGGAAGATTCCGCTGAATAGCCTCACCGGCGTGAATCTGGCCAAGGTCAAGAAGCTGTCTATCGGTGTAGGCGACCGCAAGAATCCGGTCGCGGACGGCACCGGCCGTATCTATATCGACGATATCCGTGTGACCAAACCGTGATCGACCGGTCAATCGGACAGCACCATCAGTCAGTACAGATTGACAGGGCTTGCATCGGAAGACCGGTGCAAGCCCTGTCTTCGTGAAGCCGACCACACGTTTTTGGACTTCGACGATGGCCGGATTGATGCAAATTCCGGTTGACATACCATATCTTGAACATACAATGGCTGACATAACTAATAGATGTAGTATCGTCGTTTGTCCGGGACTATGGATGTCTGGCACAGTTGGGGTTCGGGATAGTTGCTATTAAGGAGGTCAGTCTGAGTCGTGAGATGCCCTTTTTGCAAGGAAGACAGTGATAAAGTCGTGGATTCGCGCTCGAGCGATTCCGGGCGCGTGATCCGGCGGCGACGCCAATGCCTGGCCTGCAAAAGGCGTTTCACCACGTACGAGCGAACCGGCGAGAGCTTCCGGCTCCATGTGGTCAAGAAGGACAAGTCCCGCGTGCCCTACGAACGGGAGAAGGTCATCGCCGGTCTGCAGAAGGCGTGCTACAAAAGACCTGTTTCGGCGGAGGAGATTCAGCAGGTCGCCGACCGGACGGAGGAGGACATCTTCCGTAATTTCGACAAAGAGGTGACGTCCGCCTTCATCGGGGAATGCGTGATGAAGCATCTGCGCGAGGTGGACAAGGTCGCGTATATTCGTTTTGCCAGCGTCTATCGGGAGTTCAAGGATGCCGGCGAGTTGATCGACGAAGTCAGCAAGGCGATTCAGGACACCGAGCCGGCCGATCAGCTCAAACTGTTCGAACAATAGGGGGATGAAAGCCCGGACCCGATGTATCGCGTTCGGGGACCCGTTTGCAGGGAGGCAACCGGTCGTATGAACAGGCAACTGCAGGTTATCAAGACCGACGGCACGACCGAGGAGTACCTTCACACCAAGATCGTCGGAACGATTAACAACGCCTTTTCGGCCATCGGCCGGCCGGATATTGCCATGGCCGAGGACTTGGCCGAGGTGGTGACGTACTATCTCTATCATCAGCAGGACCGTCGCCAAGTCATCTCGAGTGAGATCCTTGCCATGATCAAGGCCGTCCTCACCTCTACCGGGCACGAAGCGGCGGCGGCGGCCTTGGGGGAACACGCGGTCGAGCGACGGCTTAAACGGGACCGCACCGAGGTCCTCGCCCTGGATGTCCTCGCCTGCACCGATCTGGAGCAGCTCAACCGGACGAGGCAGTCGGCCGCACGGATTGCCTGGGATAAGGGCAGGATCGTTCGCGATCTGACCGCCGAATCCGGGATCCCCCCGCAACTGGCCCGCGCGGTCGCCTCCACGGTGGAAGAGCGTATCTTCAATATGGGCATGACGCTGGTTCCGCGGAGTCTGGTCAAACAACTCATGCTCGGCGAGGCCGCTGCCATGCTCCAGGCGCAGCGGGAACTTCAGGCGGCTCAACAGGAGTTGGCGGCGCCGGCGGCAGTCGAATAGGACCGATCGGACCGATAGGACCGATCGGACACATGGGACCTATGGGACCGGCCGGTCGGTTGGGCTTGCGATCAACGCCTTGGCCCGCTCGATGACGTGCTCGGGCGGTTCCTCCTCCTTCACGTCGAGCCAATTTACCTGCCGGAACGTTTTGAACCATGTCCGCTGGCCCTTGGCCAAGCGGCGGGTGTTCTTCTTGATCTCCTCCACGGCGTCGTCCAAGCTCATCCGGCCCGCGAGATGGTCGATGATCTCGGCGTAACCGATCGCGCAGCGGGCCTGTTGGCTCAGCGGTTCTTCCTCCGCCAGCAAGGACTTGACCTCGTTCACCAAGCCCAGTTCGATCATCTTCTTGACGCGGGCATTGATCCGGCGGCTCTCGATGGCCTTTTCCCGTCGCAGGCCGATAATCGTCCAATCGTGCCTGGGGCGCTCGGCGTCGAACTGCTTCTGGAAGCTGGAGATGGGCCTGCCGGTCAACCGGTAGACCTCCAGGGCCCGGATAATCCGCTTGGCGTCATTGGCGCTGATGCGGTCGGCCGCCTCCGGGTCGATCTGTCGCAAGGCCTCGTGCAGGCGGGGCATTCCTTCCCGTGCTGCCTGGGCCCGCAACTCAGCCCGGACCTGCTCATCGCTGCCGGGGCCCTCGAAGAGGCCGTAGAGCAGGGCCTTGATGTACAGCGCCGTCCCGCCTACGGCGACAATGGTCTTGCCCCGCCGGCGGATGTCGTCCATAGCTGCTTGGGCCAGGTCGAGGAAGACGCCGACGCTGAACGGTTCGCTCGGCTCCACCACGTCGATCAGGTGGTACCGCACCTGTTGCCGCGCCTCCGGGGAGGGCTTGGCCGTGCCGATATCCATGCGCCGGTAGACCTTCATCGAGTCAATGCTGACGATCTCGCCGTCGAGAGTCCGGGCCAACTCGAACCCCAGACGTCCCTTGCCGGAGGCCGTCACGCCCAAGACCAACATCATTCGGGATTTACTATTTGCCATTTACTCTTTACTATAGAGAGCTGTCGAGTGCTTCGATTTCTCTCGAAGACCCGCCGCCATTGTAGATCGGAACTCATAATTAGCAAATTTGCTTCGCCTTATGCCTTCATCACGTGCAGCCAACCTTGACTTCAATGCCTCACTATCCCAAAAAGTCCAGATCGTCAACGATACTCTCCGTCAGGTCCTCGCCCGGCAGCAGGGTATCCAGGAAGATTTGCACAAAGCGATGGACTACACACTTTCCGGACCCGGCAAGCGGATCCGCTCGGCCCTGATCCTCTGGTGCTGTGAACTGATCGCCGGACACGAGACCGCCGCGGCGCGGACCGCCGCGGCGGCGATCGAGATGGTCCACACCTATTCCCTGGTCCACGACGATCTGCCGGCGATGGACGATGACGATTTGCGGCGCGGCCGGCCCACCTGCCACAAGGCCTTCGATGAAGCGACGGCGATTCTGACGGGCGATGGTCTGCTGACGCTCGCCTTCGAGGTCCTCGCCGACGGTATTAGTGATGCGGCCTTGGCGGTCAAGCTGATCAGCGAGCTGGCTCGTGCTGCCGGACCGGCGGGCATGATCGCTGGACAGGTCGCCGATCTGAAGGCGGAAAGCACTGTCGGCACCGTGGCAATGCTCGAATACATCCACACCAACAAGACCGCCAAAATGTTCCGCTGTGCGGCCACCATGGGGGCCCTGTGCGGCGGGGCGAGCGCTGAGTCGTTGCAGATCCTCGGGCAGTACGGCCTGAAGATCGGCCTGGGCTTCCAGATCGCCGACGATATTCTGGACGTCAGCGCCTCAAGCGAGCAGTTGGGCAAGACGGCGGGCAAGGATCTCAAAGCCGCCAAATGCACCTATCCCGCCGTCGTGGGCATCGAAAAGGCCAAAGAGCTGGAGCGTGAGCTCGCTCATGAGGCGGTAGTCCTGCTGGAGCCGTTCGGCGCCAAGGCCGCTGTCCTGCGGCAGTTGGCCCTGGCCCTCCTGGACCGAAACAAGTAGGTCCTCCCACCCGCTACAATTTAGCAGTATTGATCGGGCGAAAATTGACACCCGCAAAAAAAATCTGCGCGGGGCGTCATCCCGTCTATCAGTACTGATACGGCGCCTGCTCCGATCCGCCCCCGGCGCGGCCGAGAACGGACAACCGGCAAGTGTGGATTTTCTACACTGATATACCTGTTTGCTCCCCCGGGCCTTCAGACCCCCGCCGGACACGTCAGACACGGGCCGCGCAAAACCGCTAAGGAAATTCTCCCGGAGCCGCCGATAGGGGGGATGGAACATTGGGGAAAGAATCATGAAAACATGGACGTTCACCATCGCCGTCTTCTGGATGTTCTACAACATGTGTATCTGCCCGCAGTCGCAGGAGCAGACCACTCTCGTGCAAGAGACGGCAGGTGATCCAACGACCGTCACGAATTCGTTTTCTCAGCGATGGTACTTCCCCCGTTGTATCAGACCGCCGCCTCTGCGAATCTGAGAGAAGCACGATCTGACACAACGCGATCGATTTGAATAGATATTGCGGTTACAAGCCAACAGGCCATAAGCTTCCCCCTTATGGCCTTCTTTTTTGCGCCCGTGCGGCGGAGGCAACTCAGGAGAATCGAGCCGACAAATGAGGGCTTTACCCAGAGGACTGGGATTTATGATTTATGATTCATGATTTATGATTTTTCGCGGCGACAAATATTGAATTGTAAATCATGAATCATAATTCATAGATCACAGGGGGCGCGGGGGCATGGGCGTAACACTGGAAATGGGGCCGGGAGTGGAGCAGGCGGCGCGAGAAGCCCGCGCGGTGCTCCGAAACAACTCGTGCGGGCCTTGCCGGGGACTGCCCCGGGCCGCCGCCTGGGGTTACCCGGAGCCGTACACGCGCGATCTGTTGATCTCCAGCCTGGCCGCGCTTGTCACGCGGGATGAGGACTTGATGAGATCCCTGCGCGGTGTGCTGCAAACGCTGGCCCATAATCAAAGTCCCCTGGGCCAGATGCCGTCGCTGGCGCACGACGCGGGCAATCTGGGAGCAAGCGATACGACGCCGTTGTTCCTGGTGAGTCTGGCGTTCTACCGCCGGGTGACGGGCGAGCCGGAGTTTTTGAAAGAGGCGGCCGAGAAAGCCTTGGTCTGGATGGACTACCGCAGCAGCGAGAACCGGGTCATCGTCGACCAGCAGCCGACCACCGACTGGCGCGACGAGTTGTGGGTGCCCGGCCACGGATTGTACGTCAACACGCTGGTCTATACCTATCTCCGCCTGTTCGGCGAGGACGAGACGGCCGATCTGCTGTATGAGCGTCTGCACCGCTTCGCCGCCACGGAAACGGGGTCGCTGGCGACGGGATTGCGGGGTCTGCTGTTGCCCGACAAGCCCTACTTTGCTTTCTGGGCTTTCAAGGAGTATAGCAGTGACCGCTTCGACCTGATGGGCAACAGCCTGGCCATTCTGTCCGGTCTGGCGCCGTCGAGCTTGGCCGACGAAATGATTCTCTGGGTGGAAACGGAATGTTGGCGCATGCGGCAGAAGGGCGATTTGGCGGTGGACCTGCCGCCGTGCCTGTTCCCCTTCCAGCAACACGGCGACTGGGACTACCGCCCGCGTATCGAGCGTCTCAATCCGCCGGGGTGCTATGCCAATGGAGGGATCTGGCCGTTTGTCTGCGGTTTCTACGTCGCGGCGCTCGTCGCGGCGGGAAAGATGGATCTGGCCCAGCGAAAGTTGACCGCGCTCACTGAGTTGGTTCGCCAAGGCAAAGACCCAACCCTCGGCTTTGGCTTCAACGAGTGGCACCAGGCCCAGAACGGCCTACCGAAGGGCAACGATTGGCAGACGTGGTCCGCCGCCCTGTACATCTACGCCGCAGAATGTGTCCGGCTGGGCCGCACGCCGCTGTTTGAGGAAATTCGAGACCAGTGCGAATGACTGAGACCTAAGAAGGTAAGTGAAGAGCGGGTGCGGCGTGGCATCGGCTTCCAGCCGATGAGTCATCGTCCGGGTGGCAGCGGCAAGCTCCGAAGACTCCGCTTGCCGCTGCCACCCAGATATACCCTCGGAGATTCGAAGCTGGCTGGATATGGACGGTTTCGTTCTTGTCAATGGTGCCTCTCCTGCGATTCGTGACGTATATTATCGCTACTTGGCGTGGAAGGTTGTCAAAAGACACATCTCGCAACGAAGGCCCAGACACGCGGACAGGCGTGTCCTGGAACAGATCATCATTCCCTTCATTCTGGCGAAGTTTCAGCCGCGGACGGTGCTGGAGGTCGGCCGCGAGCCATACGAGGCTTTCTACAATGAGTTCTTTGTCGGCCGGGAACTCTGGACCATCGACTGGGATGCGGCCAAAGCGCAGTTCGGCGCGCCCAAACATATCGTCGACGATGCCGCGAACCTGCGAAACCATTTCCCCGAGAGCTACTTCGACCTGGTGCTGATGAACGGGGTCTTCGGCTGGGGACTAAACCAGCCTGAGGCGATTGAGAAGGCCTTTGCCGCCGTACACGCGCTTCTCGCTCCCGGCGGCCTCTTCGTTCTAGGCTGGAACGACACTCCCGATCTGGTCCCTGTGCCTCTGGATCAGGTGCAGGCGTTGAGGCAGTTCACACCTTACTTCTTCGCGCCCTTGAACGGAACCTCATTCAAATGCTCGACTTACGAGCACGTGTACAGCTTCTTCCTGAAGTGATCCCACCTTGGCATGTTATCCTGAACGCAGCGCAGCGGAGCGAAGGATGACAGTTCGCGCTGATGCTCGGTCGCCGGATCACCGCATGGGGAACTTGGCGCAGAGTTCCTGGACGCGTTCCTTCATCCCGCTCTGGAAGGCTGGGTCGACGTGGTATTGCCGGTCGCCTTGGATCTCGACCCGGGTCAGCACGTCGTTCACCCATTGTGCAACGGTGTGCATCTCGGGGTGACCCATGCCGTTCTTTGTGACGATGGGGGTCCCCAGCCGCATGCCGCTGGTGATCCGGGCGCTGTGGGTGTCGTAGGGCAGCCGGTTCTGGTTGATGATGATGCCGCAGTCCTCGAGACAATGCTGAGCGATAAAGCCGGTCATGCCTTTGCGGAAATTCGCCACGTTGACCAGGAACATGTG
This sequence comes from Planctomycetota bacterium, assembly GCA_023481165.1. GTDB lineage: Bacteria > Planctomycetota > Phycisphaerae > Sedimentisphaerales > Anaerobacaceae > PLanc-01. Next base: position 6,248 of record JAMCWO010000230.1, on the reverse strand, counting down.
ATTGTCGGTGCCCCCGGTCAGGACATCGTAGCCCATGCGCAGGAATTGCTCTGCCAGCGTTTTGGCATTCTCCACGATCCCGAATTGCCAATCGCGGTACTCCGTTGAGAGCATTTCTCTGAAGAAGACTGCCTTGGCCGTGATGTTGTTCAGGCAGGGCGTCCCCTGGAAGCCGGGGAACGTGTTCTTCTCGATCCGCTCCCACAGCGGCATGGTGCGCCCGCCATCGGCCATCCGGAACGGTGTGTCGGAGTCGCGGCCCATGAGGATCAAGCCGCCGCGCGGGCCGCCGGGCTTGTACGTGCTCGTGGTTGTGAAGTGGGCGTGGTCCACCGGCGACGGGTGCGCGCCGGCGGCGACTAGGCCGGAAATATGCGAGATGTCGGCCATCAGGTAGGCGCCCACCTCATCGGCGATGGCGCGGAACCGGGCGAAGTCGATGGTCCGCGCGTAGGCGCTGGCCCCGCAGATCAGCAGCTTCGGGCGAAAGCGCAGCGCCTGCTCCCGGATGGCGTCGTAATCCAGCAGGAAGGTGTCCGGGCGGACGCAGTAGTGCTCGACTTCAAAGAACTTGCCCGCAAAGGAGACGGGGGCTCCGTGCGAAACGTGTCCACCCTGGTCCATGGCCTGGCTGAAGATTCGGTCCCCTTTTTCCAGAATGGCCGTGATCACGATCTGATTGGCGCCGGTGCCCGAGTGCGGCTGGACATTGGCGTATTTGGCCTTGAAGACCTCGCGGGCCCGGCTGACGGCGAGCGTTTCGAGGCAGTCTACCACCTCGCATCCTCCGTGGAAGCGGGCCCCCGCGAAGCCTTCCGTGGTCTTGTTTTGGACGACGGATCCCAGCGCGGCCAGGACAGCGCGCGAGCACTGGTTTTCCGCCGCGATGAGTTGCAGGGTGTTCTGCTGACGGTCGTACTCTTTCGTGAGGAGTCGGTAGACCTCGCGGTCAGCGGACTCCAAGACGCTTGATAGGTTTCGGTGGTACTGCTCGCTGTTCAATGCCTTGGGGCTCGACCGTTCGACGGCGCCTGCGGCAGGCTTCTCGACCAACATGCGCGGACCTTCCAATCAACGCTTCAGTTGTTGCACATCACACCTGCTCCGGTGTGTATTATCGGCAGCGGCCTTCGTTTAGCTGAAGAAACTGCGATAGATGTCGTTGTAGGTCACGTAGATCAGCAGCAGCAGCACGAGCGCCCAGCCGGCGTAGGCCAGGATGCCCTGGGTGCGCTCGCTCAGCGCGGAGCCCTTGACCTTCTCGATCAGCATCAGCACGATCAGGCCGCCGTCGAACGGCGGGATGGGCAGGAAGTTGATGACCGCGATGGTCGCGCTGATCAAGCCGAGGAAGTAGATGTAGTTGGTGAGGGGCTGCTGGGCCACGATTTGGTAACTGACCGTGATGATGCCGACCGGGCCCATGAGATTCTTCGGGCTGATCAGGCCGCCGATCAGGCGTTTGAGCGTGACATAGGTCTGCGCGACGAACGTCCAGGTTCGGCGATAGCCCATGCCGATCGCGTTGAGCGGATCTTTGGCCTGGTACAGGCGATCCATGGGTTTGAAGGGCACCGGCTCCGCCAGGACCGAAGTGACATTCGCGGGTCGGCCGGTCAGGGTCGCCGGCAGCGTCACCCCGCCCTCGGCCTGGTCATCCAGGCGGTATTGCAGAGTGACCGGCTGTCCTTGCCACCGCTGCACTTCGGCGACGACGTCATAGAAGCTGGAGACCGGCTTTTGATTGACGCTGACGATCCGCGCCCCGCGCGGGATGTCCAGCGTCCCTGTTGTACCTTCTGTCGGCACGGCTTTAGCGACCACGGCATGGGCGGCATCCAGCGTCGGCAGGAAGCCGATGATCACACGGTCCGCCCCGGAATCCCGCTTCGGTTTGACCTGCACCGTGAGCGTCCGCTCGACACCGTTGGCATCCGTCCGCAGCACTTGCATCGGCAGGGACTTGCCTTCGTATTCGGTCGTGATGTCCCGTAGCTCTTTGTAGGTCGGATCCTTCGTCTGACCTGCGGCGAGAATGATATCGCCCGCCTTCAGGTGCGAGGCATCCCCCGGCTCGGCCTCGTTGCCGTGTTCCTTATCGACATCCATCACGCGCAGGCGTGGGACCATCGAATAGACATGGCTCAGATCGGCCTCTGTCTTCACATCCCCATTGTCGGACACGGACCAGTCGAGCGGCAGTTCCGTCTGCACCAACTCGCTGCCCTGGCTGTCCTTCGGACGCTCGGCCGTCATCTGGATCCGCGGCGTGAGGGTTTCCCGGAGGACTCTGGAGAGGTCCCAATAGTGGTCCACCTTCCGGCCGTTGACCGCCACGATGGTGTCCCCGGGCTTGAGGCCCGTTCGCTCGTACAGGACGTTCGGCTCGGCGACCTTGGCGATCTTCAGATCCAGCGGCTGCGTAATGCCGAAGTCGCGAAACTGGCTGCCCGGCAGGCTCTCGGCCACGAGCGTGGTTTCCTCCTGCGAGCCATCCAGATGCTCAACGGTGATGGGGACCGGCGCATGGGCCTTCGAAAGGGCCGCCGCGATCAAAATGTTGCTGAAATCGAGATCTTTGGTCTGGTTGTCGATCTTGAGGACCTCATCGCCCGGCCGCAGGCCCGCCCGGGCCGCCGGCGATTTCGGAATCACGTCGCCTACCACGGCGGGCGGCAGCTTGATCCCGACCAGAAACACGATCATGAAGATGAGCGCCGCACTGATCACGTTGAAGGTTACGCCCGCCGCAATGACCGCCGCACGGATGCTCACGGGCTTGTTCGCGAAGGAGCGTGGATCCGTTACCTGCTTCACCGGGCCGGTATCCTCCTGGCCCAGCAGCTTCACGTAACCCCCGAACGGGAAGATGCCGACGCGATACTCGGTCTCCTCGACCTGCTCCGGAGGCTGTTCATCGCCGTGGGAAGTGAGACTGGGCAGAAAGCGAAACTTGAATCCGGCCTTCGTCTTGCGGATCCCCACCAGCGTCGGCGGCATGAAAATGGAGAAGGCCTCGACCTTGATGCCCCCGAGCTTGGCTACGATAAAATGGCCGAACTCGTGCACGAGCACCACCGAGCCGAACCCGAGCAGAACGACGATCACGTTGCTGACCACACTCACGTGCAGCACGATGAGATAGACCGCCGCCGCCGCGATCGCGATCCAGAACAGACCATTCAGTATCATCGTCCGTGATTTCGCCATCTCTGTCATCCAAACGCTCCAAGGATCTGTGATTTATGATTTAGGTTCGTACGGTGAGCCCCGCACCAAGTGCATTCCTATATCATAAATCATGAATCGCAAATCATAAATCATAATCTCTTCCGGACTTCCATTCGGGCCCAGGCATCCGCTTCGAGCAGCTCCTCCAGGGAGGTAATGGACCGGATCTTGTGCCGGTTCAGGCAGTATTCCACCAAC
>JAMCWO010000230.1:0-2809 GCA_023481165.1 Planctomycetota bacterium | reverse complement strand
GTACGAACCGGATGCGACCGGCCAGGAACTCCGCCACGGCCGCCTCGTTGGCGGCATTGAATACCGCGGCCGCCGTGCCCCCGGCGCGGGCAACCTCATAGGCCAGCGGCAGGGCCCGGAACGTCCGGGGGTCCGGCTTCTCAAAGTGCAGCGCGCCGATCTCTTCCAACTGGAGGCGCTTCGAGAGGCCGGCGACGCGCCGCGGGTGCGTCAAAGCATACTGAATCGGCAGGCACATGTCCGGCTCCCCGAGTTGGGCCACCACGGAGCCATCCACGAACTCCACCAGCGAGTGCACGATCGACTCGGGATGGATCAGAACTTCGATCTGGTCCACCGGCACGTCGAACAGCCAGCGTGCCTCGATCACCTCCAAGGCTTTGTTCATCAGGGTGGCCGAATCGATCGTGATCTTCGGCCCCATGTTCCATGTCGGATGGCACAGCGCCTGCTCCCGCGTAACCTTCTCCAAGTCCTTGGGAGTGGCGCCGCGGAAGGGTCCCCCCGAGCCGGTCAGCAGGATGCGCTGGACTTCCCGGGTCGTGCCCGAGCGCAGGGCCTGAAAGACGGCCGAATGCTCGCTGTCCACGGGCAGCAGGACGCTGCCGTGCTCCCGAACGGCGCGCGTGAGCAGCTCGCCGGCGATCACGAGCGGCTCCTTGTTGGCGACGGCCAGCCGTTTGCCGGCCTGAGCCGCCGCCAGCACCGCGGGCAGGCCGGCGGCCCCCACCACCGCCGTCAGCACGGTATCGATGCCGTCGCTTTGCACCAGTTCCGTGAGGCTCTCCGGCCCGGACATGGTCCGGACGTTGCCGTTCAGCATCGTACGGAACCGGGCGGCGGCCTCTTCGTGCGTGACGGCCACCTGCCGCGGCTTGTAGCGCCGCGTCTGCTGGGCGAGAAGCTCCACGTTGCGGTGCGCACTGAGTCCGACCACCTGGTATTCCGAGCCGAGGGTCTCGAGGACACGAAGGGCGTTACGCCCGATCGAGCCGGTGGACCCCAAAATGGCAATACCCTGTGGCATAAATCGTCATGAGCCGGTAATCGTTCATGGTTGCCGGCCGGCTGTTAGGACGAGATCGCTTACCTCAGACCGCCGACAATCATGGGAGCGATGATATGATAGGCAGGGGCGGACTGTCAAGCCGAAAGGGGAGGCCGACCCTTTTCGGACGTTGACGGGTCGGGAGGCGGGCCAGACGCCCCTGTGGCGGGCCGCCGCACACGGTTTATGGCATTTGTCGCTCCGCCAAGGTCCCCAATCTGCCGATAGAGAATCCGTACGAGGGTCTGTGGGCTGCGCCCCGGAGCGACGGAAAAGACTCCCCCTCGCCGCGAGGCAGCATGATGGAAAGGCGAGCCGAAGCGCGAAGCGCCGTGTTGGGGAGGGCTCCGGCCGATTCCGCGCCTCCCTTTGTTGCGCAGGATGGATGAGAAGGACAGGATGAAAAGAACCAGTGAAGCCAACGCGGAGATGTCCCGGCCCCGGCACCGGACCTCCACGCTCCTGCACCGCTTGTCGCTCAAGCACAAACTGATCACGATCATCATGCTCACGTGTGTGACCTCGCTGGTGCTGGGGGGGACGGTCTTCATCGCCTGGGAATGGGCGGACTTGCGGCGGACAATGCTCCGCGATCTGGGCGCGCATGCCGAGGTGCTCGCCGACAACTGCAAAACCGCCCTCGTCTTTCGCGACGCGGTGGACGCGGGCACCTGCCTGCGCACCGTCGGCGCCGACCCTTCCATCATGGGAGTCTGCGTGTACACCCGCGCGGGGGAACTGTTCGCCATGTACGTGCGAGAGGGGACGATCCCGCTCCTGCCCGAGCATCAGGCCCTGCGCAGCGACTACCGGTTCAACTGGGAATCGTTGGTCATCGCCCGGCCCGTGCTTCTCAACGGCGAACCGATCGGCACCGTCTGCCTGCGCGGCAGTCTCGATCCCCTGTATCTGAGGCTCCGGCGCAGCATCCTGGTGATCATCGGAACCGTATTCCTCTCGTCCCTCACGGCCTACCTGATCTCCGCCCGGCTGCAGCGGCTCATCTCCCGGCCGATCCTCCGTTTGGCCGACGTGGCGCGCCTGGTCTCCGAAAAGAAGGAGTACACGGTTCGCGTCGAGTCGGCGAGCCACGATGAAGTCGGCCTGCTGATCCAGGCCTTCAACGAGATGCTCGAGCAGATCCACCGACGGGATGTCGCGTTGGTCGAGGCCAACGAGCAGTTGGAGGCCCGGGTCAGTGCGCGGACCACTCAACTGCGGAACAGCAATGAGAGACTGACCCGGGAGATCACGGCGCGCCGGCACACGGATTCGGCGCTGGCCGCGGCGAACGAGCGGCTGGCCGACATGGTGCAGAGCCTGCGCCGCTCGAACCAGGAGTTGCAGGATTTCGCTTACGTGGCGGCCCATGACCTCAAGGCGCCGCTGCGGGGCATCGGGACCCTGGCCGACTGGATCGCCTCCGATTATGCCGACAAGTTCGACGAGCCGGGCCGGCAGCAACTGGCCCTGCTCAAACGCCGGGTCACGCGGCTGGCCGACCTGATCAACGGCATTCTGCACTATTCCGAGATCGGTAGGGTGACCGATCCGCGGGAGATCGTGGACCTGGGCAAACTGGTCCCCGAGACGGTCGCGCTGCTGGACCCGCCCCCGCAGATTCAGGTCGTGGTCCGGGGCGAGCTGCCCGCCGTCGTGGGGGGGAAGATGCGTTTGGGACAGGTCTTTCACCATCTGATCGACAACGCGATCAAGTACATGGACAAGCCCCAGGGCCGCATCGAGATCGGCTGCACGGAC
>JAMCWO010000330.1 GCA_023481165.1 Planctomycetota bacterium | reverse complement strand
TGGTCGATCAGTACAAGACCAAGATCCTGAGCGGTGAATTCAACGTCTTCAGCGGCCTCATCAACGGACAGGGAGGCAAGCCGGCCATTCCCAAGGGAGCCGCCGTCACCGACGCTCAGCAACTGTCCATGGACTGGTTCGTCGAAGGCGTCGTCGGCAAGGCGCCGGCCGATGCTCCGGTAGCGAGCCCGATCAAGGCCGCATTCATCTACGTAGGCCCGGCCAAGGACGGCGGCTGGTCCCAGGCGCACGATAACGGCCGCCTGGCAATGCAGCAAGCGCTGGGCATCGAGACTACGGCCAGTGAATCTGTGGCCGAGGGCCCAGACGCTACCCGCGTCATCCGCGACTACGCCGAGAAGGGCTACAACCTGATCTTCGCCACCAGCTTCGGTTACATGGACGGCGTGATCGAGGTTGCCGCTCAGTACCCGAAGGTGATCTTCGAGCATTGCACCGGCTACAAGACCGCGGACAACGCTGGGATCTACGACGGCCGCGGCTACCAGGGCTGGTACGTGGCCGGCGTGGTCGCCGGCAAGATGACCAAATCCAACGTCCTGGGCTACATCGCCCCATACCCCATCCCGGAAGTCACCCGGAACATGAATGCGTTTACCCTCGGCGCACGGTCGGTCAATCCCAAGGCTGAAGTCCACCCGGTGTGGATCAATGCCTGGGTGGATCCGCCGAAGGAGCGGGAGGCCGCCCAGGCCCTGTTCGATCAGGGCGCCGACATCGTGGCCCGCGAAAGCGACTCGAATGAGCCGGACAAGCTGGCGCAAGAGCTGGGCAAGTTCGTCGTCGGCTACAACCTGGACAACAGCGCGATTGCTCCCAACGCCTGGCTGACGGCGCCCATCTGGGACTGGGGTGTGCTTTACACTCAACTCGGGGCCGAGGTGATGGAAGGCAAGTGGACCAACGCGCCGGTCTGGTGGGGCTTCAAGGAAGGACTGCTCAAGATGGCGCCCTTCGGCAAGAACGTCCCGGCCGACGTGCAGAAGCTGGCCACTGACAAGCAGCAGGAGATCTCTGACGGCACGTTCGATCCGTTCCAGGGTCCGATCAGTGACAACTCAGGCCAGGAGCGCGTCGCCAAGGGCGTGGTCATGACCGACACGGCGAAACTGGCATTCGACTGGCTGGTCGATGGCGTAAAGGGAACTCTCCCTAAATAATCGGGGGAGCGCCGATCAGGGTGCTGGTGAGGGAGCCTTCCCTCACCAGCCCTTTTTATGTTCCCAGGGTCCGTGTGACAACGTAAGGCAAGGAGTGGTTTTCTTGGCTCAGCAAACACCACCCGCGGTCAAAATGAAGGGCATCACCAAGCGGTTCCCAGGCGTGGTCGCGAACCAGTGCGTCGACCTGGAAGTGCGGCCCGGCGAGATCCACGCGCTATTGGGCGAGAACGGCGCCGGCAAGAGCACGTTGATGAGCATCCTCTCCGGTTTGTACCACCCGGACGAGGGCAAAGTCTACTTGCACGGCAAATCCGTGGACATCCGCTCGCCGCGCCAGGCCGGCGAGTTGGGCATCGGCATGGTCCATCAGCACTTCATGCTGGTCGAAATGCACACGGTGGCCGAAAACGTGACGCTGGGCCTGAAAGAACCACGTTTCTGGCTGAACCTGTCCGAAACGGAACGAGAGATCGAAAAGCTGTCCCAGCAGTACGGCTTGCAGGTCGACCCGCGCGCCTACATCTGGCAATTGTCCGTCGGCGAACAACAGCGCGTCGAAATTCTGAAGATGCTCTACCGGGGCGTCGACATCCTGATCCTCGACGAACCTACTGCCGTCCTCACTCCCCCGGAAGCGGAGGAGCTGTTTACGACCCTCCGGCGCATGGCCGCCGAGGGACGAGCAATCATCTTCATTTCTCACAAGCTAGACGAAGTGATGTCGATCGCCGACCGGATTACCGTACTGCGCGCGGGCAAGGTCGAAGCCACGCTCGACAAGAATCGCACCAGCAAAAAAGAGCTGGCCCGGCTGATGGTCGGCCGCGAAGTGTTGTTCCACCTGGAGAAGAACGACGTTCAGCCCGGGGCCGTCGTGCTCGAATTGACAGACATCAACGTGCTCGGCGACCGGGGCGTGCCGGCCCTGCGCGATGTGTCGTTCTCCGTCCGCCAGGGCGAGATCCTGGGTGTGGCCGGCGTGGCCGGCAACGGCCAGCGTGAGCTGGCCGAAGTGATCACCGGGCTGCGCAAAGCCCGCGGGGGCGAAGTGAACATCGTCGGCTGCACGCTGACCAACTGCTCGCCGCGTGAGATTATCGCCGCCGGCGTGAGCCACATCCCCGAAGACCGGCTGGGCATGGGCCTCATCCCCAATCTACCGGTCAGCGATAACGCTATCCTCAAGGGCTATCGTCAGGCGCCGCTCTCGCGCGGCCCGTTCCTGGATTCCGTGTCCATCCGCAGCTTCGTGCAGACGCTGATCGATACCTTCGGCATCGTCACGCCCAGCCAGGAGACGCCGATCAAGCAGCTCTCCGGCGGCAACCTGCAGAAGGCGCTACTGGCGCGCGAGATCAATATCGGCCCCAAAATGATGGTCGCGGTCCATCCCACGCGTGGGCTCGACGTCGGCGCAACCGAATCGGTGAGAATGAGC
>JAMCWO010000027.1 GCA_023481165.1 Planctomycetota bacterium | reverse complement strand
TGGCTCGGCCGGGCGACACTGTCCACGACCTCGCAGTGGCTGGCCCGTAGTTGGACCGCTGTGGCCGGCTTGTCCGCCGTGATCTCGAAGCCTTCGACGCGGATGTGACTCGCCTCCAGGTCGAAGCCGCGCACGGTCGCCGCGCGCCGGGGCTTGGCCACGAAAGCGATGAGCTTGTCCTCCGCGCCGCCGGTCGATACGGGCGAAAGATCTTTCGCCCCTACATGAACCCGCTCGTCATACTTGCCTGCCATGACATAGACAGTGTCGCCCGGCCGAGCCACATCGGCGGCGTGCTGCACGGTCTGGAACGGCTTCTCTTCGGTTCCCGGGTTGGTGTCGGCTGCCCCGGGGGCTACTTGGTCCACCACATATACGGCGGCCTGAGCCCGCCCGTGTCCCACCTGGTCCACCATGCCGCACGCGGCGACGAACAGGGTCAGCACGGCCATCCACCCTTCCATTTTAGAAAATGCGCTCACATCCATCCGGAACTTCCCCTTGGCCTCGTAGACGGTGCTCTGGCACGACATGCCCTCTATGATACTCGGGTGCCGCCTCCGGTTCCAATAGACTCCGCGCGGCGCGGATAATCAAGCGCCGTTGCCCCCAAATCCTCCGTCGTAGATCATCACGAGTCCATTCCAGGGTGCCCGCGGGCCCCGCGACGGTTCTCAGCGCCGGGTCCAGGGAACTGTCCGCCGGGCAAACTCCCATTGTCCCCTGAGAGCGTGATAGAGGAACGATCCCGCCATGCCCTGCGCAAACCTCCGGGGCGCCGGAGCCGGACCCAGCCGCACCGCGCCCGGTCTGGCACCTGCGGTCCGATTGCAGACCGCATCGAACAAGTTCCATGGCGGCAACAGGGCGCCCCACCAGAGAACGGCGGCCAGGGCCAGGAAGACAACGGGCGACTGCAACAGGATACCCAGCAGCAGCGTCAGCCCGACGACACGTGGCTGAACGACCAGGGCCGAGTATTGCAGGTGATACGTCTGTGGTGCTGGTTCCTCGAACCCCTGTTGGAGGATGAAGTTCCTCTCCGTATCCGAGAGTTTGCGCCCAGGTTCCATACTCTTCCTCCATACCCCCATTCCAGGCCGAAAGGAATAGGGCGTCTGCGGAACTGCTGCAAGGAAAGGTCCCGGATCGCCCTGGCGGCTCGCGATCCCGATCTTCCTGATCCGTAGATTTCCCTGACTCGCGCAGATTCCTGCGTGGGTAACAGCACCTTTCGTCTGCCTCCGAAGAAAGTAAGGCATCCTGGAATTCGCGCGAATGAGGAGTTTTCCCTATCGTGAACTCTGGCGCGATGCGGAGGATATAAGGTTGCTGTTTTGCCTACCGACCTACGGTGCGATGAGGGGCAAGAGACTAAGGGAAAAGGTGTTCCGTGTTCTTGCAGTGGAGGATTACACCATGAGAACGCCATCGAGACTATTGTCGGTATTTCTTCTGCTGGTTGTCTGCGCGGGGTGGGCGCCACAGTCGCTTGCCCAGGAAATGGAGCCGCCCGGTCACCGCGTGTTGATTGGTTTCCCGCCCGCGGCCGAGTTGCAGGTGGCGCAGGATCGTGCCGATATCGTCGCGCAAGCCGGCGGGATCGTGTATGCCGCCTTCAAGTTGATACCGGTGGTCTCTGCCTGGGTGCCGGTGGAAGGTCTTGCGGCGTTGGCCAATCGACCGGATGTGGCGTACGTGGAAGAGGACCCCCCGATGTATGCGTTCGCCCAGTCCACGCCGTGGGGTGTGAGCCGCATCCATGCCGACCTCGTCTGGCCTGGCGGCAACACCGGCGCCGGCGTGGAGGTGGCCATTATCGACACCGGGATTGACAGCCGGCACCCGGATCTGGCGGTCGTCGACGGCATCAACTACGCGGGTCCGCCCGAAAAGGAGGGCAGCACGGACCCGGCGGACTGGAACGACGGCTACGGGCACGGCACGCATTGTGCGGGCATCGTGGCCGCCCTGAACAATGGCATCGGAGTCGTCGGGGTCGCGCCGGGTGTCCGCCTTCATGCCGTGAAGGTGCTCGACAACACCGGCCTGGGCTACACGAGCGACATCATCCAGGGGCTGGAATGGTGCGTGCAGAACCACGTGCAGGTCGCCTCCCTGAGTCTGGGAGGCGGCGGCAGCACGAGCCTCCAAGAGGCCTGTGACAAGGCCTTCGCCGCCGGGGTGTTGCTCGTGGCGGCGGCCGGCAATTCCAGCGGGCCGGTCCGCTTCCCGGCGGGTTACCCCTCGGTGGTCGCCGTCTCCGCGACGGATTCCCAGGACCGACTTGCCTATTTCTCGAGCTTCGGACCCGAGATTGCCCTGGGGGCCCCCGGGGTGGACATCTACTCGACCTGCAAAGGTGGGTCCTACACCACGATGAGTGGCACCTCCATGGCCTGTCCCCACGTGACGGGAACCGCCGCCCTGGTCTGGGCGGCCGGGGCGGTCTCGAACGTGGCCGTCCGGGACACGCTGACGAGGACGGCGGAGGACCTCCCGCCGGCCGGCCGGGACCCGAGTTTCGGGTACGGGCTCGCCGATGCCCAGAAGGCGGCCGGTATCGGTAAAACGACCGTGCAGATCACGAATCCTGCGGATAGGACCACCGTCTCGGGAATTGTCACGATCGCCGCCACCGCACACGCGGAGCGCGGCATCGCCGGCGTGGAGTTCTTCCTCGACACGACGAGCATCGGACTCGGCGCCCCGGGCGCGGACGGCTGGTCACGGGCCTGGGATACAACGCTCTTCCACGACAGTGCGTATCAAATAGTGGCCGTCGCCCACGATGCCCTCGGGCAGACGGCACGCCACTCGATCAACGTCGTAGTGGACAACGCGTCCAAGAAGCCGCCCGAACCCACCACCATGCACGTCTCGGCCATGGATATGTGGGGGACGAAGATCAGCAAGGGCTACCTGATCCAGACCAAGGTGGTGATCGTCGACTCCTCGCTCTCCCCACAGCCGGTGCCCGGGGCGGTGGTCGTTGTGACCACCACGCGGCCCAACGGGAGATCGACCCGGAAGTGGGCCGTCACCGGCTCCGAGGGGGCCGCGCTCTTGTCGATCTGGTCGAACGTCGGGGGGACCTTCACCTCGACCGTGACCGCGGTGACAGACTCGCTCGTCTACGATCCTTCGGCCAATCGGGAGACCACCGACTCATGCTCCGTACCCTGATGGGGCGGATGCCGGCAGTACAGGTGTGCGCGGGAGTATCGCGAGCGGTTCGGCAAGACCGTGGCGGCGGGCTGCCATCGTGACGTTGGGGGCCGTTTGCGCAATGATTGCAGCCTTTGCATCCGGAGGGACGAAATCATCCGAAACGGGATTCTTCTCAGAGTTCTCGGCAGGGCAGGGGAACGATGTTTGAGGGCAAAGGAGAATACCAGCCGCCGGGCCAATTGATCCGCGTCATCTCCCCGAGGACGACCATCATCTGGGGGGCCGTGATTATTGTGGTGGGAATCATCTTTGTGGTGGTGGCGTTGACCGAGGATTTGGAAGCCCGCCGGCGGCGGCATCAGAACGTGCGCCTGATTCGGGCCATCGGTGTGGCGACGGGCGCGGTCACCATGGCCGCCGGGGCGGGTATCCTCGCGGTGGGCTGCCGGCGGTGCCGGCGGCTGCGGCACGAGGGGCGAGTGGCGCAGGCGGAGGTCATCGGGCGCTGGCAACGGCGGCCATGGACAAGATTCCATCAGCACTACATTGCCTACGGCTTTGTGGCCCTACTTCCCGATGGCACGACATCGGTCGTTGGCTGCCGGATGGCCGACGCGACCCTCCATTACCAGCTCAGGGTTGGAGATCAATTCGCGGTACGCTACCTGCCCTCGAACCTCCACATTGGGGCGCCTGTGACAGGAAGCTGGCAGGTCCGGCGGAGATAGCCGGCCCTCGGCGAGTGCGGAATCCCAGGCACGCACCCTGTTCTCCCTGCGACGGTTTCGTCCGGCAGACCCGAAGCTCCTCCTGCCGTCAGAAGCGGGACGTGAGTGTCCTGGTCTGCCACGTGTTGTCTTTTTCGTTGAGCGTCGCGCAGAGAATCTTCTGGCCGTCGGTGCGGACGTTGACCAGGCCGTAGATCAGTCCTGCCACGATGTAGATGCCTTGCAGGGTCTTGGTCACGGTGCTGGGATTCAGGTCGCCGACCTTCGTGACCTCGGCGTCGATCTTCACGCGGCTCAGCCCCTCTGCGTCGACGACCGTATTGCCGGCCGAATCGGTGATCGTCAGCCTGGTCGGCCTGCCGAGATTGATGCTGCGCGCCAGTTCGGTGGAGTACACCAGGGGCGTTTTGATCTCATCGTTCGTGATTTCCAGATATCCCGCCGTCGCACTGGCGGCGACCGTTACCGGCCGGGGATGGTCATATCCTTCGTTGTCCCCGGACGAGATCACCGTCACCGCGGGCCGCATCGCGCTCAAGAACTCGTACGAGACCTCGTGGCTGCCGTGGTGACAGGCCTTCGCCACGTCGCACTGGAACTCGATGCGCCGGCCGATATAATCGTCGAGGAGCTGCCGCTGGCTGTCCCGGTTGAGATCGCCCGTCAGGAGAATGCGCGACCGCTGGTAGTCGAGTCGGAGCAGCAGGCTGTTGCCGTTGGTATTCTTGCTGGCCGTCGCACCGTAGCTGTGAAGCGCCGGCTGGCCACCGATCTTCGTCTCGACGGGGCCGAGCACGCGAATGGCCACGCCGCCGCCGTTGCCCTCGAAGCCGGGGACATACTCGTCGGTCTGGCTCAGACGGCGGATCGGCGTTGGGGTTCCCTCCACCGTCTTGGCTTTCGTCACCGTCTTCATGAAGTCGGCCCACTTGCCCTGGAGTTTGGGATTGGCACCGTCTTTCAGGGCCTCCACGACCTTGGACCTCGAACCCATTAGTTGGATCAGGAATTTCTTGTCGGGCGCCGTGGGGCCGAGCCAGCGTCCATCGTTCGGGTTGACCCACCAGGCGACGCCGGCGTGATAGAACGCGTCCACGCAGACCCCCTGCGCATCCAGCTCCTGGCTCTGGTTCACGTTCAGCAGGTCCCAAAGTCCGCCGTAGTGATCCGCGTCGTTGTGCGAGGCCATCATCACGTCAAGGTGGATTTGCTCCAGGCCGTAGTCCTTGAAGAATTTCCAGTCCACGAAATCGGCGGCATTTTTGCCCGTGGGCTGTTGGGCCCGCGTGTACCCGCCGTCGATCATGAGGTGCCGGCCGTCGGGCGTGCGGATCAGGATGCCGTCACCCTGGCCCACATCGATGAAGTACACCTCCAGCAGCGATTCCCCGCCGAGCGCGCTGCTGTTCACATACCCCGTCTTGCCGCGTGCCCGCACCCGGGAGCGGGGCGTGCCGGCGGTCAACACGGTGACCTGGTCGCCCCAAAGCAGCTCCAGGAGCTTCTTGTTGCCGGTGGCGGCGGCGTACAGGGGAGCCGTCTCTTCTGCAAGATACTGGATGGCCATGGCCGTGTCCTCCCAAAAATAGAGAGCCTTTGACAGGGGCAGAGGTGCTTCCTCAAGGGTGCTTTCTCTGAGAGATGATTATGCTGGGGCATGGAGCAGCCCCCGGGCAAAGAAGAGCCTGCCGGGCTCCCGGCCCGGCAGGCTCGCAACGTCGTGCGGCGGCTATTCTCAGTTGCCGCGTCGGCCGCCGGTGCGGACCACTTTGGTGCCCGTGATCTTCTGGCTGCCGCGCGAGCTTGTCAGTTCGCCGGTCAGCTTGTTGTCCTCGATCTTGCCCTTGAAGCTCATCTCGAACGATTGGTCGCCGAACTGCATCACCATCGGGAACGCCACGGTATTACCCTGGAAGTTGATCTTCTTGATCGGGAAGGACCCATAGAGGCCGCTCAGGTCCGAGTTGACCACGAGTCTTTGCTGCCGCGTGCCGCGCTCGCTGACCGCCTCCAGGTTCCACGTGCCGATCAGGGCTGCGCCCTGGCGCGTGCCTTCCACGGTGGATTCACCGCGCTGCGTCTTCAGGGTGCCGGTCAGGGTGTCCCGCTGGATCGTCCCTTCGAAGTTGGCTTCGAACGCCCGGTCCGGATTGGTGCTCTTGGCCTTGAAGGCCAGCTTGCCCTGGCTGAACTGGACATCCGAAACCGCGAGTTCGCCCCGCTCGGTCTTCCACGTGCCCACGAGTTTCCCCTCTTTGTCTGCGCTGAGAGCGAGGGTCGCCGTCGATTCCCGATCGGCCCGCTTGGTCTTGAGGTCCCAGAGGCCTGCCGCCCGGGGCAGACGCGGGGCCCGCACGCCGGTCAGCGTGGTCTCGCCGCGGTCGCTCGAAAGGGTGCCGGAGAGTTTGCCGTCCTCGATCGTGCCCTTGAAGGTCGAAGTGCTGGTCTGGCCGTCGCGGCCCTGCATGACCCGCGTGAAGCTGAGCTTGCCCTCTTCAAACTTGACGTCTTTCAGCGCGTTGACTCCCATGAAGCTGATCCATTGGCCCGTCATGTTCCCGTCCTGGGCGCGGGAAAACGACAGAATGGAGTCCATTTGTCTGCCATTAAACTCCATCTTGACGTTCCAGTCCCCGTACAGTCCGCCCCGGCGGGCCTGCTGCGCCGAGACCGGCCCCGCCAGCAGGACCAGGATGGTTACGGAGACCAACAGAGCGACAGCGAGTGATGTGTGACTTCTCATGATCCGTACCTCCAAAGAAAGAGTGATGTTTCCAATTGTGCCCTTTATAATACAGCGACATTCCCCTGTCAATCCCGGGGACCGCGCAAATGCAGGACGATCCATACGGCTGCTATTCCGTAGATCCCGCAGAGAATCAGCAGGGGATAGAGGAGCTGCGGGATCGCCCGGAGAATCCCATCGGCGAGATAGGCCTGTGCCCAGCACAGCGGCGCCAGGCCCAGGAGAGTGCCGAACATGACTTTCCAGACCGGAATCCCCGCCAGTCCCGCCGCATAGGACACCAGATCCGACGAGGTCAGGGGATTGACCCGCAGCAGCAGGATCAGCCACATTCCCGAGCGGGAGAGTCTCTCTTGGTACATCTTCAGATGGCCCTGCTCCAGCCACGCGGTGAAGCGTTTCCCGCCCAGCGCGCGAATCAATTGACACGCGATGCCGGCGCCCAGCGTGTTGCCCAGGAGCGAGAGCAATCCACCCCAGAAGCCTCCGAGAACCATGCCGCCCGGCGCGTACAGCATCAGGCCGGGAATCGGCGCGACCACCACCTCGATTGTCACAATGCCCACGTACGCGAGCGGCGCCAGGACCCCGAACGAACGGAAGTAATTCTGGATTACCGCCACTTTGTCAGCAGCCGACCCGCCCGGCGCCAGGAGAACCGCGACGATGCCACCGGAGAAGTACGACCAAGCGGCCCACCCCGCCAGCGCCCCGGCCGGAATCGCCACGAGCCACGAAGCTGTGATCGGGGCCCGTCGCTGCCGTCGACCCGCCGAAGGTAGGGGCGAATAATCATTCGCCCCTACGATGGAACCCGGCGACTCCGTTCGAGATATCGCGTTCTGATTATGAGAAGCAGATCCCACGAAGGTTACTCCACGGCACTTCCGACGCCCTCTCCTCCATTGACGGCGGCGAACATGATAATGCGTCGCATGGGTCGATACAACAGACTCCATGGCCTCTGCGGTCTTGAATAACGATTTGGATTGCCTTGACGGACCGCTTGTCGGCCGGTATTCTTGTCGGGTGAGGGGATGGGCCAAGGAATGCTAAATCATGAGCGGTAAAGAGATAACGTCGAGTCTGTTTGCGCAGGAGACCGGAGGCGGGAGGCCCGAGGCCGGAGGTCGTGGCGAGGGCGGGACGCCCTCGAATCGCGGGCAAGATGCCCGCGACACGAGTTTGCCTGCCGCCTCCCGCCTGCCGCCTCCCGCCCGCCACATCATTCGCGTGGCAGTGGAGTCTTCGGGGGCGGATGCGGAGTTCGATTATCTGGCGCCCGAGGGGCTGGGCACGATCCGGGTCGGGCAGCGCGTTGAGGTGCCGTTCGGCAAAAGCAACAAGCTGGAGGCGGGGTTTTGCGTCCGGGCCGAGGTGCCGGCGGCGGAGTCGTTCGCCGGAGCCAGAGGCGAGCGGCAGCTCAAGTGCGTGGCGCGCGTGATCGATGAGGAGCCGCTGCTGGGCGACCAGCTCATGGAACTGGCCAACTGGATCGGCGACTACTACGTCTGCCCGCTGGGGCAGGTGCTGGCGGCGATGGTGCCGGGAGCGGTCAAGCGGGCGGCCGGCATCAAGAAACGCCGGTATGTGTATCTCGGGCCGGCGTGGGAGGAGATGGCCGGCAGCCTCAAGGGGCCCAAGCAGAAGGGGATCGTCGCGGTCTTGCGCGAACGGCAGGCCTTTACGGCGGAGGCGGCGGTGGAGGTGGCCGAGTTGCTGGAGATCGTGGGCTGTGGGCAGCCAGCGGTCAAGCACCTCGCCGACGGGCAGATCGTTCGGATTGTGCAGAAGAAGGTCTTCGCCAACCTGCCGGTCGTGCCGGAAGGGATGCTGGCGGAGGCGGCGCAACAGATCACGCTCAATGAGGATCAGCAGCGGGCGTTGGAACACATTTCGGCGCAGATCGAGGCGGGACGGTTCAGCGTGACCCTGCTCCACGGCGTGACCGACAGCGGCAAGACGGAGATTTATATCCGGGCGATCGAGCAGATCGTCCGCAAGGGCAAGGCCGCCATTGTGCTGCTGCCGGAGATCGCGCTGACGGCCCAGACCGTGCAACGCTTCACCGCCCGGTTTGAGCGGATCGCGGTGCTGCATTCGGGTCTGACCGCGGGGCAGCGGAATCAGGAATGGCAGAAGGCCAAGGCGGGATTGACGGATGTCGTCATCGGGGCGCGGTCGGCGATCTTTGCGCCGATTCCCAATCTGGGGCTGGTCGTCGTTGATGAGGAGCATGAGCCGAGCTACAAGCAGGATACGGCCCCGCGCTACCACGGGCGGGATGTCGCGATCAAGCGAGCCCAGTTGGCCGGCGCGCACTGCATTCTGGGCAGTGCCACGCCCTCGTTGGAGACCCTGCACAACTGCCGCACGCGGGACAGCTTCAAGCTGGTCCGGCTGACCAAGCGGGTGATGGACCTGCCCATGCCCCAGATGAAGCTGGTCGATATGCGGGAGGGCAGCCTCAAAGAGCACCACCTCGACCTGCTGAGCATCCCGCTGACGCAGCAGTTGGCCGAGGTGTTGGCCCGTAAGGAGCAGGCGATCCTGCTCCTGAACCGCCGGGGCTACAGCAACTTCGTATTCTGCTCGTCCTGCAAGCACACGCTCCAATGCCGCAACTGCGACACCTCGCTGACATTCCATAAGGTTAAAACGCCGGCGACCCACATGACCACGGTCACCGGCGAGCACATGAACCATGGGTACGCCATGTGCCATTACTGCCTGGCCCAGACGCTGGTGCCGCGCGATTGCCCGATCTGCGGCAAGCGGATGACCATGATCGGGGTCGGCTCCCAGCGGCTGGAGGAGGAGTTGGCCCGGCGTTTCCCCGAGGCCCGGATCGCCCGGGTGGACAGCGATTCGATGGCAACCCAGGACTACTATCGGCTGCTCCAGGAGTTCGGCGCAGGCCGGGTGGACATTCTGGCCGGCACGCAGATCCTGGCCAAGGGCCTGCACTTTCCCAACGTGACGCTGGTCGGGGTGGTCAGCGCCGATACGTGCCTGTATCTGCCCGATTTCCGGGCCAACGAGCGGACCTTCCAGCTCACCTCGCAGGTCGCCGGCCGCGCTGGACGGTCCGAGAAAAAGGGCATTGTCTTTGTGCAAACCTACTTTCCGGAGCAGCCCGCCATCAAGTTCGCCCTGGCCCAGGACTTCGAGGGCTTCGTTGGCGAGGAGTTCAAGCACCGCCAGGCGTGCGACCTGCCCCCGTACTGGCGGCTGGCCATCGTCATGCTCCGCGACCCCAAGTACGACAAGCTGGAGACGGCGGCCAACACACTGCGGCAGCGGATCGATGACATCGTCCAGCGCCAGCGGCTGCACACCAAGATCCGCGGCCCGATGCCCGCCGTGATCAGCCGGATCGAGCGGTTCCACCGCATCCAGATCATCGTCCAGACGCCCGACGCCGCTACGATGCGCCGGCTCTTCACCACCCTGCGGGCCGATCGCCCAATCCGGCCCACCGTAAAAATTGCTGTTGATATTGACCCGGTGAACCTGTTATAACTTGCACTCTTTTGCAGCCGGCCGTATAGTAAGTGTCTTGCCGACCGGGGCGTAGCTCAGTTTGGCTTAGAGCGCTTGGTTCGGGACCAAGAGGTCGGTGGTTCGAATCCACTCGCCCCGATTCTTCCTGTTCGCACCTCCATAAGCACCTCGCCTACCCGGCGTGGCCGACGGAATTGGCTTTGTTTTGCACGATAGGCTCCCGCACTTGCCATTCCCCAGATGCCTCAGCTTGCCCAAGTTTGGCTTCGTTTCGCACATTCGCCCTCGTCCCGGCTGGCAGCGCTGGGAATTGGGTTTGTTTGTACAACCCGCCCTGGCGGCAGGTCGCCGGGCTTTCTGAATCCGCAATCCACAATCCGCCATTCATCTGTCCTGCGTCCTCATGTCTCTTCCTTCCGCTTTCCCATCATCAGTTGCACAAACGTGATCATTCGTAGGGTGGGCTGTGCCCACCAATCCCCAAGGAATAGACCGGACGACGAATGGTGGGCACAGCCCACCCTACGGAGAACCGGGGTTCAGGCATTCCCTTTCCTCTTCCGATCTGGAGGGAGCCGCGGGGGAAGAGACGTGGACATTGGTAGTAGGCGTTCTGCCTTTCTCATGCCATTGGCTCAAGAGAAGATTGCCGCGCTTCGCCCGCAATGACATGAGCGATAACCGCCAGGGGTTTTGGGGATGGAGTCCCCAAGAGCACTGCAGGCTTTGGCGACACCCTAGCCGATCGTCGGTTGAAGAAGACGGTTCTCCCAGTTGCCAGTTTTCCATCTATCCTCCGGCCTGCGGCCTCCTGCCTCCAGCCTTGACCCTCTGAGTCCTCGGTGCTCCCCGTGGCCTGGGGATGATGATTTATGATGATAATTGCCGATCCAAGGCTGCTTCGGTGTGTATACTCCCTCAGCGGCTCCTTGCGGTATTGTGAGGGACTATCGTCCGGCGGGGTTGCCTGGGGGAGGGGGGTATCGGGGGAATGGGAAATGGATATTGACTTCAGGCCGTATCTGAACCAGATGGTGAATTGGCTCGTCACGAGCGGGCCCCGCATCGTGGTGATCCTGGTGCTGATGTTCGTCGGGGTGCGGCTGTCGCGGGCCGCCGCCGCACGCATCTTCGTCCTCCTCGGCCGCCGGAAGCTGGACGAGGAATACCGCAAGCGCGCCGATACGCTCAGCGCGGTCGTCGCCTATGCGATCGGCGCCATCGTGATTGTGGTGGCGGCGCTGATGATCCTGGCGGAGCTGAACATTCACATCGCGCCGATCCTGGCGGCCGCCGGAGTGGTCGGCATAGCCGTCGGCTTCGGCGCCCAGAATCTCGTCCAGGACGTCATCAGCGGCTTCTTCATCCTCCTGGAGGACGAGATTCGGGTGGGTGATGTGGTGGAGATCGCCGGCAAGACCGGGCTCGTGGAGCGGCTGAACCTCCGCATGGTGGTGCTGCGCGATATGGCGGGCAGCGTCCATTACGTCCGCAACGGCAAGATCGATGTCGTCACGAACATGACAAAGGATTACTCCTATTCGGTCTTTGACATCAGCGTCGGCTCGGGCGCGAATATGGACGAAGTGATCAAGGTGCTGAAGCAGGTGGATGAGGAACTCCGGACGGATCCGGCGTTCGGGCCGGACATCCTGGCGCCGATGGAGATCCTGGGGCTCGACCGGTTTGCGGACTCCACCATGATCATCAAGGCCCGGATCAAGACCAAGCCGATCAAGCAGTGGGACATCGGCCGCGAATTCAACCGGCGGCTCAAGCAGGAATTCGACGAGCGGAACATCGACGCTCCCTTCACGCACCGGACACTGCCCCCCGGCCAGGGCTAGGCCGGCCGCGGTCCTTCTGCTCGCGACCTTCACAGGCCGCACAACGGTCGTAGGGTGGGTTGTGCCCACCAATTCTGTCCTTTCACCCACCATGCTTGTTGTCATGGCGGCGATGGCTTTGCTGTACTCACCCCGAAGGGTTCCATCCGAATCTGATCCCTGAATGGTGGGCACAGCCCACCCTACGGATTATTGTCACCGCCTTGCAGGCCGTGGTACAATTCCTGCGGCATCGAGATGAGCACCTCTGTCTTCGTAGGGTGGGCTGTGCCCACCATTTGTCGGCCGTATTTGACTTGCTGTGTGTTTATGCCCGAATACCGACGCCGATTGCAGCCAGGAGGGACCTTCTTCTTTACCGTCGTCACCGACGACAGGCAACGCCTGTTTGTCCAGGACTCAGCGCGTCGGCTCCTACATGAATCGATCCGTGCGGTGCAGACCCGCTGGCCGTTCGAGTTGATGGCTATCGTATTGCTGCCACAGCACCTGCATTGCCTGTGAAGGCTGCTCGACGAGGACCAGGACTATTCCAAACGCTGGGCCTGCATCAAGAAACAGTTCTCGCACCTGTGGCTCGGCTCCGGAGGCAAGGAACGGCAGGTCTCGCAGTCCCGCCAGAAGCATCGGGACTGCGGCATCTGGCAGAGGCGCTTTTGGGAGCACCGGATTCGCGACGAGGAAGACCTGATCCATCATGCGAACTACATCCACTACAATCCGGTCAAGCACGGCTTGGCCCGCTGCCCCCATGCGTGGCCCCATTCGAGCTTTCACCGCTGGGTGAAGGAGGGCTACTACAAAGAGACGTGGCTGTGTGACTGTGACGATCCCGTCGTTGTACCCGCCAACCTCCTCAACATGCCGGACATGGGGGAGTAGCTCATTTGTTGCCCCCGGCGTGCCAGCGAACGGTCCTTGAGCGGGCGTGAGCGGAAAGGGTGGGCACAGCCCACCCTACGGTTGTTGTCACCGGCCTGCGCGCTGTGGTACAATTCTCGCCGCAATGAGATGAGCATGTTGTCTTTTCGAAGGGGACGGTATGAGCCAGTCGAAATCTGTGACAGCGCGACGGACGATCAGAGCGGGGGTCTTGGTTCTTTGCCTGGCTGGAGGGTTGCTGATGGTGGGGTGTGCCACACGGCAATCATCGGCGGTGGGCAAGCCGGTGCGCATCTATATTGTCACCGACCTGGAGGGGGCCAGCGGCGTGTACCAGTTTGCCCAGACGCGCGAGGCAGGGCCGCTGAATGACAAGGCGAAGGAGTATCTGATGGGCGATATTGCGGCCGTCGTGCGCGGGCTGCGGGCCGGTGGGGCGACCGATATCGTCGTGCTGGACGGCCACGGGTCGGGAGCGTTCGTGCCGGACTTGATGGCGCCCGGGGCCAAGTACATCACCGGCCGGCCCCGCTCGGGCCCGCTGACGGACCTCGACGGCTCGTTCGCCGGGATGGTGCAGGTGGCCGCCCATGCGATGAACGGAACGGCCGACGGTGTGCTCTGCCACACGCAGTCGTCCAAGACGGAGAACCGCTACTGGTACAATGGGGTCGAGTCGGGCGAGCAGGCCCAGTGTGCGGCCATCGCCGGCGGTTACGGCGTGCCGACCATCATGGTGACGGGCGATGAGGCGGCCTGCCGGGAAGCCACGAAGTTCTTCGGACCCGACTGCGTCACGGTGGCCGTCAAGCGGGGGCTCTCGCGCGAGGCGGCGGAGCTGTACCCGTTCGACGAGGTCCGCCAGGCCTTGTACAAAGGCGCCAAGCGCGCCGTCGCCGCCATCGGCAAGTGCAAGCCGTACAAGCTCTCGGTGCCCATCCAGGCGAGGAAAGAGTACCAGGTCTCCGACAAGCCGGGCGAGCCGCCCCGCAAGGTCACCAAGGAAGGCACCATCGACGATGTCCTGAAGCTGCTGAACTTCTGATGGGTGTGACAAACCGCACACTCGTACAGGTTGCGACAGACAAGATCGGCAATCAAGATCTATCGATGGCACCCAAGAACCACGGGAGATTCCGTAGGGTGGGCTGTGCCCACCATTTGCCGTCCGGCCTATTTTTTCCGGTTGGTGGGCACAGCCCACCCTACAAGTAGGACGAAGCGTGCCTGGTATGGACAGCAGAGAGGAACCGGCGACGGCTACAAAGGAGTCTCGGCCGCACTGGCCGAAGGAGCG
>JAMCWO010000046.1 GCA_023481165.1 Planctomycetota bacterium | reverse complement strand
TCATCGTCTCGCGGGCCAAGCGGACGATCCAGTTTCCAGCGCAGTTCATGCTCGTGGCCGCGATGAACCCGTGCCCGTGTGGGTATTTCGGCAGCAATCTGCGGTCCTGCAAGTGCACGCCCGGCCAGATCGCTCGCTATGTGGCCAAGGTCTCCGGCCCGCTGGTGGACCGCATCGATATTCACATCGATGTCCCCGCGGTCGCCTTCAGCAAGCTCCGCTCCCAGGCCCGGCAGATCGACTCGGACTCGCTGCGGGCCAGCGTCGTCTCGGCCCGGGCGCTCCAGACCCGCCGGTTCGGCAGCGGCAAGGTCCTGACCAACGCCCACATGAGCCACCGGCAACTGGAGCAGTTCTGCAAGCTCGACGCCGGGGGCGAACTGATGCTCAAGGAAGCGATGATGGAACTGGGTCTCAGCGCCCGGGCCCACGACAAAATCTGCAAAGTGGCCCGCACGATCGCCGATCTCGAAGGCAGCGAGGACATCCGCCCCGAGCACCTCGCCGAAGCCATCGGCTATCGGAAACTGGACCGAAAACTGTGAGAGAAGTTGCCATGGAGCCCGGGAAATGCCAGACTTTCAATAGCACCGTATCCCTGAGGATTATCGGCTGCCGGGGGGAGGGTGGGAATCCTGGCGGGTGCGGCAACGGCCGGGCGGCGGGGTTTGCCATTTTTCGTTAATGCCCCATGTCCCGCTGCCGATAATAAGGCTAATGACCCAAGCACTTTCTGACTGAAGAGGAGACAGACATGGGCATTCAGAATTGGTCCGAGGAGATCATTCTCGTGGATTTGCCGCCCGAGCCGGAGATGGGCGAAGAGCTTAAGACGGTCACGCAGGTCGGCCGCGACCGCGGTGATTGCGAAGTCGTGATCGACTTCTCCAAGGTGGATATCATCACGTCGTCGAGCCTGTCCAAGCTGCTGCGCCTGAAGAAGATGATGAGCGACTGCGGTCATCGGCTCATTTTCTGCAACGTGGCGCCCGCGACCAAGGGGATTTTTACGGTAACGGGGCTTGACGGCATCTTTGAAATCGTGGACGATAAGTTCGTGGCTCTGGCCAGCCTGCAGATGGTGGGCTGAAAAGCCGGTCCGTTGATCGTGATGCTCTAGGGGCAATCCCCCGTGGTTGCCTCCCCCCGTACGCAGCGGCGCGGCGGGAAAGGGCGGGCAGGCACAGGGGCCTGCCCCTACGGGCATTTACAGACGCGCGGTTCCGGCCGGAGCGATGGCCGCCCGTACGGCGGATAGTTAGCTTGCAGAGCGAATCACGAAGACCGCTTCGCGGAGCGATGTTCGTGATCTGCTCGCAAGGTGTTGATCGAACCTCGGTGGGCACTTGCGCTGCGGCGCAGGTGCGGATGTGTACAAGGTCGAATGGATAAGGACGTTCTGCACCAGATCGAGCAGGCCCTCGGACATGAATTCACCGATCCCGCGTTGCTCCTCAAGTCGTTCACGCACTCTTCCTCCGTGGACAACCGCTTGGACAGCAACGAGCGGCTGGAGTTTCTCGGCGACGCCATCCTGTCGCTGGTGATCTGCCAGAAGCTGTTCGAGAAGTTCGAGACCTATCCGGAGGGCGAGCTGACGAAGATGAAGAGCATGCTGGTCTCGCGGGGGACCTGTGCCCACGTGGCCCGGCGGCTCGGATTGCCAAAGTTCCTCGTGGTGGGCAAGGGCATGGTCTCGCACAAGGCCTTCCCGACCTCGCTGGCGGCGGGGCTGCTGGAGGCGGTGATCGCGGCGGTCTATCTGGACAACGGCTTTGAGCCGGCCCGCGACTTCATCCTGGAGAACTTCGGCGGCCTGATCGAGCGGATCGATGCGGAGCAGGCCCACGGCAATTACAAGTCTCTCCTGCAGCAGCATGCCCAGGAACAGTTCAATACCGCGCCCGCCTACGTCCTGCTCGATGAGAAGGGGCCGGACCACAACAAGTGCTTCGAGTCCGAGGTGGTGATCGATCAGCGGCATTTCCCCAGCGCCTGGGGCGCGAACAAGAAGGAGGCGGAGCAGAAGGCCGCGTACAACGCCCTCGTGGAACTGGGGGTCATTCAGAAGTCGGCGGTGCACGACCTGATCTAGAACGTGGATGGATTCAGGAACGAGGGCAGTTGCTCCGTCACGATCCACGTGATGCCGTAGAGGATGACAGCGGCCACCACGATGAACACGACGATCGACCCGAAGAGCACGGCCGACTCCCGGGCGAAGGGCCACAGGCGGATCTTGTAGACCTTCGTGGCTTTGTAGACCACCGAGATCGACACCACCAGCGGCAGCAGCCAGAGCATCGAGGCGGGAGTCGTGTCGATCTGCATCGGGGTGGTGAAGCTACCCAACATCGTTGTGACGAACGCCATCATGTTACGCTTGTGCCTCTCCGACATGACGCAAATGGGCCATGTACACGGCGTTGACGATACACAGGAGGTTCAGCAGTCCGGCGATGCTCGTGTAGATCTGCCCGATCTCATTGGCCCGGCCGAAGACGCGGTAGTTGCCGGTGGCGCCGATCCGCCCGAGGATCATGACCAGCGGACTGTTCATTACCTGGGCGGCGTACCACGGCCGGGCGTGCACCGGGTCGATCACGCCCACCGAACTGACGTACACGCCCACCGCGAACGTCAGGACAATCGACACGAAGATGACCACGCCCCGGGCCCGCTCGTTCAGGACGAAATGCCCGGCCCCCGGCACCAGCCAGGCCAGCGCCCCGGTCGAGATCAGAAACAGGGCGTGATTATCCTTCCATGACTGGGCCATTACGACGCTTCCTTGGACGGCTGGTTGGTTTCGCCGCCGGCCGCCTGGTCCTGCGGCTCGGCGAACCGGAAGTTCATGCGCTTGACGATGTTCTCAGGGTTGAAGTGCACGGCCATCAGGCTCTCGATCTGGCTGTACTCCTCCCGGCGGACGATCATGCCCTTCATCTTCTGGAATTCCTCCTGGGTCAACCGCTGCAGGGTCAGGCTCTTGAGGACGTAATACGACTGGTTGGGCTTGAACTCCACGAGCACCGGCATCTGTGCGGGGGAGTCGCTCTTGTCGGGGATCAGGGCGCGGAGCCGATCGACGAACAGGCCTTCATTCGTGGCCTGGTTCAGGACGACTTGCGACGCCGGACTGTTGCCGATCTGGGCGGCCAGCACCTGCTGATCCGCCTGGGAGAGCCTCTGCAGACCCACCTGGTTGTCCACCCGAAAGACGTTCGGATCGTTCGGATCAGCTTTGGCTTGCGGGCCGTAGAGCTTGTTGAACTGGGCCACGGCCTTGTCCCAGCCGTCCTTGGTCGCCAGCGCCATGAATTCCTCGGCCTTGCTCTTGGTCGTGTTCCAGGCGGCCAGAGCCTTGACGTCGTTGACGACCTGCTCCTCGACGGAGAAGTTCTGGCTCTTCTTGTCGGGCGTAGCGCCGAACGTGGGGGTCCGGGTGCTGTAGTAAACGCCCACATTGGTCGGCGGGGCATCCTTCTCGGCGGCGACGACGCGGGCGATCAGCATGATCTGGCCGCTCACGTCCGTAGCCGTGGCGCTCATGGGGTCCCGCGCGGGCCCGAAGGTCACGTACAGCGTGGCCGGCGGCATGGACAGCAGAATCGTCGCGCGCTCGCCCAGCTCCTTCACGGAGAAGAGAACTTGAGTCAACGGCACCGGCGAGTACCCGTAGGTGGTCAGGTACAGGCGCCGGAGGTACTTGTCGCTCTGCACCTCCGTGGCGCTGAGCAGGCCCGTCCGGCCGCTGTAGAGCGGGATCTTGAGCTTGTCGCCAAGGTCTTTGGCGATCTTTATGTAATCGCCGGCTTTCTTCTGGCGTTGCTCGACCGTCGGCTCCCGACCCTGTATGGCGACGGCCGGCAGGTTGACATCGGCCAGGTTCCGGGCGTCCTGCAGGATCTGCTCCGCCCGGGTGATGACCCGCTGCCGCTGCAACTGCTGGCGGATCGTGTCGGCGACCTCGGCGTAGCTCTTCACCTGCGTGACTTGGGCGGAATTCGGATCGTTCGGGTCCTTCGGCACCTTTTGGGTGTATTGCCGCTCGCGGTTCTGCTGGTAGTACTGCTCGGCTTCCTCTTCCGTCACCGGCTTGGCGATCGTAGCGACGTCCGAGAGCTTCAGCGCGAGATAGTCGAACTGAACCCGGTCGGGCAGCCGGTAGCCGAAACCGAACGGGTTGGCCTCGCTGATCGCGCCGGGGAAATTGTCCTTGTACTTGTCGAACTGCGCGGCCACGGTCTGTTCGGGCGGGATCTCGTCCTTGTTGGCGAAGTAGGAAGCTTTGAACTGGACCAGCTCGGCGTTCAGCGACTCCGACTCGTTGCTGGCCATGTGCTTGATCTGCGCCGTGGTGATGTCCTCTCCGGAGCAGATGATCTGGGCATATTGCAGCACGGCGAGCAGCTTGCCGACCGTGCTCAGGATGCGGTCTTCCGGCGCGTTGAAACGATTCATGAGCGCCGGGATGACCTGCGCATAGGAGGCGCCCCGGGATAACTGGGGAATGGCTTGTTCGAGCAACCGTCCGACCTCTTCGTTGGAGACACGGATCCCGGCGGTCCGGGCCTCCTCGGTCAGGAGAATCCAGTACAGGTCGCCCGGCACGCGGTTGCCCTCGAACATCTGGCTGAGTTGCCGGTCGCTGATCCGGAAGCGGTTCCTCTGGATCGTCTGGCGGGCCATATCCACCATGCCGGCCTCCCGGTTCTGCCGGAAGATCAGCTCGCTGAGCAACAGTCCTCCTATGCCTTGCGCCCGCGCGATGCTGTCTCCGCCCAAGGCCCCCAGGATTTCGAGCTCCTGGTCGGCGGCCCTGCGGTCGAAGTAGTTGATCTTGTGCTTCTGGCCGTA
This sequence comes from Planctomycetota bacterium, assembly GCA_023481165.1. Lineage (GTDB taxonomy): Bacteria > Planctomycetota > Phycisphaerae > Sedimentisphaerales > Anaerobacaceae > PLanc-01. Next base: position 9,328 of record JAMCWO010000046.1, on the reverse strand, counting down.
GTAGGCGATCGCCCGCTTGGCGCCGCCGCTGCCGCGGAACAGCATCGAGAACGACGAGCCGCCGATGAAGGCAATCATCAGCACGATGACCACGACCGCCATCAGCTTCTTGTTGTTCTTTCGCAGCCACTTCATCAAATTCATATCTGTACTCCGGGTCTCCAGACCAAGGAAGATGGGAACAATGGAATGTTGGAACGCTGGAATTATTGCGTGGCGCGGGGCGTCCCCGCGCCCACCATTCCATTATTCCACTATTCCATCCTTCCGGGATTCCACAATAAAAGCCATGAACCTACAACAACCAGTCCGGCTTTGCAAGAAAAACCCCCCGAAATTACGATTTCCAATTGACTCTTTACGACCGCTCGTCTATAGCTGTTTGCCGCTACGTCCGAAAAGAAGACAGGATTGGAACAGTGGAATAATGGAATGGTGGAATACTGGGCAAGGCGACCGCCCGTGACTCATCCTTCCATGACCGGGTGCACGCACATGGGCAATCAGAACTCCCTTGACGCCTTCTCCGAGGCTTGCCGGTATATGCCGGGCGGGGTCAACTCGCCGGTCCGCGCGTTTGGGGGGGTGGATCGCCCGCCCCTGTGGATCGCCGGAGCGAAAGGGTCGAAGATCTTCGACATTGACGGCAACGAGTACATCGACTACGTGGGCTCCTGGGGCCCGATGATCCTCGGCCACGCTCATCCCGCGGTGCTGGCGGCCGTGCACCAGGCGGCGGACCAAGGCACCTCGTTCGGCGCCCCGACGCGGGCCGAGACGGAACTGGCGGCCCGGATCACCGGTGCCTTCCGGTCCATCGAGAAACTGCGGCTGCTGTGCAGCGGCACCGAGGCGGTGATGACGGCCCTTCGCCTGGCTCGTGCCTATACCGGCCGGGACAAGATCGTCAAAATGGCCGGTTGCTATCACGGTCACAGCGATTCCCTCCTAGTGGTGGCCGGCTCCGGTCTGGCCGAGCAGGGCACGGCCGCCAGCCCGGGAGTGCCCGAGGCGCTGGCCCAACTCACCGTGGTGGTTCCATACAATGATAAGGAATTGCTGACGCAGGCTTTCGCGAAACATGCGGGTGAAATCGCCGCCGTGCTGGTCGAGCCGGTAGCCGCCAATATGGGAGTGGTCCTGCCTGAGCCCGGCTATCTTGAAACGATTCGCCGCCTCTGCGATGAGCAGGGCACGGTGCTGATCTTCGACGAAGTCATCACGGGCTTTCGCGTGGCTTTCGGCGGCGCCCAAGAGCGCTATGGCGTCCAAGCGGACCTGACCTGCCTGGGGAAGATCGTCGGCGGGGGGCTGCCTCTGGCCGTGTGCGGCGGGCGGGCCGATATTATGGACCAGCTTGCCCCGCTCGGCCGCGTCTACCAAGCCGGCACGTTGAGCGGCAATCCCATCGCTACGGCCGCCGCGATCGCCACGCTGGACATTCTGGCGGAAGGGCGGGGCTATCGTGAGCTGGAATCCGCCGCAGCCAATCTGGAGATCGGACTGGCCGAGGCGGCGGCCGATGCCGGCGTCTCGGTTACGATCAACCGGGTCGGTTCTCTGATGAGTTGCTTCTTCACAGATCGGCCGGTGCGAAACTTCGAAGATGTCCGCGCAACCGACATCGCCGCTTTCAAAAGGTTCTTCGCCGCCATGCTCGACCGGGGCATCTACCTGGCCCCCAGCGCGTACGAGGCGATGTTCCTCTCCCTGGCCCACACGAAGCAGGATATCGACAAAACGCTCGAGGCCGCCCGCGCGAGCTTCAAGATGGCGGCGGGGCGATGACTTGTAGGGGCAACCCCCTGTGGTTGCCCTTCCGGAGATGGGCAGGCACGGGGGCCTGCCCCTACGGATGCCGCCGTATCTCGGGGAGTGCCATCATGAGAACGCGGTTGCTTGCATTGGCATTCGCTGTGAGTCTCAATATCGTCTGTTGCACCTATGGCCAGACAGCGAAGGACGTACGCGACATCGTGGGCGTAACCCACGTGGCGGGGAAATACCATCTGACCGACAAGGACTTCCTGAACGAAGGCGCCGATCAGATTCTGGCTTTGGGCTCGCGGGTGATCAAGGTCTGGTTCTGGGCCGGGATCGGCGGGCGCGTCCCGGAGTCATACCCGTACAACTCCCAATGGCCAAAGGTCGAATCGCTCGTCGCCGGGGCGCAGACGCCGTACTTCAAAGACCTGTTTGGTAAGCCCTTCACCACGTATATCCTGGTCGTCGCCTCCCTCGGTCGGGATGAGGCGTACTGGCGCAAGGGCATCACAGTCGAGCAGAAGAAGGATGAGCAACAACAGTTCTACGAGTTGACCAAGTACCTCCTGACCCAGTACAGCGGCACCGGTAAGACCTTCGTCCTCCAGCACTGGGAGGGCGACTGGCTGGTCCGCGGCAACTACAAAGGCGACGAAGAGCCGTCCCCGGCCGCTCTGGCGAACATGGTCGAGTGGCTCAACGCCCGCCAAGCCGGCGTGAACCAGGCCCGGTGGGAAGTGCGGCAGCGGGGCGTTCATGTCTATCACGCGGCCGAGGTCAACCGCGTGGTCCAGTCGATGCGGACCGGCTTTCCCAACATGGTCAACAAGGTCTTGCCCTACACGGCGGTCGATCTCATCTCGTATTCCGCTTGGGATGCGGCCACCGAGCATTATTCCGACCCCAACGTCCTGCGCGATGCCTTGGACTTCATCGCTGCCCATGCCCCGGACAGTGCCGATTTCAGCAATCGCAACGTTTACCTGGGCGAGTTCGGCATGCCGGAGAACGTCTACTCGCTCGACAAAATCCAGCAAGCCATCCCCAACGCCGTGCGTACCGCCCTCGATTGGGGCTGCCCCTTTATCGTTTATTGGCAGCTATACTGCAACGAGCTGAAGGACCCGAACACCCGCGTGCCCGTCCAGAGCAACGACGCCGTCCGCGGTTTCTGGCTCATCCGCCCCGACGGCTCGAAGGCCTGGACCTGGGACTACTTCCACGGCCTGTTCGCCGCCTCCGGGACCGATCTCACGATCCGTAAATGATCGCCTGATTCAAAGAAGAGGCCGGCGGTGTTCCATACCGCCAGCCCCTATCTGGGTCCTCCGTTTGCCAAGCGGGTGTTGAGATTCATCATTTGCTGTCAGCGGGCTGAGGCGGGTTGTCTTTCTCCCAATAGGTCATAAAGACTTTCAGATCCTCGATGTCTACTTTGCCGTCGCCCCAGGGCATCGGCCCGATGTCGCACTGGGTGTTGCTCGTGCCCCAGTTGTCGATCAGCATCACCAGATCGACGAGGTCCACCTTCTGGTCGCTGTTGAAGTCCACGATGGGGAGGATGGGCGCCTGCCAGTTTTCCACAACACTCCAATCCGCACTGGCCGTGCTGTAGTGCAGCACACAACCGTCAGGAGAAAAGTGCACATTATGCTCGAAGTTCGGCCCATTGATGGCAGGCCCGAGGTTCACGGGTGACCCCCACGGGGCCGAGCGGCCGGCCCGCCGCGTCATCCAGAAGTCGCCGCCGCCATAGCCATTCGGCCGAGGGGTGCTGAGATAGTCCTGGTACAGGAGCACCCGTCCATCCGGGGAAATGGAGGGGCCGGCATCATCATACTCACTGTTGACCAGGGGACCGAGGTTCTCCGCCTCGCCCCACGGATCGTTCACCGTCGCACGTCGGGCGACGTAGACGTCGAAATTGCCATGTCCGCCCGGACGATTGGACGTGAAATACAGTTCCAAGCCATCTCTCGTTATCGAGGGAACGCCATCGCAGGCGGGGCCATTGACCTTGGGGCCCAGATTGACTGCTTGGCTCCAGGGGTTATTGCGGGTCTTGCGGGTGGCCACATAGAGATCAAAGTCTCCCTGGCCCCCTGGCCGGTCGGAGTTGAAGTAGAGTTCCAGACCATTGCCCGTGATCGTGGACAACGCCGCACCGTTCGGAACATTGACCGCGGGCCCGAGGTTCTCCAGCGGAGCCCAATCGGCGTCGGTCGAACCGCGCCGCGTCACCCACAAATCCATCCACGAACTGAGGCCCCCCGGGCGCGTCGATTGAACATATATCTCCAGGCCGTCACTGGAGAAGCTGGTGATGCCATCATAAGCCGGATCCAAGGTCGGAAATGCCATCGCGAAGTCCACTTTCTCCCGCGGGCCGAAGGTGAAATCGGCTTGCACGCCGCCGACGCCAAGCGTCAGGAGAACGAGCGCCGCCCACCACGCGGCGTGAGAGGGCCAAGTTGTCGTTCTGTTGCGGAACATAGTTCATACCTCCGTTCTTGTTGCCTTGTCTTGTGTAATCACGATTTCGACTCGGGTCTACCAAAAGGGTGGGTTGCCTTGCTGTGTCATGGTGTCGCTCCATTCTGTGGGTAGAGAGGATCTCCTCCGAGGGCCGAAACGCTCTTCGGTCCCGTTCTGCATGGGAGAATCAGGTGCTGACCGGGTCAGGCCGGAAAAGGCCGGACCAGTCTCCTAGGGCGGGTGAGCTTCTGCCGTGTACTCTGTCATCTTCCATCCTCCTTTCCCTTGATCTTGCCGCCCGCGTGAACGTCAAGAATTCCTTCCATGAAGATCCGCCACAAGTCGGACCCGCCAAACCCGCCGGGTCGCGCGCCGGGATAGTCACTGAAGTAGCCCCACCGCCCATCCGGCGAGATGCTGGTCAGAAGATCGGAGTACTTCGTGTTGAAGAGGGGCCCCAGATTCCGCGGCGGCCCCCAGACGCCGCCTTTCGCGACCCGTGTCGTCACCCAGGTGTCGATACTTCCCATTCCCCCGGGCCGATTGGACCAGATCACAGCGGTCAGGCCATCCGGCGATATCCAGGGGAGCCAGTCTTGGGCGGGACTGTTGAGGGGAGGGTCCAAGGGTTTCGGTGTGCCCCAGGGATCGGAACCAGTGGCGCGCGTGCTCATCCAGATGTCAGCATGAGCGTTGAAGACGCTGAAATAGAGCTCCAAGCCATCCGCCGAGATGACAGGCAAGACCACCAGCGTGCCCAGACTGTTGAAGCTCGGACCCAGACTGACGGGCGGTCCCCAGGGAGCGTGTTTGGTGGATCGTGTAGTGCGGTGCAGACCGTAGCCGGAGTAGCCTCCCTCCACGTACAACGTCAGCCCATCGGCCGAGAGGCTCCCGGGGTATTCGAAGGTGGTAGTGTTGATGGGTGGTCCGAGGTTCTCCGGCTGACCCCAAGGGTCTTGCATGGTGGCGCGTTTGGCCACCCAGATATCCATATCCCCATGCCCGCCGGGGCGATTGGACGCGAAGTATAATTCCAGTCCATCGGGCGCGAGCACGGGACCGAAGTCTGTGAACGGCGAATTCACCGGCAGTCCCAGGTTGAGCGGCTGGTTGGCACCGGGGTCGGCCGGCATGACCGGAGACGGCTGGCGGCCCGTGATGGTCAACCATTGTTGCATATCGGCATCGGCATTAGCCCGGTCGTGCAAAGCCTCATAGCACCGCGCGCGGCCGGCGTAGGCGTAGGCATCCTGGGAGTCGGCTTCGATACGCCGGGTGTAGAAGGCCACCATGTCCCGGAAGTACGCCTCCAGCGTCTGGCCCGGGCCCAGCGTTTCAATCGCGGAGACATTCGGGGCGAACTCGGCCGCCCAGATCTCCGCGTGTCCGGCCAGAGAGAAGACGAGCCGGGTGGGATTCCCGGACCAGCCGGCGCTGGTAGTGCGACCGCCCAGAACCCTGGCGGGTTCACTTCGGTCGAGGCTGTAGATCCAGAGTCCCATCCTGTCACCGAAACCGCTCAGGCACAATTCGGTGCCCGCCGGAGACCAGGCCGGCCCGCCCCACGTGTTGAAGGGGGCCGGCCACTCGATCACCAGAGCTCCGGAGGCCAGCTCTTTGACCTTCAGAGATGAGCCCTCCACATACGCCACGTATCGATTGTCCGGCGAGACGGCCGGCAGGATATCCGTGCACTCCAGGACCTGTTGTGGCTCGGTGTCCCTATCCTCGAGCGAGATCAGACGGAGGGTGTTGTCCAGGCGGGAGTGGTAGTACAGGCACCGGGAATCCTTGCCCCAGGAAGGCGAGCCGCCCCGCGCCAGACGACGCGGCTCTGTGCCGTCGGGATTTATGATCCAGACTTCGTCGTCTTTGGCCCAGTTGATCCAATCCTTACGCTCGGTGCTGATCATTTCCTCCAGACGCAGGGCCCGGCGATCGCGGACGAAGGCAATGTGCTTCCCATCGGGCGACCACTTCGGGTCCTTGCCCGGCACGATCAGCAATTCCGTTTCCTTGGTCGCCGGATCATAGACCGCTACGCCGCTGTAGCCGCGCACGCCCAAACTGAAGGCCAGCTTCTTTCCATCCGGGGACCACTGTCCGTTGAAGCCATTCGTGGCGATCCGTCGGGCCTTGGGCGAGAGGTCACGATACGTGTCCTCGGCCTCCACCAGCGGCAGGAAGGCCGCTCCGGCAGGCGCGCGAGCCGCCGCGTGCCAGGAGCGCCCGGCTTCCAGGGTATCGAAGACGTAGTTTGCCATCCAGAGCGCGACCTCGATCCGCGCCGTGGGCGCGGAGCGGACGATCTCGTGGAACAGGGCGTTTGCCCTCTCATATTCGCCCCGGGCTGTCAGAGCACAGAAGAGGTGGTATGGAAAGACCGGTCTGTCGGGCCAGAGGTTCCGCCACTTCGGACCCTCCGCCAGGATGCGTTCGTAGTCGCCCACCCGCAGAAGGGTCTCCGAACGTTGCGCAGCCAGATTCAGACGCTGCGGGTCGTCCTTCGGCGTGAGTGCCAGGGCGTTGTCGTATTCCGCCACCGCGTCGGCATACTTACCCAACTCGCGCAAGGCAATGGCGCGCAGGGAATAGCCCAACGGATCGCGTCGACGCAGGACGGTCATGATGAGCGCATCATCCTTCATCTTCTCGTACTTTCGTGAGGCTTGGTACGTGAAGGCCCGCAGTCGGTGTGCCTCGTAGTGATCCGGGTCGAGTTGCAGAGCTTTGTGGAGCCCGGCAAGCTGTTCCTGGACCGTGACGGCGGTCATGGCCCGCAGAAAATAGGCTTCGGCGGTCGCGGTCTCCGGCAGCAAAGCCTCGGCTTGGCGGCGGTGCTCTTCAATCTCCTGGACATTCTCGGCACCGGGCGATTGACGCTCCCAAAGGATGCGGGCCCAGAGCGAATGAGCGGCGCCGGCAATCTCCGGCCGTTCCTTGACCAGGTCGGCCAGCAGGGGCACCGCTTCCTGGGGCCGGCGGTCCTCGACAAGAATTCCCGCGTAGAGCAGCCGGGCTTCCGGGCCGATGTATTTGCTTTGAAGAAACGGTTGAATCGTCTCCAGAACTGCCCGCCGGTCGGCCCTGGCGTACTGCTCCCGGGCCTGAAACAGGACGCCCTGGTGCCGGAAGCCTTCCGCTTGGGCCAGTTGCAGCCGGTCCCGGTTCCACAGGGACAGGAGCGTGATCCCGGCGCCGGCGACCACCGCGGTGGCCAGCACCGCAAGGACTTGGGCACGGCGTCGGCGCAGGAACTTGCGCAGGCGATAGGCGGCATGAGGGCCTCGCGCCAGAACCGGCTCATGGGCGAGGTGCCGGCGGATGTCCTCCGCCAAGCCGCTGGCGGTTTCGTACCGCCGAACCCGATCCTTCTCCAAGGACTTCATCACGATCCAGTCCAGATCGCCTCGGACCTCTCGTAGGGGCGGCCCCCCGTGGCCGCCCAATGCCGGGCAGGCACGGGGGCCTGCCCCTACAGATTGGGGTTTCCGGGCAGCCGTTCGGATGCGGGTGGAGGGTTTGACCGGTTCCTGTTCCCGAATGACCCGCTGCATCTCGAGGTAGCCGGCCTTACGAAGCTCCTCTTCGGTGAAAGGCGTCGTGCCGGTCAAGAGTTCATAGAGCAGTACGCCTAGAGAATAGATATCCGAGCGGGTGTCGATATCCAGATCGCTCAGTTCCGCCTGCTCGGGACTCATGTAGGCAGGGGTGCCAATGAGGTGAGCGTAGCGGGTGAAGAGCGTCTTTTCCGTCAGCTTCTGGTTGGTGGCCTTGGCGATGCCGAAGTCGATCACCTTGGGTACGGGTTTACCATCATGGTGCGTTACCATAACGTTGGAGGGCTTGATATCCCGGTGGATGATGCCTTTCTGATGGGCGTGCTGTACCGCGTGGCAGACTTGGAGGAACAGGGCCAGCCGGTCCTTGGTGCTCAAGCTGTTCTTGTCGCAGTATTCCGTAATGGAGACACCCTGGACCAGCTCCATGACAAAGTAGGGCCGGCCGGTCTCCGTGGCTCCGGCGTCGAAGACTCTGGCGATGCTGGGGTGGTCCATCAGGGCCAGGGCCTGGCGCTCGGCCTCGAAGCGGGCGATGACCTGGCGGGTATCCATGCCCAACTTGATGATCTTGAGGGCCACTCTGCGGCGGATGGGCTCGGTCTGCTCGGCCAGGTAGACCACCGCCATCCCGCCCTCGCCGATCTTCTCCAGGAGCTTGTAGCGACCGATGACCGTGCCGGGACCTTCGGTCAATGGGGACTGGTCGGGGCCGAGACCCGCCCCGAACGCCGCGGGATCGAGAAACTCGCCGGCTTTCTCGTGGGCGAGCAGGAGCGCTTCGACTTCGGCCCGCAGTTCGGTGTTGCTGCCACATGCCTCATCGAGATACGACTTCCGCTGCTCCCCAGCTCTGCGGTCGAGCGCTTCGAGGAAGATCGTTTTGACATCTGGTGCCCGATGGTCGGCCTTTGAGTTCATGGCAACTGCTCCTGCACGCATTCCCATGCGAGATCCGCACGCGAAATTGCCAAAAAAAATGGGATTCTTGAAAAAATCTGTTCCGGGCAGGGGCGAATGATTATTCGCCCCTACCGAGTGATAGCCTGGTACAGCCAGGCGCGGGCGAAGGCCCAGTGCCGGTAGGCGGTGCGAGAAGACATGCCCAGCACCTCGGCGGCCTGCTCCAGGCTCAGGCCCCCGAAATAGGCGAGCTTGACCAGCTTGGCCGCCTCTGCGTCCTTCTCGCCCAGCTTGGTCAAGGCCTCGTCCAGGGCGAGCAAACCCTCGGGCGAGGTCTCCACGGCCCCGACGGCGTCATGAAGATCCACCCGTTGGGCGGCGCCGCCATGTTTCGCGCACTTCCTGCGGCGGGCTCTATCCACCAGGATTCGCCGCATCGCTTCCGCCGCGGCCGCAAAGAAATGGCCCCGATTCTCCCAGCTTTGTGGCGTATCGCCCACCAGGCGGAGGTAAGCCTCGTGCACCAGCGCGGTCGCCTGGAGTGTCTGGCCCGGCGGTTCATGGGACAGCTTCTGGGCCGCCAGAACGCGGAGTTCCTCATAGACCAAGGGCAAGAGTTCGTC
>JAMCWO010000036.1 GCA_023481165.1 Planctomycetota bacterium | reverse complement strand
CACCAGATGTAACAATGTAACAGGTGTTAACAAGAAAGAAAAAGAAGCAAAAAGAAAGAAGATGCTGCTACTACAGAATACTACCTTAAAGAATTAAGAATTTGGTCTGGAAACCGGGAGTACCTCACTGCGACGTTGACGACGATCATGCGGACTTGGCAGATCGCAGTTCGCCCCAACGTTTCCATAGCAGGTAGATGACCGGGTAGATCAGCAATTCCAAAAGAAAACTCGTCACGATGCCACCGACCATCGGCGCCGCTATGCGTTTCATCACGTCGGCCCCCGTGCCGCTGGACCACATGATCGGCAGCAAGCCCATGAGAATTGCCATGACCGTCATCATCTTCGGTCGAACACGCTGCACGGCGCCTTCCATCACCGCGTCGCGGAGGTCGGTCTTGTTCTTCATGCGGCCCTCGCGTTTCCAGCGACTGTAGGAGTTGTCCAGGTACAGCAGCATGATCATGCCCGTCTCGGCGTCCACGCCGGCCAAGGCGATAATGCCCACCCAGACCGCCACGCTGAGTTGATAGCCCAGTATCCAAAGCAGCAGAAACGCGCCTACGAGTGAGAACGGCACGGCGACCAGGACGATCAGCACCTTAGCCAGCGACCGAGTATTCAGGTACAGCAGCACGGAAATAATCGCGAGTGTGATGGGTATGACGTAAGTCAGCATCCGAGTGGAGCGCTGAAGACCCTCGAACGAGCCGCTCCATTGCAGTACGTAACCGGGTGGCAGCTTCACGGATTGTTTCACCACCCTTATGGCATCGGCCATGTAACTGCCTAGGTCGCGGCCGGCCATGTCGACATAGACGTAACCAACGAGTTGTGCCTCTTCACTCTTTATCTGGCCCGGACCATCTATGAAGTTCAGATCGGCCAGTTCTTCCAGAGGCACCTGGGCGCCTGACGGTGTCCCCACCAGAACACGTCTGAGGCTGGGCAGGTCATCTCGAAGCTCGCGGGCATACCGGACATTCACAGGAAATCGCTGGCGGCCTTCGATGGTTTGAGTGATGTTGCTTCCGCCCACGGCGGTTTGAATCACGTCCGCCACATCTTCCACTGATAAGGCGTACCTGGCAATCGCATCCCGCCTTATGTCAAAGTCCAAATAGTAACCCTGGTTGACGCGATCGGCGAAGGCTGACCGGGTGCCGGGCACCGTGCTGACGGCCCTTTGGACATCCAGGAGAATGGTGCCCAGGGTATTGAGGTCCGGGCCAAAGACTTTCACGCCTACAGGCGTGCGGATGCCCGTCGAGAGCATATCTATCCGTCCCTTGACGGGCATGGTCCAACTGTTCGTAAACCCCACCATCTTCTGATTCAAAGCGGTATCCATTTCCGCGATGAGCTTGTCAGGGGTTGTTCCCTTGCGCCACTGGTCCTGCGGCTTGAGGTTGATTACCGTCTCGACCATCTCCAGTGGCGCTGGGTCAGTAGCCGTTTCCGCACGGCCAGCTTTGGCAAACACCGTGGTGACCTCCGGAAAGGTTATCAGAATCCTGTCCTGCTCCTGAATCGCCTCTTTCATCGTCTGGATCGACGCCCCGGGCAGAGTGCTGGGCATGTAGAGAATGCTCTCCTCCCACAGCGGCGGCATGAACTCACTGCCCAGTCGCTGGTAGATCGGCACAATGGAGACAATCGCCAGGACCGCTACGATGATCACCACATATCTGAACCGCAAGGAAGCCCTGGCGGCCGGTCTATAGGCCCAGATCAGAAGACGGTTGATCGGATTGCGGTTCTCCGGCGGGATGCGCCCTCGGATCAATAGCCGCATTAAAAGGGGTGCTACGGTTATGGATAGCAATGCCGCAAACAGCATCGAGAACGTCTTGGTATAGGCCAGCGGTTTGAAAAGGCGTCCTTCCTGCTCCTGCAACACGAACACCGGCAGGAAGCTCACCGCAATCACCAGCAGGGAGAAGAACAGCGACGGTCCCACTTCCGAGCCCGCTTCGATGAGCACATCCAGACGGGGCCGGCGCTGATCGAGGGGTTTAGCCTGTTCGTGTTCAAGGTGTTTGTGGGCATTTTCAATCATGACGATGGCCGCATCGACCATCGCGCCGATAGCAATGGCAATGCCGCCCAGGCTCATGATGTTGCTCGTCAGCCCGATCAATCGCATCGCCAATAGCGCCAGCAACACGGCTAATGGCAGGATGATGATGGCCACCAAAGCGCTGCGGAAGTGAAACAAAAAAACGATGCATACCAGGCTGACAATGATACTCTCCTCGATCAGCTTGCTGCGTAGGGTTTGGACCGAATGCCGGATCAGCTCGGAACGGTCGTAGGTTATCTTCAGTTCAACACCCTGCGGTAATGACGGCTGCACCGTATCGGTGATGGTCTGCTTGACCCGCTGAAGAACGTCGTAGGTGCTCTCTCCGAAACGCACAACGACAATTCCTCCAGCCGCGTCGCCTTCGCCATTATAATCCACGACGCCGCGGCGAATGTCCGGTCCAACCTGGACCCAGCCGACGTCCCTGACGCGAATGGGTGTTCCATCGTTTTGAGCGCCGACGGCGACATCTTCTATGTCTGCTGAGTCCCGGAAATAGCCTCGCCCTCTGACCATGTATTCCCGACCCGTCAATTCCAGCACACCGCCGCCCACCTCCTCATTGCCGCGCCGCACCTGTTCGACAACCTTGTTGATCGCAATGCCATAGGCCAGCAGCTTGTCCGGGTCGAGCACGACCTGGTACTGTCTGACGAACGCGCCCACCGCTGTCACCTCGGCCACTCCAGGGACCGAGCGAAGCTGGTACTGGACCTGCCAGTCCTGCAAGGTGCGCAATTGAGCCAGTGAATGCCTGCCCGTCGTGTCCACCAGCGCGTATTCCAGCGCCCAGCCGACGCCGGTGGCATCCGGCCCCAGTTGTGGGGAAACGCCCGGTGGCAGCTTGCCGGCCATGCCGCTGAGATACTCCAGCACGCGACTGCGGGCCCAGTAGAGATCGGTGCCATCTTCGAAGATCACATAGATCAGCGAGGACCCGTAGAAGCTGTTGGCCCGAACCGCTTTGACTCTTGGGGCCGATAGGAGCTGCGTCACGATGGGATACGTGACCTGATCCTCAACGATGCTGGGACTGCGGTCCTCCCAGTTGGTGTAAACAATGACCTGCACATCGGAGAGATCGGGGATCGCGTCCAGCGGCGTGTGGTAGATCGCCCACAGCCCGCCGCCGATGATGCACGCGATCAGCAGCAGGATGAGGAACGGATTCCGAGCCGAATATGCGATGATCCTGGCAATCATGATTGCCCCGCTGCTGCTGGAAGAACGTTTACGTCAAGGAGACTTGCCCTTATTGGCTGGTGCAGCTTCCTTTGCGGGCGGCCCCGACTTCGTTGCCGACCCAGGTTTGGCGGACCCCATCTGCATGCCCTCCATGCCGGGCATGCCAGCCATGCCGGATTCGCCCGCCCGCAGGCGACTCTCGGAGTCGATCAGGAAGTTGGCGGATGTGACCACCATGTCACCGGCCTTCAAGCCCTGTAGCACCTGGAATCGGTCCTCGAATTGGGATGGGCTGACGACCACCAGCAGGGGTACAAAGCGATCCTGGCCCTCGACGCGATAGACGATATTACGCCGACCCGTGCGGATCACGGCCGAGGACGGCACCGTCAAGCCCTGGCCCATCGTGTGGCTGATGAGGATGTTGGCGAACATGCCCGGCTTGAGCTGGTTCTGGTCGTTGGGTAGCTCAATACGGACTCCGACGGTGCGGGACGGTTCCTCCACCGTGGGGTCGATGAACGCAACCTTTCCCCCAAGTTCCCGGCCAGGAAACGCCGGCAATATCACCGCCACCGCCATGTTCAACTCGATGTGAGGCAGTTCGTACTCGTAGACCTTGGCCTGCACCCAGACGGTGGAAAGGTCCGCCACCAGGTACAATTCGTCCTGCGGCGTGACGTATTGCCCCTCGAACGCCTTCTTCTCCAGTACTGTGCCGCCGATTGGGCTGCGGAGCGTAAGGGTGGTCAACGCCTTGCCGGTCTTCTCCAGCGACTCAATTTCCTCTTTGGGCACGCCCCACAGTTCCAGTCGCAGCCGGGCCGCGTCCACCACGGTCTGCTGATCGGGCGATGGCGTGACCTTGGCCGCCTGCAGAGCAACCAGGAATTCCCGCTGGGCCCCGAAGAAGGCCGGGCTGTAGATCGCCAGCAATGGATCACCGGCCTTGACCTTCTGGCCGGTGAAGGAAACGAAAAGCTTGGTGACCCAGCCCTCCGTCTTGAGATGAACGTGGGCCAACGTGGTTTCGTTGGGTTTAACGATGCCCACAGTGCGAATCCGCATGACCAGGGGTGTGACCTGCGCTCGGCCCAACGTGACGCCGATGCGCTGCTGGATCGCCGGACCAATGGAAACCGCGCTCAAGCCTTCGGGTGCGGCTGGCGTCGACGGAGGCGTTTCCACGCCCGGCATCTTCGTGCCCGGCATTTCCATTCCCGGCATGGATGCCATGTCCCCGTCGCTTTGGCGCTGAGCATGCTGGTCCTGGCCATCGGCGCGGGCGCCGGCAGGAGCGGAGGTCGCCTGGCCGCTGGCCATGAGGGCAACCCTGCCCTCGGCGCTCAGCACCAAGATTGCCGCGACCATGACCCGTATTGGTAGTCTGCGATGAATCATGGTGTTGTGTCCTCACTTGCAGCCGAGTCGCGCGAGGGTGATGCTGCCGGCTGCGACGCCGGCCTCGTCACCGGGGCGACGGTGGCTGGGTGATTTCCCGCCAAGGTCTCGATGCCCGTCCCCGCCAACGACTCCAGTTCCGCCAGACGTTTCTCTCGCTCAATGCGGACCTGTGCGAGCATCAGCCGCACATTCAAGAGCGTTCGCTGACTGTCGATCAAGTCCGAGTAGCTCACCGTTCCCGCCGCATAGGCTGACCGTGAGCTGTCCATCGCCTGCTCAGCCAGCGGCAGGATAGGATTCTGAAAGAGCTCCACCTGCTGCTCGGCGTTCCGCATGAAGTATAGTGCCGCCACGAAGCTGGCAGCGCGGTCACGGCCGGTCTGGCGGCTGGTCGCCTGTGCGGAGCGGAGCATCGCCTGAGATTCGACGATGGCGCCCTTTATGGCGGGCAGGTTCGTCGGAGGCATCACCGCTGCCCCCACGGCCTGCGAAAGCGTGCCGGTAAAAGCAAAGCTGGGATTGATGTCCGGGAGGTAGCGCAGGCGAGCCAGTTCCACCGCATCCTGTCGCCCGACCACCTGTGCGGCCAGTGCCGCCAATTCCGGGTTCTGCGCCACGCCCATCGCGACCAGCCGAGCGTCATCGGCCGGCACAGGTCGCGGGGCGGGCAAGGCCGGCGGCAACTCAAGCGAGGCTTCCGGGGCTCGCGACAGCATCCCGTTGAGCGTCGCCCGCGCCGAGCGGCTCTGGGCCTCCATGTTTCGCAGATCATTCTCCGCGAGGTGGTACTCGATCTGCGCCTTGAGCAGATCTTGCTGCGGAGCGCCCGCCTCCACCCGAGCACGGGCAGATTCCGATACTTGCTGGAGCAGTCTCACGTTCTCCCGTTGGATGCGGATGCGCTCCTCCACGAGAGCCAGATCGTAATAGGCATTCAGAACCCGACGCTGAAGGTCGAACTTGAGCGATAGGAAGCGATACCCCGCCGCGCGGGCGTCTTGCAGAGCGACCCTCCCGGCCCGCGCAGGTTTGATCGGCAGTTGCAGGTTCATGGAAGGATCGGGCTGAAATGTAAAAGTGCTGCGATCCCAGGCCTTTATGTTCCCACCCGAGAACATGTAGGTGTAGCCGACCATGAGGCTGCTATTGGGCCAGGAGGCTGCCTGATCGATCCGCGCCAGCGCGGCGTTCCATTCAAACCAGGCGGACTCTAATTCCCCATTGGTGAGAAAGGCTTGACGAAGCACGTCCTGCCAGGACGCCGGCGACAGAAGCGGCGGCAATTCCCTTTTCTCCAAGGGAGGCAGGAACTGAGAATGCTGTTCCAGCCGGCGTCGTTCCTGTACTGTGTCCGGAGGCGCCAAAACACATCCCTGTAAGGCCAAGCATACCAACGCCGCGCAAATGAACGTCCCCGGGCTCTGTCCGAATGCTTCCCTGATAGATGTCATAGGATTATCGCTGCCACAGGATTCGTGCGTTCTCCAGTGGGATCGCCACACTGTTGTAGTGGGGTATCACTCGCGCTGTGTAGTCTGCTGGCGGGCGGTCCGCAGGCACAGCCGCGCCATAAATGTAACCGCCCGCCGCGCCAGCCAGCGGGCGAACAGGCGTCATCTTCTGCCGCACGGAATCGCCGCCCCCAATTTCATCAGCATAGAGTTCGACTCGCACGGCCTTGGGGTCCAAGTGATTGAGATAGACCTCAACCTCGAACATGTGCTGCTCACCTTGGGTCTGGACCGTTGCTTGGCCGAACCGGAGCGTTCCCCAGTGCTGTTCCAAGGCACGCTGCCAATCGACCACCTGCCTGCCCACCGCACCCTGATCCGCAGCACGCCTGCGATACAGGGCGGCAGCAGGGAGGTAGTGCTGCTCAGTGTATTCGCGCACGGTGCGGTTGGCGGAAAAGCGCGGTGCCAATCGTGCCATGCTCTCCCGCATGCGTGTGACCCAAGCCCTGGGGATACCTTCCACGTCCCGGGTGTAGAACTCGGGGACCACCTCCTGTTCGAGCAGCCGGTAGAGTGCTTCCGCTTCGGCCGCGTCCCACACCGGATCGTCGTTGTGTTCCTGTCCATCGCCCAAGGCCCATCCTACTTTCGGCGTATAGGCTTCCGCCCACCAGCCATCCAGTTCCGAGATATTGATGCCCCCGTTGACTAGCACCTTCATGCCGCTCGTCCCACAGGCCTCCCATGGTCGCCGTGGTGTATTGAGCCAGACATCCACTCCTTGCACGAGATGCTCGGTCAGAAGCATGTCATAGTCGCTGAGGAAGATCGCGTGGGGGCGAACGTCGGGCCGGCGAATGAAGCGTATCCACTCCTGAATCAGAGTCTGTCCCGCCTGATCCGCCGGGTGAGCCTTGCCGGCCAGGACCAATTGCACAGGACGTTCGGGATTGGTCAACAGACGCAACAGCCGCTCAGGGTCGTGCAGCAGCAGGTTCGGTCTCTTGTAGGTGGCGAAGCGGCGGGCAAAGCCCAAGATCAGCGTGTTCGGATCGAACAGGTGTTTGGCTTCGTCGATCACTTCGGGCGACGCGCCGGCGGCAGTCAATTGCCGGGCCAGATGCCGACGCGCGTATTCGACAAAAGACGTACTGGCCACGGTGCGGAATTGCCAGAGCCTGGCGTCACTGACACGGCGAATATCCTGTTCCAGGGTCTCCGTCGTCCTGAGCCAGCGATCCTTCCCCGCCGCTTGCGTCCACAGGTCGTCGGCGGCCGCGGAGTCCCAGCTTGGCACGTGAACACCGTTGGTCACATGAGTCACAGGCACTTCGCGCACCGGCCAACGCGGGAATAGAGGCGCAAAAAGGTGTCGGCTCACGCTCGCGTGCAAGCGGCTGACACCGTTGATGGCTCCGCTGCCCCGGATGGCCAGATAGGCCATGTTGAAAGTCTCCGATGAGTCGTCCGGATTCTGGCGGCCCAGCGCCAGTAGATCGCGGAGCGAAATGCCCAGCTTCTCTTGGGCATACCTGCCGAGGTACTGCTCGACAAGCGCCGGCGTGAAACGGTCGAAGCCGGCCGCTACGGCCGTGTGGGTGCTAAAGAGGTTGCCGGCGCGCGTGCTGGTCAACGCGACGTCGAAGGGCCGCCCTGTCTCCTCCATAAAGGTCCGCGCACGCTCCAACACGGCAAAGGCCGCGTGTCCCTCGTTCAGATGGCAGACTTCTGGATGGATGCCGAGCGCGGTGAGCAACCGCCAACCGCCAATCCCGAGCAGCAACTCCTGCTGGAGGCGTAGCTCCGGCCCGCCACCGTACAGTTCGCTGGTGATTCCTCGATGGATGGGAGGATTCGCCGCATCATTGCTGTCCAACAGGTAGAGCCTCGTCCGGCCCACCTGGACCTGCCAGGCCCGCAGCCAGACCGAGTAACCAGGCAAGGCAACCTCCAGCCGCAGCCAGTCCCCGTTGGAGCGGCGCAGTGGCGTAATCGGCAACTGGCCAGGATCGTTATACGGGAAGAGGGCCTGCTGGGCTCCATCTTTGTCGATGGCTTGGCGAAAGTAGCCTTGCTGGTAGAGCAATCCCACCCCGCACACCGGCACGCCCAGATCGCTGGCGGCCTTGAGTTGATCCCCGGCTACGTTACCCAGTCCTCCCGAGTAGATCGGCAGGGCTTCACTCAGCATGAATTCCATGCTGAAATAGGCAACGCAAGACAGCGGCTCCTGAGCGTGATACTGTTGGAACCAGGCCGGGGCCGCCGCGGCGTCGTTCTTGGCCTGTACGAGGGCATCCACGTTCTTGTGGAAAACAGGATCGGCCAACATGTGCTGAAGCCGGTCCCGCGAGACTGTCTGCAAGACACCCCAGGGATTATGCGTCAGTCCCCACAAATCGGGGTCGAGCTGCCGCCACAGTTCGTCGGCCGCATGATTCCACGACCAGCGCATGTCCAGGGCCAGCTCCGCTAGGGCATCGAACCCCTCGATCTCGGCGGGCAGGAGGCTGTAGACCTGGTTGCAGACGTGTGTACTCTTGCTCATGACTCTCCCTGCGGAACCGATTCATCCACCGCCAAGGGTAGTTTCTTCACGCCGACCAATTCCATCACCTCTTTGCCTGTGACTTCTTCTTTCTCCAGAAGATCCTGCGCGACTCGGTCGAGCCCATCGCGGTGCTCCTGCAGAACCTCGACGGCGCGGTTGTAGGCCTGCTTGAGGATCTTCTTGATCTCCTCATCAACCTCCTTCGCGGTCTCCTCGCTGTATTCCGGCCGCTGGATCGCGTAACCCAGGTAGGCATTTTCCTGACTGTCTGCTATGGCCATCTCTCCCAGACTCTCGCCCATGCCCCACTGGAGCACCATGCGCCGCGCCAGGGCGGTGGCCTGCCGGAGGTCGCTGGCGGCGCCGCTGGTCACCAACCCCGCGACGACCTGCTCGGCCGCCCGTCCCCCCATCATGACGGCCATGCGATTGAGCAGGTACTCCTTGGGATAGATGTAGGTCTCTCGTTCCGGGACCTGCTGGGTGACTCCCATCGCCTGGCCACGCGGCACGATCGTCACCTTGTGGATAGGGTCGGTATTGGGCAATACGGCCGCGACCACGGCGTGACCTCCTTCGTGATAGGCCACGAGTCGGCGTTCCTGACTGGTTACCGCCATATTCTCCCGCTCCAGACCCATCAGGAGCGTATCGATGGCATCGTCGATGTCCTTGGGATCGATCCGGTCCTTATTTCGACGCGCGGCGAGAATGGCCGCCTCATTAAGAAGGTTCTCCAGGTCCGCGCCGCTGAAGCCCGGTGTCCCGCGGGCCACGTCCTCCAAGTCCACGCCGTCGGAGAGGGGCTTACCCCGGGCATGAATCTTGAGGATCTCCACCCGGTCTTTCAGGCTAGGCAAGTCCACGGTGATATGGCGGTCGAAGCGGCCGGGCCGCAACAAGGCGGCGTCGAGGACATCGGGTCGATTCGTGGCCGCCATTACGACGACATGCTCGTTCAGCTCGAAACCGTCCATCTCGGAGAGGAGCTGATTGAGCGTGTGTTCCCGCTCATCCTGCCCACCGCCGATACTGATGCCGCGCTTGTGCCCGACGGAGTCGAGCTCATCGATGAAAACAATGACCGGCGCCATCTTCTTGGCCTCCGCAAACATGCTGCGCACCCGCGAGGCGCCTACGCCGACAAACATCTCCACAAAGTCGGAGCCGGTGATGCTCAGAAAGGGCACATTCGCCTCGCCGGCCACCGCCCGGGCCAGCAGCGTCTTGCCGGTTCCGGGCGGTCCGACCAGCAGCACGCCCTTGGGGGCTTTGCCACCCAGCCGCTGAATGCGGGCGGGATCCCGGAGGTACTCGATGATTTCCTGCAATTCGATCTTGGCTCCGTGGGCCCCGGCCACATCCTGGAAGGTCGTTCTCTCTTTCCCCTGTTGGTACAAATGGGCACGGTTGCTGGCAAAGGAGAAGATACCCTGTGGGCCTCCTAAACCTCTTCTTCGCAACAGGAAGGCGCCAACTCCGATGAGGATTAGAAAAGGAAGCAAGCCCGACAGAATCTCTCCCCACCAGGACACATCCTTCTTGGGCAGCGTGACGACATCCACTTTCTGGGCTTGCAGCAGGGCGAAAAGCTGGGGATCCCCGAAAGAGGGCAAATAGGTAAAAAACTCTGCGTAGGCGGCTGTCGTGTTCGTCGCCGTCGGCTCTGGGACCGGTTTTTTGAACTGCCCGGAGATCTTCTCTCCCTGCACCGTGACCTTCTGCACGTTGCCGGCCTCCAGTTGGCTGCGGAAATCGGTGTAGCTGATCTGCGTGGCCTTGCCGGTGCTGAGCAGGCTGGAGATCCAGGGACCGAGGAGGATAAACAGAATGAAAAGCCATAGAATGATCGTCCAATGCGAAGTGGGCTTTTGCGGGTTCTCTCCGGGATCTTGCCCCTGCCTTCCGGGACCAGTTCTTCCGTCCATTGATCTTCCTTTCAGTCATGTCTCTATGGAATTGTCGTACGGCGAAATGGCGGGACGGTTCTTCTCAACCAGAGACGGATTGTGAAGCAAGTTCCTCTGCCGGTGTCTGGTCCTTCTTTACCCCGATGATCTCCAGCACTTCCTTGCCCGTCACTTCTTCTTTCTCCAGGAGGTCTTGCGCGACCCGGTCGAGCCCCTCCCGGTGTTCCTGGAGCACCTCGACGGCACGGTTATAGGCTTCCCGGAGAATCTTCTTGATCTCCTCATCGATCTCCCTGGCGGTCTCTTCGCTGTATTCCGGCCGCGGGGGTATTTCCGCACCCGGCAAGACACCTTCCTGACCCTCTCCCACCGCCATCTCTCCGAGGCTCTCGCCCATACCCCACTCCACCACCATCCGCCGGGCCAGCACGGTGGCTTGCTTGAGATCATCCGCGGCTCCACTGGTCGCCACTCCCTCCACCACTTGCTCCGCGGCCCGCCCTCCCATCATGACAGCCAAACGATTGAGCAGGAAGTCCTCGGGGTATATGTATTTCTCTTTCTCCGGGAGCTGCTGTGTCACTCCCATCGCCCGCCCGCGCGGCACGATCGTGACCTTGTGGATGGGGTCGGTGTTGGGCAGCACCGCGGCGACGACGGCGTGGCCTCCCTCGTGATAGGCCACGAGTCTCCGCTCCTGATTCGTGATGGCGATATTTTCCCGCTCCAGGCCCATCAGGATGGTGTCGATCGAGTCATCGATATCTTTCCGATCGATGGTATCCTGATTGCGACGGGCCGCGAGAATGGCCGCCTCATTGAGCAGGTTCTCCAAGTCCGCCCCGCTGAATCCCGGCGTGCCCCGCGCCACCTCCTCCAGGTCCACGTCCGGCGAGAGGGGTTTGTCCCGGGCATGAATCTTGAGAATTTCCACGCGATCCTTCAAGGTCGGCAAATCAACGGTGATGCGACGGTCGAAGCGGCCGGGCCGCAACAGGGCGGGATCGAGAACGTCCGGGCGGTTGGTCGCCGCCATCACGACCACATGCTCATTGGGTTCAAAGCCATCCATTTCGGAGAGCAACTGGTTCAGGGTATGCTCCCGCTCGTCCTGTCCACCCCCGACACCGATGCCCCGCCTGTGCCCAACGGAGTCGAGTTCGTCAATGAAGATGATAACTGGCGCCATCTTCTTGGCGTCCGCGAACAAGCTGCGCACCCGCGAGGCGCCTACGCCGACAAACATCTCCACAAAGTCGGAGCCCGTGATGCTCAGAAACGGTACGTTAGCCTCTCCCGCCACCGCCCGGGCCAACAGGGTCTTGCCGGTCCCCGGCGGTCCCACGAGCAGAACGCCCTTGGGCGCTTTGCCGCCCAGACGCTGAATGCGCGCCGGATCGCGGAGATAATCAATGATCTCCTGGAGCTCGATCTTGGCCCCCCGGGCGCCCGCCACGTCCTTGAAGGTCGTCCTCTCCTTCCGCTGTTCATACAGATGGGCCCGGCTACCCAGAAAGGAGAAGATCCCCTGGGAGCCTCCCAGCCCTCCTCTGCGGAGCACCCAGACTGCAAGAGCGATCAGGATCAGAAATGGGAGCAGGCCTACGAGAATGTCCGTCCACCAGGACATGTTTCTCTGCGGTTTCGTGACGATGCTGACCTTCTGGGCTTCCAGCAGAGAGAGAAGCTGCGAATCGCCAAAGGACGGCACGTAGGTGAAGAACTCCGTGTACGTGGTGGTCTTGCCGGCCGCGGCCTGCTCTGACGCCGGTTTCTTGAGCTGCCCCGTGATCTTCTCCCCTCGCACCATGACCTGCTGGACGTTGCCGGCCTCCAGTTGGCGGCGGAAAGCACTGTAGCTGATCTCGACTTCTTTGCTGCGGAACAGGCTGGAGATCCAGGGGCCCAGAAGAAAAAAGAGCAAGAGCAGCCAGAGGATCAGCGTCCAAGGAAAAGAGGGACGCTGCGGACCTCTTCCCTGACCTTGCCCCTGCCCTCCGGGACCAGTCCTTCCGTCCATAATTTTCCTCTCGATCACATATCTGACGAGAGCAGCAGGCACGGTCAAGGAAGAGCGCCGTCCGCCTACACCCTATGCCAATCACCGGCCGGGTCGATCATCTGCGAAATCCCCCTTCGAACCGCTCGCCGCCACCGAACCTTTCGCCGTCGCGAAAGCCCTCCTCGCCCCCGAAGCCTTCGGGGCGACCGAAGCCTTCCTCTTCGCCGAACCCTTCTTCCGGGAATCCCTCCTCTCCACCGAACCCCTCATAACCGAAAGGGCCGCCGAACCCAAATCCCTCGTCTCCGAAGCCCTCGTCTTCGTCGAAGCCTTCGTCGTCACCGAAGCCTTCCCCAAGTCCGAACCCGAATCCTTCGTCCCCGAAGCCCTCGTCCCCATCGAAGCCTTCATCGTCGCCGAAGCCTTCATCACCGAAACCCTCATCTTCATCCATGAGTCTTGCGCGGGCCGACCCAGGATAATACAAGTACGCATCGCGGCTGTCCTGGGTGGAGGCGGGTGGGTCTCTCCGGGGCCCTGTTTGAACGCCCGTCGGCTCCCACGGCCTGCCGGCCATGTCGGACCGGGCCCACCAACCCCGTGCGAACGTTCGCAGCCGGGCGAGCTGGCGGTCGGTCAAGATCATCCGTGTATGCCAGCCGAAGACCCGGACGACCGTCTTGAGCTTGCTCACTTGGGCGTCGCTCAGATCGAGCCGGTTCTTCAGCATCAGGACCAGATCGGGGTCGAGCCAGTTCCCATGAAACGGGATCATTCGGCGGTTTCTCGCGGCCCACGTTGACCGGGACATGGACGTGCCGGCACCGCCCCACGAGGGTCTTTCGCCTCGTCTCCAATCGTCCATCCGCTCCCGGCCGTACCATCCGGGCTCCGTCATTTCACGCCGGGGCCAGGCTCTCGTGGAGGGACCGCCCGCTTTCCGTTCCAGTGGCTGGAGACGGCGACGCTGGGCCTCGGTCAGCACCGACATGGACTCTTGTCGCGCCTTCCTGGCGGTCTTGCGCAGCTCCTGGACCTGCTGCTCCGAGAGGTCCAGTATCTTCCGCGAGCCCAGGATCGCCTCGGGATCATACAGGTGGATGGGAGTGTTCATTATCATTTCGTGCCGCATCCTCATCTCCGCCGCCATACCTTCCCTGCCGACGGATGACGGCCTTCGCATCTGAGTCCCGCATATCGGGCAGCGCGCGGGCCAGGTTGCTTTGGCCTCGGGATGCCTCGGGCAGGCGAAAGTGCTCATCTTCCCGAGCTCCACCTGCGGCTTTGTTTCACCTGTCGGACGGTCTGGTCCACCAGCTCCTACCTGCGTTTGCCCCTGGGCAGAAGACAGGCACATCCCGGCGACCAACAGAAGACTCACCCCTGTTACCAGGCTTCTCATAGTGTCACCTCTCTACTTTCTGCTCTCTACTTTCTGGAGTATACACGTCATAAGCTACTCGATCGTGAATCGGTGTCGCATCGCCCGTTGGCCCCGGAGATGGAAATTGACGCTGTATTCTCCCGGACCCGTGTGCGCGGCGATTTCCTTGGGTGAGAAACGGACAGCATCCATAGTGGTGCCGAGGGGCCAGACGAAACGCTGCGCGGCGACGACCTCACCCGGCTCTTTTCTCGGGGTGATGGTCAATTCGAAGGAGTTGCGCCCGACTGTGGAGGGAAGCTGAAGAACCACGTACATCTGCTCCTC